>DASRCB010000372.1:0-17373 GCA_035653295.1 Bryobacteraceae bacterium
GACATACACGCTCAGGCAGTACCGATAACCACCGGGACCGTTGATCTGTTGCGAAACCGCCTGGCTCGCTTGCGCCGTGTTGGTCATTGTCATCCCCGCCGTGCCCCCGAAAGGATCTGCCGCGCCGGGGGTAATCCGGAGCAGCGGTCCCGGCGCCCAGCACGATTGCGTGAAATCCTCACTCCAGGCCAGTAGATTGTCGGCGGCATCAAGCATCGTGAATGTCTTCAGCCCGCCCCGCGTCTGCTCAAAAAATCCCTGTAATGTCTGGCGCTCGCATTCGGCTAATCCCGTGTAAGTCAGATTCCACGTGATTCCCGTAGCCGGCGCGTCACTCAGCATGGCCTGGCTGCCGTCCATAAAGGGGTTCACCACGGCCCGAAAGGTATCCGTCCATCGCAATGGGAGTTGCGCCACCGCGCCGGTGCTCAGTTGTGGAAAGTAGATCATTTTACTGGCCGTTCGTTCTGATCATCAGGGTTGCTCCCCCGCGGTTAATATCTGTTACCCCCCCGTCCAGGCCTTGCTGATCGAAACTGCAGTTGGCGTATGCTGTCCCGGTCACCGGGTCGGCAAATGCGAACCGCCCCGCCATCCCGCCCTGCGCCCGGAAAAACTGCCGGATTGCCGACAATTCGCCTTCATCCACGCGGTCCAGCTGAATAACCCAGCGGCGGACCGGCTGTCCGTAGTTGCTGTATCGCTGCTCCGACCCGTCCACAAACCGGAGTATCTCAGTGCTGTATGTCGTCCGGCTCTGGAAAGGATATTGGGCGATCGCTGAAGTTCTTAATGCGGGAAACGTCATCGCCATCGCCCTATAACTCGCCTAATACGTCATTCAGGGCGTGCGACTGTAAAACAGCCGCCCGCACCGCCTGAGCAATCTCGTCCTTGTGGTCCAGGAACGACCGGCTATCCATGGCGTTAACCTGCACAATGACCGTCCCGCCACCACTCGCGCTCGCGCCCGGCGCTGGCCCCGGTGCATTCAACGCCGTCTGCGGTTGTGAATCGGCGCCCGGGTTCAGAGTCGTTTCCGCCAGGGATCGGCCGCTCGAGGCGATCGTCGCCTGCACACCAATCGGCGCTGGCAGCGAAAATGGTTCGGCAACCCCACTGCTCTGCGAGCTTGACGCTCCGAACAGGCTCATAATCCCGCTCAGCACAGGCGCCAACAGCCCCCCGCCTCCCAGCAGGCTTTCCGCCGCGCTCTCCACCGCGTTCGCGGCGCCTCCCCCGCGCGCCTGCGTATTCTGTTCCAGCGCCGCGGTATTCTGCTGCATCGCGGCCGCCTGCGCCTCCTGAAGCGCGCTCAGCCCGCCGATCCCGCTGTTCAGCGTGCTCAGGTTCTGCACCACTTCCTGCGCCGTCCGGGCCAGCAATCCCGCGGTCGTCGTGTCCGTCTGTGTGATTCCCGGCAAACCCTGCGTAACCTTCTCGGCCGATCCACCAACTCCTTCGTTACTTCTGCTGCTCGCCATGACTCTTCTCGCGTGCCTCCTCTGCCCTCAGCGTTAATATCGCGTCCACGACGCGCGCCGGCATCCGCTCTGTTGCGCTTTGTCCGAGCGCGTCCCACACGGCGTACGTCTCGAGTAATGAAACGCTCTCCGCGCTGATATAGCTCCGTGGGCACTCCATCGTCCATACGCCATCTCGTGCCCACACCGGCCTGCCTGGCTCGGTGTCCCGCGCCGCAGGATAGCCGCAGTTTCTTGCTCTCTCCAGACCGTTCTTACGGCATTCGTCGCACCTCCACCCGGTCTGATTTCCATTGCGGTGAAAATGGAAGGCGACGATCAGTTTTTTCGCTCGGATTCGCTTAGCGCGCACTGCGCCTTGACTGCTGCTGCTATTTCGCGGGCCAGCCCTTCCGGTCCATCCGAGATCAGCAGGTCCGTCGTCGCCGGGGCGCCGTCAATCGTCAGCCCTTCCATCCATATGAGCCCCCAGCGAATGTATGTCGACTCGATCTCCAGCGCCATCGCGGCAGCTTGCAGCCGGTCCTCTGTCGAATCCCCCGCGGCGTGAAATTCCGCCTGTCGCGACAGCTCGCGCACTCGGCGAATCAGCTCATTCCGGCGCCCTAAAGACATGCGCCGAACTGCGAACTGTACGCCAGGCACGGTCTGCGCTTCCACTTCGACACTGCTCCTCCAGTTCCCCTCAGGCAAACCCAATGTACAGCTCATCGTTCGCGCCTCCCTGCGCACGGCTGTTCTGAAACTTCCACTGCAGCCTGCGCTGTCCGTCGTCGTACGAGGGCACTTCCGGCACTACGCTCTTCAGGTAAATGCCCATAAGCTGACCCTGCTGCTGCCCGAGCTGCAGCATGATGCTGATCGGCGACCTCTGCCGCGCTGCCTGATACAACGAAGTAACACCTGCATCGTCCTGCGCGAACAGGCTTAGCGTCGCGCTGATCGTGCGCGCCCCCGGCGAGATCCCTCGCGCCAGAGTGAACCCGAACTCCTGATCGCGTAACTCCAGATCGTTGTCCACCGTGATCTGCGCCGACGTAACCGTGAACGCCTGCCAGGGTATAACTCCCATCCATGCCTGCCCAAGGTTCCCCGCCACCAGCGAGTACGTCACCATACTCGGCGCCGGTTCCGCCGGCAACTCGCTCAGCCCCGCCTGCCCCGCTTCGAAGCTCCCGCTGTCCACCAGGTCCGCCGCGCTGCCTCGAAATGTCAGGTCATGAAAATCGCCATTGACCCCGATCGTCATCCTGCCGATCGCCGCCCCGCTCACCACCCGTTGCACCGCCGTGCCGGGACTCCAGTAGTCGAACATCGTCGCGCTCGGCAGCTCTTCAGCCGGCATATAGGTCATGGTTGGCGAACCAGCCGCGCCTGCCGCCACCGCGCCCGTGAATGGGGCATTGATCTGCACCGCCGACTCGCTCGCAATGGCGGAAACGAATCGTATCTCGCCCCCCCAGCACACTGCCTGCCCAGGGATCAGCCCGTGCGCGCTCGAAAACGTCACCGTGCTGCCGTTAACCGACGCGACCGGCTTGCCGCCCCAGGCCAGCGGCGTCCCGCCAAGCGCCGCCTGCACCAGCGCGCCGTGTGGCGGCGCCTGCGTCGTATCGCCCCATGAGCACAAATAGCTGCGCAGCTCGAAATCCACGCTCCGCCGGACTCCACTGACTTCCCCCATGTACGTTCTGGTGCCGGTCTTGTCCTTCCGGTGCGGCCGCTGAAGCTTGTAGCTCGTGCTCAGGCTTACCAGCGGCGTCAGGTTCGCCGCGCTGACGCTCGCGGCGATACCGTAGGCCGGCTCCACTCCCACATAAAGGCGATTATTGTTTGACGAAATATATGATGCCATTTCCTCTCCTACTTACTTACATCCACCGCAATCACGATCCGCGCGCTCTGCAGAAAGTTCTTACCGCCGTGCTTTACCGCCCCGAAAGTTACTTCGTAGCCGCCGTTGTACAGCGCTCCGCCGCCCCAGTCTCCACGATTGGCGTCCAGCACCGCCGTAACCGCCTCGACGCACCCGTGAAGCTGATCCTCGATACCGTCCAGCCGGTCCTGCGTAACCAGTGCTTCCACCGTCACCTCCGCCTGCCCGGAAAAGGTCCGAAACTTCTCCCGCAGTGTGTTTGCAACCTTGCTGCACGACACGCGAAATAACGGATAGTGCGCGCCTACGCTCTTTTCCGCCAGCTCGGCGGCCACGTTGCCGCCCATCACCTGCCCCGCCGAAAGCGCCGGTATCGCGATTCCGCAACCGCTGGCCACCTGCGCCCCCGCGGCGCCAAGATTCGCCGCGAGCAGGCTCCTCACCTTTCCGCCAACCTGACTTGCTACCAGAGCCATCATCCCCTCCGCAGTCTTTGGTCGTTCACGATCCAGCGGTCCGCCGCCTGACCCGTTCCAGGTTGAACACCCCCCGATGTCAGCGGCATTGGTTGTATCCAGCTATTGCCCACCGGCAGCGCGGCGGTGTTCTGCTGGCTCAGGTCGTCTGCCTGCGGGCCCGCGTATACGTTCCAGCCCACGATCCCGTCGGGACCGGCCCCCGGCGAAATGACGGCCTGCGTGCTGTCTGTAAGTGCGATCGCCGCGGGATCGCTGCACACTCCCTCGCCCCCGTCAGCTGTTACCCACGAGGTCCCGAAATAGTAAGTTCCCGGCTGCGAGGTGCCCGTCACCGTTGTTATTGCCGGTGCTGCCGGCCTGGGAGCGGGTCTGCAAACCAGGCCGACGCCTGTCTTCAGATAGGCTCGCTTCGCTTCTCCCTGCATCCGGTCGTAGTTGGCCCACTTCCCCTGATACCGGTCGTTCAGCTGGTTGTCATACGCGTCCCGAAACACGAACGCAAGCGTGCGTAACGTGTGCCACCGGCGCAGTATGTCCGTGACGACCACGTCTCCCACCCCCAAAGACCTTCGCGGCGAGATGCCCACGGACGGCTCTGCGCCGCGTTCCGTCTCGAGCAGGAACCGCAGCAGCTCCGCCGCAATCTCGCTTTGCGCCAGTTGCAGCTTGGCCGAGGTGTCGATCCCCTCCGTGCTCGCAACATCCAGGATCGATGTCTCATAGTTCATGAGATCCACGATCCCGCTGATCGGACCATCGTTGAACAGTGCCACGCCGCGCCTCAGTCCTGCGTCCCGGGCCGCACCGCGTTCCGAATCGCCTTCAAATCCTGTTCCGAGAGCACCCCGCCCTGGACGCTCGCCTGCTCACGCCGCCGCGCCTGCTGCCAGCGCTTCTGCTGGGCCTTTTGGAACTCTTCGCGCTCCGCCTCGCTCGCCAGACGCGCGCGACCCTCCACCACCATCCGCGCGGCCAGGTCGCGACGCGCTTCGGTCATCCGCCCCGCCGTCCCGCCGTCTCCGGTTTCCAGGCTCACAATCACCGTGTGCTCGTCCGCTATGTCCGCTTCCGTATTGCGTATCTTCTGGTAATAAGCTCGTAAGTCCATCGCTGTCTTCTCCTCAAAAATCGAAAGGGCGGCATTTCTGCCGCCCTGTTATGCTGCGTCGCTCGGTCCTTCAGCTACGAAAGCAGCTGCACGCCGAAGTTATTCCGCAGCACGCCGCACCCGTACAGCACGTCCACCGTGAACTGCTGAGCCAGCGTGTTGGGTTGATAACTCATCACCACGCGCAGGCCGAAATTGCCCATCTCCGCGTACTCGGCGATCGCGCCCGTACCCGGCAGCGGCTGAGGCAGCCGGCGCACAACCAGACCCATCGCATCCTTCGCGAACGCCAGATTGTGCGTGGTCGCCGGAGAGCTGCCGGTCTTCGGAACGAACTGCGAGCGGAAAATGAAGAAGTCCTTCATCTTTCCGACCGACCCGTCCACCAGAGCCCTCAGGCCTGCCTCGCCCGCTGAATAGAACTCGCTGAAGCGCTGAATCTGCCGCAGCGCCGAGTACGACGTCGAGTCCACCACCAGGTACTTCGCCGCGCTCGCCGGCACCTTCGACTGGAACAGCGCCGTCTCCGCCGCGTCCACCGCTTCTTCGCTGATCGGCGTCCCCGGCGCCCCCACCGCGCTGTTGGCCGTGAACTGAGCATAAAGGCTCAGCAGATCCGATTCGATCTTCTCCGCCAGCGCGATTACCGCCGGTTGCATGTACAGCTTCAGCAGGTCCGGAACGGCCAGCACCTTGGTCACGTCCGGAATCTGGAACGTCGCCTCCGCGTGCGTGTTGAGAACGATCTGCGCGTTCCCCAGATTCGGATTCTGCGGCTGCACCGTGTTGCCTTCGGCAATGTTATTCGCCACCATCACCGGCGGAATCGGCACGTTGATCGTATCGCCCGCCCGCGCCAGAATCGGCTCGTAGTCACGGTTCACCAGGTTGCCCATCACCAGATTGCCCATCAGCGCGGGCAGAGCGTCCACGGCAACCAGCTTCACGATCGCATTCGCGATATTTGCTGATGTAATTGTCGCCATACTCTTTGCTTCTTCTTTCTCCTTGTTTCTTTGTTGCGGCCCGGGCTTCCCCGCCCCGCACTTTCGGTTACAGCCCCCGCAGGGTCTGCGAAGCGAGCCGCGAGATTTCCTGCCGCACCCGCTCCAGTTCTTCCGGATTCATCCCCGGTCGGATTTTGTCCAGATCGAATCCGGACGGCGCCGGCCCGCTCTTCTGCGCCGGCGTCATTCCCGAGCCCCCGCTGATCCTTGCCGGCAGCAGCTCGGGGTTCTCGTTCACGAAGTTGGTCAGAAAGTCTTTCAGCCCAACCTCGCCCTGTGGTCCGCGCGCCACCAGTCGGCCATCCTCGCCGCGAACCACATCGTCCCTGACCGCGCGAAACGCCAGGTCGACCTTGGAAACCCCCAGCCGCTGCAGTTCCGCCCGGATCAACGCGTTCCGGTCCGCCTCCTCGGCCGCCAGCCGCGCCTTCACGTTCTCCTGAATCAACTCGTTCACACGGGTCTCGAGTTGTTCGCGGCGCCGCCGCTGCTCCACCAGTTCCGCTTTGTAAGCCGGCTCTGCCTTCTGGCGCTGCGCCTCCACAAATTCGTCGATCACCCCGCGCACCACCGCTCTTAGGTCCGGCGCGGCCGTCTTCTCCTGCCTTGTCTCGTTTGCTTCCATGACTCTCCTTATTCCGGTGCGCCGGCCTTCAGCCCTCGACGCTGCCTTCAATCTCGGCGGCGATCCGGTCTTTTGTTTCCTGCCTGCTGTCGCACAGATACTTCAGCGCCAGCTTCTTGTACACCTGCTTGCGCAGCGTCGCCGATTCCATCCCCAGACCCAGCAGCGCCTTCGCGTCCGCCAGTTCCGTGCTGAAATCCCCAATGTCGAACTCGTCCATTCCTGTTACTTCCACCGTCAGCCCGTCCTCCCGGGCTTCGTTCACGGCGCGCAGCACGCGCTTCATCGCCTCCTTTACCGCGTCGCCGTACGCCCGCAGCACCTCCTCCGTGATCGCGAAATCCCGCTGTTTGCTCAGCCCCGACTGCGAGCCCGGACCGCCCAGCGATCCCCCCGCCTGCGATACGTAGCAAACGCGGTATATCTCCTCCTGCAGCCGCTGCAGGTTATCCGCGGCTATCTGGTAGACCTTCCCCTCCGGCTCCGTCCATCCGAAACGGTCCTGCGGACCAAGTTGGATGTAGTAGGATTCCCCCACCATCTGGTTCCACTCGCGCTCCGAGTAAACCACCGGCATTGCGAACAGTCCCATGGTCAGCGCCCACGACAGCGCATTGGATTTGTTCAGATGTTCCAGCTGCAGTAGCCCGCACCGGTTCATCAGCCACAACCCCTCCCGAGCATCCACGTCGATAACCGGCACGCGCCGCAGCTTCGCCAGTCCGTGCCGTCCCGCGTCAACCAGTTCCACCGCGCCGGTTGTCGTCTCCGTCCACGGAAGCATGCCGCCCAGCTGCGCCGCCTCTGCGTGCCGGTAAATCCGGAAGCACTCCTTGTCGAAGTACGCCCATTTCGTCTCCCGGATCCATTCCGCGTCTTCGACCCGCGCTTTTCGCAGCGCCGTTGTCCGCAGCACGACCCACTCATAACCGCCGTGCTCGTCGTAGCTCCAGTTCGTCAATTCCTCGGGAGTGAACGCCGACAGATAGGCTCGCGAGACCCCTTCCGCATCCTCCTGCGCCCGCGACTCCACCCCGCCGGCGTGTCGCGGAAAATCAAGCAGCACGTGGCTCTTCCCATACACCAGCACCTCGGTAAACCGCTTCCGGAAAAACTCGGTGAGGCTCGTCCCTCGGACATCGCAGTCTCCAATGAACTGCGCCAGAAATCGCCGCGCGTTGTCGTTAGCGCCGTCGAACAGGATCACCGGCTCACGCCGGAACAGCGTCGCCGTGTACCAGTCCACAATCGAACCGGCGTAGTTCTCATAAAAGAAATGTCCCAGCCTCTCCCCGTAAACTTCTCCGGGCTCCTTCTGCCTCCGGATCAGATACCGGTCGGCATTCGCCCGCAGTTGTTCTCCACCCGAATAAAGATCCCGGTAAGTTCTCCACGTTTGAGCCCGGCTCCGGTACTCCGGATGCTCTCGAATGATCTCCGTCGCGTTGTCCATTGACACACCTTTCCCCGCCCCTGTAAAACTGCAAGTGTTTTCGTGATGGGACAGGCCGCCTAGCCTGCCCTCCTGCGCCAGCCCCGATTCCGCGGCGCTACATAAGCCCGCGCGACTGTGGCCCGAACGGCGCCCTTACCCTGAATTCCTGCCACACCAGATACCCGAGCGCGTCCGATAAGTGCGTCCGTTGCGAGTCCCGCTCCTTATCCACCACGCTGCTGTCCGGCTTGTAAGTTACCTGCTCGAAATCCTTGATCAGTTCTTTGCACTTCGCATCCACGTACAGCGCCGTTTCCCCATCCGCCGATCGCAGCAGAGAGTTCATCATCTGCACCCGATCCTTGACCGGCGGGTTGCTCGCGCCCTTCGCCAGGCCCCACCTCCGATACCCCGCTTCCCGGAAAAAACGGCGCAGCACGTCATAATCCGAGTTCCCGCAGGTCTGCATTCTCTCCCCGGAAGCGTCTCCGTAAATCTTCACGCCTGCCTCCCACATTGGGTAGCGGTTATGAAACTCCTCGCATGCCTGCTCCGTGCTCGCCCGGTGCAGAACAATCTCGTCCAGCACCTTCACCTCATCCGCGCTTCTCTGCGCGATAACCGAGCTCATGGGGTCCACGTTGAAATCCAGCGCCCACATCAGCGGCAGCACCGGATCCGCCTCGGCCTTCGTTACGTTGATCTTTCGGTCGAAGGCGTGGTACACCTGCCCGGCGCTGACATTCAGATAAGCGCCCAGCACTTCCTGCTGAAAGAACCGCTCGTCGTAGCTGCTCTTCAGCCGCTCGTAGTAATCCGGAATCTGATCGAGTAAGAACCGGTTCTCGTAAGCCGGCGCCAGAATCGCTTCGTAACCTTCCACCGGCTCCTGTATGAAGCGCTTGTATACCCAGTCGAAGCCTTTCGGCGTCCACACCGCGCATCCACACAGCTTTTTCGCCTTGGGATCTCGCAATCGCCCTTCGAGCCTGAGCCACGCCTCTTCCGCCGTGTAAGTCAGCTCGTCAACGGCGAACCACGCCAGGTTCGTGCCGCGCAGCCGCTCGAATTCATCCAGCGATCGGACCAGGATCTTCGATCGCACCTCATTCAGCGTCAGCAGATTCTCCGCTTTATTGAAGTCATACGGTATCCTGTTCGCGTTCAGAATCTCGAACAGCGTGCTCAGTGTTGCGTCTCGCAACATCGGATACGTCGGGGCTCCGATCAGGCCCGGCCTCCCGGGATTCAAATACGCCAGCCGAATCGCCTCCTGACAAAGAGCCTGGCTCTTTCCCGACCCGATTGGCCCGGAAAACCCTTTGAAGCGCGCCTTCGAGTTATGGAACTTCTCCTGGGATGGCAGCGGCGCGTAACCTATGGTTCGGGTTCGGATGCCTTCTTCGGTTCGCACCATGTCACTCTGATCTCCGTCAGCGGTTCTTCGTCCGCCAGTTCGCGTTCCAGTTGCACAAGCCGGATGAACTCCGACAAGGTGGGCTTGAAGTCTTTCGCGTCAAGCTTCTCCCTGATCGCTTCCACCACGGCCGAAATCATCTTCCGTCCAAACTGCACGTTATCCTTCGCCTTCGCCGGCGTTCTCTCGCTCCTCCCCGCCCCATTCCTTTTCTCTTCTGCTTTGTGCCTGCTCATAACTCCCTTTACGCCCCCACATTACTCCCGAGGCCGTTCGGCTCTGCCCGAAAATTCTGATGAAGTAATAGAAAACAGGCAAGATATAGTTCCTGCAAGCCCTGTGACCGGCTCTGGCCACAGCCCCACATTTACACCTGTTAATGAATTGGTTGATTTCCGGAAGCTACTCGCTCGATGGGGGGCAGGGCCTCGCCCTGCGGCGGGCTCTCAGCCCGCCTCTACGGGCAACGGCTCCAATTGCATCGCTTCGCTCGACTTCTGAATAGCCATGCAAGCCGTGTCGAGCGGCAGAACGGAGCGCCAGTCGTGCACCAGCCTCTTGTACTCCTCGCCCACCGGCCGAATCTTCCGATTCAGATCGTACAAGCCCAACGGGTTAACATTGCCGTTGTTCTCCCGCAGCGCGGTGTCCCAGTCAATCTGATCGGTAAGGCTGTACCACGTGAAGCCCAGAATGGGCACGCCATTGTGCTTCAGCAGCGCCATGTTCGCCCATTCCTTCCATAACCACCCCGGCGCGCGGTCCACTTCAGCCAGATTCGTCTCCGTATGCATCACCGGCAGATGATAGCGGTCGTAATATTGCTTCGTGATGATGTAATACCCGAACACCTCTCCGGTCTCGATCAGTGGGCCCTCGGGCGGCACAAGGTGCTCGTTCGTGAAGTAATAATCGTTGCCCATGATGCAGTGCTGGCGCACCGCTCGCCCGTGATCGAGAAACCAGTGATACTCGTCACGAGTCATGCCGTTATCCATCAGGAACTCGAACATCGCGGAACTTACCTCATGCCCGTAACACAGGTCCAGGGACAGGAAGCGCCGCATATTGAGCGTGTGCGCCCGCGCCAGTGCCTCCGGCGAGCGCAGATGATAGAACGATGTCGCTTCGCTCTGCACGAACATGGCGTGCGGGCAGGATTCCAGAATCGCTTCCTCCGCCAGAATCGTGGCCCGGCACTGATGCTTCAGCGATGTCACGAACGCGCGCTCCGATTTCAGCCGCTCGTTCCACCACCCCAGTTCCGCCGAGAACGTCGCGTTCACGAAAATTTCGTTTACCGGCGTGTAGAATCGAACCCACGGGAACCGCCGGGTGAAAGCACGGGCATACCCGGCGAAAAGCTCCGGCCAGTCCGGATTCTGAAAATCTCCGATCCAGTCCGGAAGGCCGAAGTGGCAGAGATCGCAAATGGGAATAATCCCCAGCCGGCGCAGCTCCGCGAACGTCTCGTCGCAAAACGCCCAGTCGTACTTGTCGGCAGCCAGGTGGCAGCGGTAGTAATCGGGACCATACCGAAGATACTCGAGCTCCTGGTCATAGCGGACCAGATGAAAGTCCTCGCGCCAGCGATCGTAGAATCCGCAGCTGGCCATCTCGTCGACACGCGTGTCCCGCCCGTCGAGACCGGTGATCACAGGGTAACTGCACTCGATCCCCGTGGCGAACATGAAACGATTCGGGGTAGTCTGATCCATGAGGCTGCGCTCGTCCATTAGACGGCGCTGGCCTCCACCCATTACGCAGCAGGCCGTTTGTAGTGCGAGCCCTTGGCTTGCACGGATGGGGGGCAGGGCCTCCCGCCCGCTGCTATATCGCCTTGCCGTCCGCTTTCGGTTTCTCAGGCCGGGACCCGGCCTCGCAGTCGCGGCTCATTCACGTGCCCACGCCAAAGCGCGGCAGCACCCACTTCATCAGCGCCAGCCAGGCGCCGAACAGCAGCAAAATTTGTAACCACGCCGGCATGCAGGCCTTCCCTGCCCTGATTCTATCGCTTCCAGGCGACCCCCCGGGTTAGCATGGAGGCATGCTGGACCTCGACGTCGACGACATCCAGGAAGTCACGTACCAGCCAAACTCCGTCCGGGTGGTTCTCAAAAACGGAGAAGTCCGCGTGTATGAGGGCGCCAATCTTCAGGAAGCGCTCTCCATCCTCAATCACTGGACGCCGCCTACGGCGTAGCGCGCCGCCGCCGCACGCCGGTCCCCGGAAAGACTCCATCCACCACGCGCCCGCCCTTCACCACCCACACCCCGCCGACCATCACGTACGGAATGCCCTCCGAGTATTGCGCTGGATCCTCGAACGTCGCCCGGTCCGTCACCCGCGCCGGATCGAACACCGTAATGTCGGCATCCGCGTCCACCCGCAGCCGGCCTTTGTTCGGCATGCCCAGCCGCTCTGCCGGCATCAGGCTCATCTTGCGCAGCGCCTGCATGAGAGTCAGCACGTGCTCCTCGCGGACATACTTCGCCAGCACGCGCGCGTACGTCCCCGCAGCCCGCGGATGCCCCTTCCCATGGTCCAGAATGCCGTCGCTGGCGATCATCACCTCCGGGTCGGCCATCGCCGTCCGCACCACCTCTTCCGGTATCGCGTGGATCGCCACCATGCCGCCCTGCTTCCGGTACCGCGCGAACGATTCCTCCGTCAGCCGCTCACCCGTAGCCGCCCACTGCAGATCGTGATACGTGATCCCTCCGTTGCGCTGTTGCCAGCCTTCGGAAAAAATGGCCGACGCGATATCCGTCATCCCGGCGGTGTACGGATACGCTTCGGTGGTGAAATCCAGTCCGTGCCGATGCGCGCCTTCGATCATCGCCAGCGCCAGCGGCGTCTGGCGCAGCTCGGTGCTGGTGATGTGCACCACGTGCAGCGATGCGCCCGCGCCTGCCGCATCCGCCATCGCTTCCTGCAGCGCGTCGATGCCTCCGGGTTCCACCGGACCAGCGCTGCGCAGATGTACGAATGCCGGCACGTGAAAACCCGCTGCTACCTCGAACACGCGAAAGATCTCCTCACGTGTTGCGGCAGGCACGTACGCAATACCCAGCCCGATGCCCAGCGCGCCTTCGTCCAGCCCGCGCCGCAGCAGCGCAAGGATCTCCTCCAGTTGCTCCTTTGAGGCCACCGTATCGATCGCGCGATCGTGCGGGAGAAACGATCCGGTGTCGTGCATCACCGCCATCCGCGCCGGAATATGGCCCACCGTCGCGCCGAAGTTGATCAGGGCTTTGCCCTCGCGCTCGCGGTACCACGGATCCACCGGTGAAACGCCGACCTCCAGCTCCAGCGCCGTAGTCACCCCGTCCCGCGCTTTGAATGCGTAGTTCTCCGGCGTTTGCCCGTGCTGGTGCAGATCGATAAAGCCGGCCGTGACCACCAGCCCGCGGGCGTCGATAATGCTTCGTCCTTTCAGCCTCTTTTCGGAAACCGCCGCGATGCGGCTGCCCTGAATGCCTACATCACGGATCGCATCCAGTCCCGTAGCCGGGTCCATCACACGCCCGCGCGCGATCACGATGTCATATTCCTGGGCCGTCGCGAGTCCCACGCACGCCAGAACGAGAGCGATCCACCGACTCAGTCGCATACCGTTCGATTATCTGCCCGCGGCCGAGAATGGCGCGGTGTCGCTGAGCCGCGCCCAGTCTCCCGAATCGCGCTGGAGGCGATGCGCAGCGTTTACGCATGCCGCAGCAAAGGCCGTCCCCGAAATGCGGGAGCGCCTCGAGCGCATCGGCGGCAAACTTCGACCTTTTCTGCTCTTCGACCACACGGGGCTGAAACCCGGTCAGTCCACCGCCTTCCCCGACCACCCGCACCGCGGCTTCAGACCATGTGCCCCTTGTAGAGCGGGCCTTTGGCCCGCCCCTGAACTTTGGACATTATTTTGAAATGCCGATTGTGGTGCAAGCCTTGGGCTTGCACCCGGAGTTTGGACCTTCTCCTGAGCCGAGCGCTCGATGGGGGGCAGGGCCTCGCCCTGCGGCGGGCTCTCAGCCCGCCTCCGTGCAAGCGTTTGGCCCGCAAACGCCGGATCTCACCTCAGCCACCACCTCACTCACCGCCCGCTACCGATCATGCAACGCCTGGATCGGATCGATACGCGTCGCGCGACGCGCTGGCATATAGTTCGCCAGGAGCGCCACGGTGAGGACCAGGGCGAAGACTCCAATCATTACTGCGGGGTCGAGCGGCGTCACTCCGAAGAGCAATGCACGCATTGCCGATGCCAGCGCCGCGGCGCCGGCCATCCCGCCCAGCAGGCCGATGATCACCGCGCTGAGGCCGTTCCGGATTACCAGCCCCTTGAGTTGCCCGGGTGTGGAGCCAAGCGCCATACGCAGTCCGAATTCGCGGGTCCGCTGTGCCACGCCGTAGGAAACCACTCCATGAATCCCGAGCGCTGCCAGGAGAACTGAGGTGATCGCGAACAGTGACAATAAGATGCTGGAGATCCGCGGCGCCGTCTCCGCCAGGGAAAGATAGTCATCCATGCTGCGGACCTGAAACACCGGTTGGTTGGGGTCGATCGACCATACCGCCTGCTTCACCGCCATCACCGCCGACCGAGTGTCCACCGTGGTACGCACCGCCAGCGTCATGGCCTTGTCGGGCATCTGCTCGAATGGCGCATAGATCGTCGGCTCGGCTGGCCGTTCCAGGCCATAATGATGCACCTTGCCCACAATGCCCACGATCTGCCGCAATCCGCCCCACAAGCGCATGCGCCGGCCAATCGGATCCTCGTCAGGGAAATACTGATGCGCCAGCGTTTCGTCGATCAGAATCACCGCTGGAGCGCCGGGGCCGTCCCGATCGGAAAGTTGCCTCCCTTTGCGGAGCCCGATTCCCATCGTCTCGAAGTAACTCGGGCTGACCCGCCGAAAGTCGGCGACGAGAGCCCGTCCCGCAGGCAGCGGGCGCCTCTCGATCGTGAAATATTCCCGGTCATTTTGCTGCCCGAGCGGTAGTACATCGGTCAGACCGGCGGATTGGAAACCAGGGATCTGCGCCACCTTGTCGATCACGCGCCGGTAAAAGGCGGCCTGCTCGCGAGCACTCGTGTAGAGGTTGTCGGTGGGCAGGCGCATGTGAAATGTCAGGACATGATCCGGCCGAATACCGGGATTGACACTTTGCACATTGACAAAGCTTTTCATGGCCAGACCTGCGGCGATCAGCAGCATGCTCGCCAAAGCTACCTCGCCCGCCACCAAAAAACCCCAGATAGACGACCGGCTCCCCGATGCCGAAGAGGTCCTGCCGCCTTCTTTCAGTGCGTCGTTCAGATCCGTGCGCGCCGCGTGCAGCGCTGGAATCAGTCCGAAAATCAACGCCGCCCCGGTCGAGATCAGCAGCGCAAACCCCAGCGCGCGGCCATCCACGTTGATGGAAGGGCGCGCGATCTCCGCTCCGGCCTCGGGCATCGGAAGCGTGTTGGGCAGGACGGCGCTCAGCAGATGAACGCCCCAGAACGCGAACAACACCCCCACTCCGCCGCCCAGCATGCTCAGCACGCAGCTCTCGCTGAGCACCTGCGAAATCAGCCGCCCCCGGCCGGCGCCAAGCGCCGCGCGAATCCCCAGTTCCTTGCGTCTGCTCGTCACCCGGCCCAGCAGCAGGCTCGCCACATTCACACATGCCAGCAACAACAGAAGTCCCACCGCTCCCAACAGCAACAGCAGCGCCGGCCGGATGTACTGGAACAGCGCCTGTTTCATCCCCACCACGGTCACATCCCAGCCCGCCAGACCCGGCGTCTGCGCATCGATGCGGCGCGCGACGGCGCTCAGTTCCGCCTGCGCCTGGGCCATCGTAACCCCCGGCTTGAGCCGCCCGATGACACCGAAATCGTGCGACACGCGGCTCTTGGCGCGCAGTTCCGCCACGGGCCACGGCACGTACAGATCCGCAGGCAGTGCATGGTAGAAGTCCGGAGCCAGCACGCCGATCACGGTGTAGGGCTCGCTGTTGAGGATAAAGGTCGTACCGACGACCCCCGGGTCCGATCCGAACCGGCGCCGCCAATACCCGTTGCTCAGCACAGCAACCGGATAGCGGGCTTTGCCGGCGCCCTCTGCCGCCGTGAACCCGCGTCCGAGGACCATCCGTGCCCCCAGCATCGGCAGGAAATTCGTCGTGACGCGCAGACCCGTGACCTGCTCCGGCTCTCCCTTGCCCGTGACCGTGCCTGTTCCCACCTCCAGCAGCGCCATCTCTTCGAATGATCGGCTCTGCTCCTTCCAGTCGAGAAAGTTCGGACCGGACGGGCCTTCGCGCTGTATCCCGTCCTTCAGGTCGGTCTCCCAGATCAACGCGAGACGATCCGAGTCCGGGTACGGCAGCGGACGCAGCACCACTGAATTCACCACACTGAAGATGGCGGTGTTGGCGCCGATGCCGAGCGCCAGCACCAGCAGAGGCGCCAGACTGAAGCGGGGCATTCTGCACAACATGCGCACAGAATGGAGCAGATCCCTCCCAAATGAGAGCATGTTGGCCCCCGGTCAGTCGAAGGTCCTTTGGGCCGGCCGGGCAAGTTGCTGAAACCGCTCGCTGCCGCGGCGAATTCGTGCCGGGATCGTGTCCGGTTTCGAGATTCAGTTGGCCTCTTGCGAACAATCAGCCAGCCCTGAATCCTTTTCTCGCGTCAGGCATCATATATCTTGACATCAAGATAATGGAGGCCGCAAATAGATGCCTGTCCAAACTGATCTGAACACCCGCTCGGTGGCCGAATCCGTCGCCGCCCAGCGCACCACCGAGGGCGGCGGCGTCACCGTGCGCCGCGCCTTTCCCACGCACCGCCTCGAAGAAGTCGACCCCTTCCTGCTCTTCGACCACATGGGGCCGTGGACCTTGAAACCCGGCCAGTCCACCGGCTTCCCCGACCACCCGCACCGCGGCTTTGAGACCGTGACCTACCTGCTCGAAGGTCAAATGGAGCACCGCGACTCATTTGGCAACCGCGGCGTCATCAACCGCGGCGGCGTGCAGTGGATGACCGCAGGTTCGGGCCTCGTGCACTCTGAGATGCCCGGAACCGATCTCGTCCGCACCGGCGGCCGGCTCGAAGGATTCCAGATCTGGGTCAACCTGCCGAAGCAGGCCAAGATGAGCCCACCTCGTTATCAGGAGCTCGATGCCGCACACATCCCCGTCGCCGAGCGCGACGGCGTCACCGCCCGCGTGATCGCCGGCGAGTCGATGGGAGTCAAAGGGGCCGTCCAGACCAGCACGCCCATCGAGTATCTGCACTTCACTCTTGCTCCCGGCGCCACCCACGTTCAGGAAGTCCCGCGATCGCACAACGCCGTGGCATACGTGATCCGCGGAACGGCGCAGTTCGAAGGACGCTCGGAAGTGGACGGCGAAGGCCGCCTCGTGGTTTTCGCGCATGACGGCGATCAGGTGCGCTTCTCCAATCCCGGCGCGCAGCCTGTGGACATCCTGCTCCTCGCCGGCGAACCACTCGGCGAACCGATCGCGCGCTATGGACCCTTCGTAATGAACACCCGCCAGGAGCTCATTCAGGCGTTTGAGGACTTCCGGACCGGAAAAATGGGTTCCATCGAATGACGGTCACACGGAATTGACACAATGGTCTCAACAACTTCCATATCCAGCCCATTTTGCCTTTGCGAAGATCGTAATGCGAAGGCTGGCCAGGCTGAGCAGATTGTTCGGTTCGTTGTTCGTTGCGTAGTTTGCAACCGCTGGGCGTCTTAATCGGCGCTAAACGGGGCTCCTCTCCGGATCGGTACCGCAAGGGATAACGATGCGCATTCAATTAAACGACGAGGACAGCGTACAGGCAGTGAGCTGTAGTCCGGACATCACGTTCCGGGTTGCGGCGAGTGCGTTGAATTGTGGTCCACCGGGCGTGAAAACAAAGCGTCCGGTCAATCAGTGACG
>DASRCB010000373.1:0-11530 GCA_035653295.1 Bryobacteraceae bacterium
CTGCATATACTCGACGTGGTGAACCCATGCGAGTATTAAGAACCCTCATCATCGCGGCCTGCATCGTATTCCCCTCCGGAATCGTCAACGCCAGAGGGGATGATCACGACGATGGGAGGCGGTGGAGCGACGAGCGCGACCGCAGACATCGCGATCATGACGGCGATGAGGATCGCGAGCGGCATCACAGGTATGGCGACAGGTGCTTCCAGGAGGAGCATCTGCGTGTGATTCGGGCGTATTACCGGCGGCACGACTTACCGCCAGGGCTGGCGAAACGATATTACCGGACGGGGGAGCTGCCGCCCGGATGGGAGAAGAGGGTCCGTCCTCTGCCGGTGGAGGTGGAGCAAGAACTGCCGCCTCCGCCGAGTGGGTTCGAACGTGGATATGTGGATGGGTATGCGGTGGTGTTCCAGCCGCGAACACATCTGGTGATTGATTTCCACGCGGTGTTTGGAAATTGAGGGCTCTGGCGGACACTTCGCGTCAGAGGTTCTGCACCATCCAGGCGTTCCCCGCAATGATTTTTCGGTATGTCGCCAGATAGCGCCCGTCAGGCGAAGCAATGCCGCCGAGGTCCACCAGGCCAGGAACCGTCCAGATGATCTGCGACGCGCCACTGCGGTCGACATGAAGCAGGCGCGTTTCGGAACCCCCGTGCGCCTCGGCAGCGAAGAAAGCAGATCCGTCCGCGGTCCAGCTGATGTCCTGGAGGCGGTCGGCGCCGGAGACGGTGATTTCGGCTTCGGGAACACCGTGAAGACTCACGATGCGAATCTTCCGGCCCTGTATGAGGGCCAAGCGTGTTCCATCGGGCGAGATGGCGGCGGCGCCCAGGCTGGGTATAGAAAACAGGCGTGCGCCGCGTCCTTTCAGAGGATCGAGCACCGAGGCTGTCAGCCCCTCCGGACCGGCTTCCAGCATCACGCAGGGGCCTGCCGGCCTCTGGCTGCAGCTGTAATCGACGAGGCTATCGCTCACCAGGATTTCACGAGGCTCGCCCCCGGTCAGCGGGACACGCACCAGGCGGATTCTGGAGACGCCCGTCTGCGACAGACCGTAAACGAGCCACTTGCCATCGGGGGAGATCCGTCCGCCCATGATCTCGGAACCGAAGGTGAGCGCCTCGGCCGTCTGTTTGTCAATTTCCTGGCGGTAAAGCTGGAAGAGGCCGCTGCGATCAGACGAGAACACAAGGGCCCTGCTGTCCGGCGTCCAGGCGGCCGGCCACTCGAACGATTCCGCATCGGTGAGCCGCCGCGCATTGGCCAGCACAGATCCTTTGGCCTTCAGCGTGCCGATCCAGATATCGATGTGTCGTCTTGTTCTGCGAAAGCAGAGGGTACTTCCGTCGGCGCTCGCGCTCAGGTCCTCCATCAGAAAGTCGGTCCAGTTCGTCCGCCGGACAGGCGCGCCAATGGGCAGCCCGGAGCCGAGATTCACGTTTACATCCCACAGGTCCTCGGGTGGCATTGAGCCCGCGCTCTCGCGCTGCGACAGAGCATAGACGAGTCTGCCGCCGGGCAGCCAGGTGAGTCCGGTGATGATGCGCGTCTGCGGCGGCACGACATTCGTGCGGCGCCCGGTCTCGAGGTTCCAGGCATCGATCCAGAATGACCCGTAGCTGCCGGACGACGCGAAGAATGCCGCGGCGACATAGCCATCGCCGGGCGCCATGGGCGCCTGGAGCTCGCCGTGGTTGCCGGTTCGGAGAACAGATGCAATCACGCGCCCATCGAGGCGCCTGAGCTCAATCGCGTCCTCGCTGTACGCGAAAATATGCCGGCCATCCGGGAACGGGACGCTCCTGCCGAGTGGATGTGGATTCTCTCCCACCGGCGAAATGCTGTAGTTCTCGTCCACATTGTTGAGGAAAATCTGGGCGCCATCGGCGCTCCAGTAGCGGACCGACATTTGCCGGGTATTCGGCAGCAGGCGGCTCTCGGTACTTTTCGTCGCCTTGACGTGCACTCCGTCGCGATCCGAATAGGCCAGCATTTTGCCGTCGGGCGAGATCGCCGCCGTTTCCACCGAGTCGTCGGCGCCATTTGCGGTAAGGCGAACGGGGGTGAGCTCGGAGGCCGACCGCTCCGGCCGAGTCCCGCGCCAGACGGAAACAATCGCGGCGGCGGCGATGGCGAGGAGGACGATCGTGACGACGGCAATCCACACAGGCTTCCGCCGCGGCTGCGAAGCGACTCCGGAGGTAATCTCGCGCCGCAGGCGCTCGATGTCGGCCAGCAACTCGCCCGCACTCTGATACCGCACCTGCCGGTCTTTCTCCAGCGCTTTGCGAATGATGCGGTCCAGCTCAGGCGGAAGCCGGGGATTGCACTCCCGCGGCGGCGCCGGCGTGCGATTCAGGATGGAGTCGAAAACAAGGGCGGTGGTGGCGCCGCTGAAGGGCGCGCGGCCGGTGGCCATCTCATACAACACCACGCCAAGGGAGAACAGATCGGTGCGCGGGTCCAGTTCTTCTCCGCGCGCCTGTTCCGGCGACATGTAGGCCACTGTACCGAGCGCCTCGCCAGGGCTGGTTTGAAATTCACCATCGTCGAGCGCCTGCGTGGTTACGGCTGACTGCCTGGGGCGCACCAGCCTGGCAAGACCGAAATCGAGAATCTTGGCGCCACCGGAGGTGGTAAGGAAAAGGTTGGCAGGTTTGATGTCGCGATGGACGATACCGGCGTCGTGCGCCGCATGCAGCGCGCCCGCCACGTCGTTTGCCCAATCAAGGATGTCCGGAACGGCTACGGCGCCGCGTTGCAGCCGCTCGCGGAGCGTCTCGCCCTGGAGCAGTTCCATCACCAGAAACGGTCGTCCGTGATCGTCTTCATCGACATCGTGAACGGTGCAGATATGAGGATGGTCGATGCGCGAGGCGGTGTACGCCTCCCGGCGGAAGCGACTCAGCGCCTCCGGATCGCGGAGGAAAGCTTCGGAAAGGAACTTTACCGCGACGAAGCGGCGCAGACGGGTGTCCTCAGCCCTGTAGACTACGCCCATGCCGCCTCCGCCTATCCTGTCGACGATGCGGTAATGGGAAACCGTCTGACCTGCGAGTGAATCGCCGCCGGCCAGGAGGTGCGCAGCGGGTCGCTCGAGAAAGCTTCCCGCCTGCTGCTCGGAGGAAAGCAGGGAGCGCACCTCCGTCTGCAGTTCGTCGTCGCCGGCGCAGGAGCCTCGAAGAAAGTCGTCGCGCGTCTCCGGCGGAAGCTCCAGCGCCGCGTGGAGCAGATCTTCAGCGCGCCGCCACAGGTCGGACCTCATGGCTTGCTCCAGTTGCCGGCTTGCAGCGGCCGTGGGTTCCCGGGATGATCAGCAGCGCGCCGGATGGACCGAAGGCGCCGCACGGGACAGCAAGGGCCCAGGCAGGCCGGTGGCAGCAGCCGGTCGATCGCGCCGCGATGACCTTCGCTCCACATGCGGAGCCACCATACGCGGGCGGCGCAAGTGGCCGGTACAGACCGACCGCGCGCACCCGCTCCTGCGCGAATTATAACCGCGGCGGCATGGAAATGCGCCACCTTTTTCGCGTAAAATTGCGCCTGCGGACCGACGCCGCCGGCGGCTTGGCAGTGCGCATTAATGCGCAGATGAGGCCGAGCTCCGGACAAATTATCGCGGACAGGAGCCCCGGCAGGGCTATTTTCGTTGCATCAGTGGGTCAAGTGGACGATTCGGGCTTCGAGCGAGGCTGCGCGCCGCGCAGTTTCACGCTCCAGCAGCGAGGGCGACAGACTCCACACGGCATACGTCTCGGCGCCCCGGATACCGGACAGGAAGCACGTCCGGCCATAGCAGTTGAAGCGGAGAATGGGGTGTCCGCCGTCGTACGTGCCGGGGTCGGATGGCATCGCAAAGAAAAGACCGCTCACACTCCCGGTACCGACGATCTCCCAGCCGCTGGGGTTGTTGGGCGAACTGCGGAACACGCGGTATTGGCCCGCGTCATAGCTGACAGATCCGATGTGGAAGGCGAACGGGATCTCTCCCCTGTATTCCCTCAGGTTCTGTCCTGGCGCGGACGTTGCCAGCAGAGCGGAGAGCGCAATTCCCGCAATTACGAGTTTCATTGAGAGAACCTCCTGTTTCAGGAGCAGGCGGAACGGAAGCCATTCGGAATTCTCCGTTTTGCCTGCTCCGACTTTCTAATGCGGAAACTGCTGACGAAAACTGTCAGCATCAAGTGTCAGCCGCAGGATAGAAAAGACACCGAGCAGGTGGTACATTTGAGCCGGTTAGATCTGCCTGAGGGCGGCTCGGATGGCCTCGTCAACACATCAGGTCAGCCGTTTATTGCGGACCTGGGCGGCGGGAAATCAGCAAGCGCTGCCAGAGCTGATCCCGCTTGTCTATGCGGAACTGCATCGCATGGCGCGGCGTTACATGAGCCACGAGCGGCGGGATCACACGCTCCAAACCACGGCGCTGGTAAATGAAGCGTACGTTCGTCTGGTGGAGTCGCCTCAGCCCGAGTGGCGCGACCGCACTTATTTTTTCGCCGTGTGCGCGAACGTGATGCGTCGGATTCTGGTGGACTGGGCGCGTTCGCACCAGGCGCTTAAACGGGGCCGGGGAGTGGCCGCGCTGCAACTCAATGAGGCGGTGGTTGCGGGCGGACAGTACGCCGGCGATCTGCTGGCGTTGGATGAGGCGCTGCACAAACTGGCACAGGCAGACCCGCGAAAGGCACGTGTGGTGGAGCTGCGTTACTTTGGCGGGCTCGACGTACATCAAACGGCGGAGGTGCTGAAAGTCTCGCCGGAAACCGTGATGCGCGACTGGAGATTCGCAAAGAGCTGGCTGTGGCGGGAGTTGAGCGGGGCGGAGCGCGTTCGACCGCAATCGACTGGCCCAGGTTGTTCGATGTCCGGTTGAGCGACAGCATCGTCTCAGGATCGGAACGCGCGTGCCTCAATTCATGCCGCCGTTGTTTGTAGATGCGGCGCCGGGGTTTGGTCCGCAGCCTGCTGGACGGTCCCGCCATGGACTGGCTTTGGCAGGACCTGCGCTTCGGATTCCGAAGCCTTCGCAAGGATCATGCGTTTGTTCTCGCGTGTGTGGCCGCCCTGGGGCTGGGCATTGGGTCCACGACCGCGATTTTCAGTGTCATCGACAACGTCCTCCTGAACCCGTTCCCTTACACCGACAGCAGCCATATCTACGGATTCCGGATCGTCGGCAACGCGAGCAATGCGGCGGCGGACCGGAACTACTTCTCCGTACCGGAATTTCTGGATTATCAGCAGCGGAACCGAATTTTTCGGGACACCATGGGCGTTTGGGAGACGACCACCCTGATGGGCTCTGGGGATCGGCTGCAGCCGCTCGACACAGACATGGTGACCGGCAATGCGTTCCAGTTTCTCGGAGTGGCGCCGCTGCTGGGCAGGCCCATCGTTCCTGAAGACGCCAGGCCGGGCGCTCCGCCGGTCTTCGTGCTCAGTTACAAAGTATGGCTGAGCCGATTCGGACGCGATCCTGGTATTGTGGGCCAGACGTTCCTGCTCAATGACAAGCCCACCACGCTCATCGGGATTATGCCGCAGCGATTCGCGTTCTGGGGCGGAGACATCTGGATGCCGGCGACCGTGGATCCGGCGGAACCGGGAGCGGAGCGGCGCAACTTCGTTCTCTACGGCCATCTCAGGCCGGACCTGGATATCAGAGCGGCGGAAGCCGAGTTGACGGGCCTGGCGAAGCAGCTTGCGAGAATCTACCCTCACAGCTATCCCGCGCAGTTCAGCGTTCGTCTGGACTCACTCGGCTACATCGCGGTCGGCCGCTTCCGAAACGCGCTGCTGACCCTGCTGGCCGCGGTCGGCCTGCTGCTGCTGATCGCCTGCGCCAATGTCGCCAATCTGCTGCTGGCAAAATCGAGCGCGCGCCAGAAGGAGCTGGCTCTGCGGCTGACGCTGGGGGCAGGAAAATGGCGGCTCGTGCGTCAGCTGATGGTGGAAAGCATCCTGCTCTCCGCGGGCGGTGCGGCTGCGGGCTGTCTGTTCGCCTCGGCGGCGGTGAGGGGGTTAATAGCGCTGATTCCCATTTACACCTTTCCCGACGAGGCGGTGATCTCGATTAACCGGGAGGTGCTGGCGGCGACGGTGGTGGTTGCGATTGCGACGGCGTTCATCTTCGGGCTGGCGCCGGCGCTCGCGGCCGCGCGCGGAGACGTGAACGAATCGCTGCGCAGCGGGGCGCGCGGGAACACCGGGTTTCGCCGTGGCCGCATGCGGCACGCGCTGGTGGCCGGCGAGGTCACACTATCCATGCTGCTGCTGACCGGTTCCGGCCTATTGATGCGCAGCTTCTTCATCGAACGGCAGATCGACCTGGGCTTTCGCACCAGCCATCTTCTGACCACCGCGCTGAGCCTTCCGCCGGCGCGATATCCGACGACAGATTCGCAGGCGCGGTTTGCCGGCGAGTTGATTGCGCATCTCGAAGCGCTGCCTGGCGTGATCTCCGCCGCCGCGGCCGTTGATTATCCACCGAACGGAGGCAGCGCGACCGAATTCGAGATCCCGGGCGTTGCTCATTTCGAACGCTGGAAGGGTCTGTTGGAGCCGTGCAGCTGGCAATACTTCCAGACCGTGGGTCTGCGACTTGTGTCGGGGCGGTTGCCCACGGCGCAGGACGACCATGGCAAACGACGCGTCGCCGTGATCAACGAGACCATGGCGCGGAAATATTTCAGCCATTTGAATCCGCTCGGCCAGCCGCTGATGATTGCCGCACTGCGGAACGCGCCCGAGCCCATCGACAGCCCGAAATTCCAAGTAATTGGCGTGGTTTCGGACATGAGGAACCAGGTTCCGCGTGAGGAGGTAGCGCCCGAAGCATTCATTCCCTTGTCGGTGGCTGGTTATGGCCAGGCCGTCGTATTCGTGCATACCGCGAGCGACCCACTGGCGTTGAGCCGTGGTGTGACAGCGGAAATCCTGCGGCTGGACCGAAGTGTGATTCCGCAGCAGATCATGACCATGGATGACATTCTGGAGATCAGCCAGTATGCTCGGCCGCGCTTCGGGCTGCTGCTCTTTTCCGTGTTCGCGGGTATCGGACTCGTGCTGGTGACCATCGGAGTCTACAGTGTTGTCTCCTGGACGGTTACGCAGCAGCGGCATGAGATCGGCATCCGCATGGCTCTGGGCGCCAGCTCGAACAATGTCCGCTCGCTGGTGCTTACGAGCACGCTGCGATTCGTGCTGATGGGCATCGCGGCGGGAATGGCGCTGGCGTGGGTGGTGGGCCGGGTTCTGGCGGCGCAGTTGCAGGGCGTTTCGGGATACGATCCGCTGACCTTGTGCGCCGTGGTCGCTGTCCTGATCGTTGTGGGGCTGGCGGCGGCGTACATTCCGTCGCTGCGCGCCACGCGCGTGGATCCGGGCGTATGTCTGCGGTGGGAATAACGCGAAACGCGACAGAGTTTCGAAAAAGGGAGATCGGAGCGTTGCGCGTGTCCTCGGAGGCTACTCCGCGCGGGTGGGGCTCCGATCTCAGATCAGTCTCACGAGCTCGCCATTCGAGCGCGTTCCTGCAATAGACTCCGCCGGTCCGGGACTTTTAATTCACCGATGAGGGGAATCCCGCGGCCAAGGCGCGGGGTGTGCCTGTCGGATTATTCCGAGGTCAAGCGGCACGATATGCCCGACCTCGTTAATTGCCCGACTTAAAAGCTCAAGGTCTAACACCACCGCCTACGCCATTCAGAGGCTTAAGTTCACCCCATGGTCCGGTGTACCCTTCGGAACAGCTGTTGTTTGACCGCAACAGAGGCGTGCGGTCAGGCCGACCCGGACGGAACCTCCGATCGTTCCGGGTCGGCTCTGTCATTCGCGAATTGCGGCCGGTCGCCTGCATTCGCGGCTTTTTATCCCCGCGGATCGCTTCCCACGGATACGGAACAACGCTGCCCCTCGAATCGTTATCTTTAATGCCATGTGGACCAAGTGCATTCTGGTGGGGTCGGCGGCCTGCGCGTTCGTGGCTATGACGGCGTGCACGATTGACGAGGATTACGGCAAAACCGAGCACGAGACGAAGACCGTGGACGTTGGGAAGGCTGAGTCGGTGCGGGCCGAGATCGACATGGGCGTCGGGCAGCTGAATATCAAGGGAGATGCGTCGAAGCTGCTGGAGGCCGATTTCACTTATAACCGTCGTGACTGGAAGCCGGATGTGACCTACAACGGCAATTCGTTCCGGGGCCTGCTCACCATTCGACAGGGTGACCATGGGGGCGGCGGCGTGCACCTGGGCGGCAACAACGAATACGAATGGGACCTGCGGTTTAACGACAACATACCGCTGGACATCCGGGTCAACTGCGGAGCCGGCGAGGGCAATCTCGACCTGCAGCGGCTGACGATCCGCGATCTGGACGTCAACATGGGCGTGGGGCGAGTGGAGGCGGAGCTTCCGCCGGAGCCGAAGCGCGATTACGATGTGCGGATCCATGGCGGGATTGGCGAAGCGGTGCTGCATCTGCCGTCGAAGGTGGGGGTGGTGGCGGACGCCAGCGGCGGAATCGGAGGCATTCAGGTGGAAGGCCTTCAGAAGCGCGGGGGCCGCTGGGTTAACGACATCTACGAAAAAGGTGCGAGCCCGGTCACGGTCCACGTACAGGTGCAGGGCGGTATCGGCCAGATCCGGCTTCTGGCGGGAGGGGCCTGATCGAGACAGGCTCATAGTCGCGGCCGGCGCTCCGATAAGTGAAAGCAGGGAGATACTCTCATTCCTGCTCCTGGGACGCGAGTCAACGAGCCGAACACGCGCGAGAACGTGAATATGCAGGCCTGCCTGAAGCGCCTGCTGCGCGGCGAGGGCGTGCCGCCGTTCGGGCAGAACGCGCGGGACCTGATGGACAGCACGGAGGATCCGGAATCCGGCTCGAGGCAGCTTGCGCGCGTGGTGCTGCGGGATCTGGGGCTGACCTCGCAGGTCCTGCGGGTAGTGAACTCCTCGTACTACAACCGGTCAGGCCGGCGGATTATCAGCGTTTCGCACGCGATTTCCATGCTGGGCCGGGATACGGTGCGGACCCTCGTCGCAGGGCTGAGATTCGTGGAGACTTACGCCCGGCGCTCGCCCGGACTGCGGGAACTCATGACCTACTCGCTGCTGAGCGCAGCCCACGTGCAACAGGCCGCAATCGCGGTAGGGTACGCGCGGCCGGAGGAGGCCTACATCTGCGGCCTGTTCCGAAACCTGGGCGAGGTGCTGATGGCGCGCTATTACGGACTGGAGTATGCCGATGTTCTGCTGCTGATGCAGCAGGACGGCGTTCCGCTGCGTGTGGCGGCGCGGCGCATATTCGAGTTCGATTTTGACGAAATCGGGCCGGGTATCGCGGAATTCTGGAATCTCCCGGACCAGGTGCGCATGTGCACCGGGGGCGGTCGCGGGGCCCTGAGCGCGGACCAGCGCTGCCTGGCGTCGCTGACCAACTTCGGCTACGAGCTCACGGCGTCGCTGTACCGGTACAAGGACGGCCCCGGGCATCGCGTGCCGAAGACAATCATCACGCCGACCGGCCGCCGCTACAACCTGACCCCTCTCGACCTCGACCGCATTACTGACCGGGCCATTATAGACACGCGCCGCACTCTGAACGTTCTGCAGATGCCCGCCGCCGCTGTAGCCTTCGAAGCGCAGGTAGAGCAGGCGCGGGCGGTGCTGGGCGCGCCGCCGGAGCCGGGAGTGATGGCGTGCGATCTGGATGAGGTCCAGGCCGCGCTGGAAATCACCGGGGCGCGACTGGATTCGGCGGACTTCGAGGTGGGCAGCTTCATCCACGACCTGCTCGAGGTTCTGACCGGCTCGGGCTCGTTCGACCGCTCCGTTTTTGCGCTGATGTCGGAAGATGGCCACAGCGTCCGCGGGAGGCTCGCCGCGGGACCCGACGCAGGCGTGGCGCTGGCTGCATTCCAGTTCTCGCTGGAGCAGGGCGATCCGCTGCTGCACGCCTGCATTGAGCGCCGGCAGGACCTGTGGATCAACCGCGAGATCGATCCGCGGTTTGAAGCCTCGCGGGTCTTTGCCGCGCTGGAGCCGGAACACGCGGCAGCATTCCCCATCGTCGTCGATGGCGTGGTAGCCGGCGTGTTGTATGCCGATCGAAAGTCGTCACTGCCGGACAGCGAGTTGCGTGACGCG
Source organism: Bryobacteraceae bacterium (assembly GCA_035653295.1). Classification (GTDB taxonomy): domain Bacteria; phylum Acidobacteriota; class Terriglobia; order Bryobacterales; family Bryobacteraceae; genus DASRCB01. The sequence continues at coordinate 10,165 of DASRCB010000373.1, forward strand.
GTAGACCGGATGCGCAGGCTGATCGCGCTCGCGCTCGGCAAGACAAGAAGTTCGGCACGAATGGCGCGTTGAGCGTCTCGTCATTCCGGCACCTTCACTTCTTGGTGGCCAACATGGTGAGTGTCTGCCCGCTCGGCGGATAACGCCACCGTTGGTTAGGTGAGCTGGTTGAGCATGTTGTAGCCGCGGATTTCGCTCGTGCAATAGAACGGATAGGTCATCTGCTGGACTACGTTTCCCGGAGTGTAGGTTACGCCGCTGGCCAGGCGCGGTGTGTGCTCGTTCGACCTTACACTCGCCGTGGATATGGCTCGCGCTTCCAGACTGAAGCTGCCCCGCTCGAGGCCGGCGGCGAGACCATCGGGGCTCCTGGCGCATTCGCAAAGAATCGCAGAGTTCTTCGGCGGTCGTGATATCCGGCTGTGCGGACTATGTTCCCTTCCGCCGGGCTGAGAATGTATTTGGGAAGGCGGCGATCAACGTGAGCCCTGCAGTCTGTACCCTCGACGGGCAAGGATACGGGCGCCCGGGTACAGCTTTTGAGGTTCCGGCGCAAGCTGGACTCTGATGCTTCTGAACGATCCCGGCTTCCCTTCCGGAGTAGCGTAATAGAGACTGTATCGGCTTCGAATCCGGCGCATCATTTCGGCGAAAGCCGTACCGGGTTCTTCCACATGAATGGTGTCGCCCCCAGTCTTATCAGTCATGTGGCCGATGCCCTTGCCAGCCCTGATCAGGGCGTAAGGAGCGAGCACGGCTACGATGGCGCGTCGCACCTCGAACCCTGGCTGATTGAAGATCACGCCACTCAAAACAGCATCCGCCTCCCAAAGATCATTGACGACATGTGCCTCGCTTACAGTCCGCGTGCCAACGTTGTCCGTGATGATCAAAATCGTGCGCCTGCGCTGAGTCCGCGGTTCCTGCAAAAAATAATGAGCAGCGTCGTCGACGGCCTGATGTATGCGGGTATCGCCCTCAAGCCGGTTCGTGACCAGCGCCTGGAGGTCTCGCTCAATTGACTGTAGATCCTGTGTAAAAGGGGATACGAGTCTTCCCGATGAGTCAAACGTCATGAGGGCGACACGGTCTCCGGACCTCAGTTCAGCGAATGCGCTGTGTGCCGCGGTGGCGAGCTTCTGCGGAGCCCGCCGCATGCTGCCGCTTTTGTCCAGCAGCAGAATAATATCGAGTGGCTCCTCATCCGTCCTGCAGGCAAGAATACGCTGTTCTGTCCCTTCATCGTAGATACGGAAATCCTTTGAAGTAAGGGCAGTCACTACGCGACCTGCTGGCGTGAGCACCTCAGCATCGACGTGTACCCGAGAGACCTCGGCCTGAAAGACAGGCGCGTCCTGCGCAGAGA
>DASRCB010000374.1:0-16757 GCA_035653295.1 Bryobacteraceae bacterium
CGCGCGCTTGGCTTCCGCCGCTCGGAACAACGCATGCGCGATGTGGAGACGAAGCTCCGCGATGGCATGGCGAGTAACGGAATCGGACCAGCCGCGCAGGAGGAGATCATAAAATCGATCACTTCGTTTGCGCTGTACGGCTTTCCCGAATCGCACGCCGCCAGCTTTGCCCTCATCGCTTATGCCAGCGCGTATCTGAAGTGCCGCTACCTTGCGGCGTTTCTAACGGCCATGCTGAACAACCAGCCCATGGGCTTCTACGCGCCTGCCACGCTGGTGAAGGATGCGCAGCACCATGGGCTGCATTTCAGGCCCGTGGATGTGCAGCGGTCGGAATGGCTGTGCACAGTAGAACCCGATAAATCCGTGCGCCTCGGTTTCAACTACATCAAAGGTTTGCGCAAGGATGCGGCTGAAGCGATTACGCGCACCCGCGCCGGGCAGCCCTTTTCCAGCATTCAGGATTTTGTGGATCGTGTGCCGGAACTGCACAAGGACGAGGTTCGTATGCTGGCCGAAGCCGGCGCGCTGAATTTCATTACGGGGGTCGACCGCCGCGGCGCTTTGTGGGAAGCGGAGCTGGCCATGCGCCCCGCCGGTCCGCTGTTTGACGCGTCGATCCATGGGCCGCGGCAATCGGCGCCGCTGGCTCGCATGACTGCCTCCGAGCGCCTCAGCGCCGACTTCCGGCGCACCCATCTGACCATCGGCCCGCACCCGATGTCGTTCCATCGCGCGCGCCTGAACCAGCTGGGCATCGTTCCCGCGAACAACCTGAAAGCGATGCGCAACGGAGTGCTGGTGAAGACCGCCGGCGCAGTGATTTGCCGCCAACGTCCGGGCACCGCCAAAGGCCTTGTTTTTCTGAGCATGGAGGACGAAACCGGCGTGTCGAACGTGGTCATCATGCCAGATAAGTTCGCCGAATACCGGACCACTGTTGTGGGGAACGGCTACCTTGTAATTGAAGGCGAACTGCAGAACATCGACGGTGTGGTATCGGTCAAGGCCGACCACGTAATGGGCCTGCACATCGCCGAGCAGGACGTTCCTTCACATAATTTCCACTAATCCACATGCCGCGGCGGAGCAATTCGCGGTATTGCGGTGCTGCGCTGTTTACGACGGCAGCAAGCTGGCCAGCACCGGGAAGGTGGCCTGGATGAAGTTGACGCCTGCCTTCGTCGCCTCTTCCTCACTGCCGGCGATGGGGACAACCACGCGAATCATTGCCGTGTCCGTGCGGTTGTAGCGGATGGCGTCCATGACGGTATAGATCTTGGCCTTGTACTCACTGGCGATCACCTGCCCATGCGACTGGTACCAATACATCACGATGTCGCGGTTATCGCCGCGGGCCACGATGTAGCGGTTGACTTGGATCGGCTCGGCCTTTCCCTGAACGGACACGGGTATTGTGCCTGACGATACCTGAAGCCAGCCCGAACCCGGCAGACAGTTCTTGGGCGTGTGCGGCGTTTGACCTGTGCGCTGCGTTCGGAAGTACTCCACAAAGAGATTTACAGGCAGTCGCGATGTGGGACTCGCATAATCGCGGGTCAGATAGTCATCCGCGTTCAGAACCGATCGGATTTCCGGCTCTACGACGCCTTCGCTCACCATGTGCCAGGAGCCGAGTTGCTGCGGAACATCGCTGAGCGGCCGCACCATGAGCACCGCCTCGCCGTGCGAGAGCGTGTAGAACAACGTGGCCTGTGCAACGAGCGCCAGGGTCAGAATCTTCGCCGCGCGGCTTTTCAGAAAATCAGGCAACCGCTTCCTCCCCGTGCTTGTTCTTCCAGCGGTAGTAAATCGCATTGACCAGACGATGGAAGCCGACCAGCAGCAGCAGGGCGACCAAAAACAGGACCCAGCCCTCGAAGGTATGGAACGCGCCCTCGGCGTATTCCGGCTTATTATCGGCGATAAGACCTGTTAGAGTGACGCGAAATGCGTTTGCCGCGATAGCGATGGGCAGCGCCCCGATCAGCAGCACGATGCGCATCCACGGTTTACTGTCGAACAGGTATCCGTAAACCAGGGACAGGAACGACAACGACAGCAGCGAGCGAATACCGCTGCATGCCTCGGCGACGCTGAGCTGCATCCCGTTCGGCAGCTCCAGAATGTTGCCGGTCTGCAGCACGGGAATACCGATTGCGTTCAGCGAGTTGGACGCGATGCTGGAAGCCAGCAGCTGGAACTTGAGCGTGATCAGGCTGTAGATCATCGCCGGTATGGGGATCATGAAAATCAGGAGCACCAGCGGAAAAGCGAGCAGGCGCAGCGCTTTGGTTCCACCGAGCAGCAGCACCATGCCGGTAAGCGAGATGAGCAGCGCGGTGCGGGCCAGAAACAGCTCGGCGCCAATGGAGCCCAGCAACATCTGCACCATGCCCCAGAGGACCAGCAGCAGACCCCAGTAGTTGGGCCGCGGCTCGAGCGCCATCAGCTGTTCCCGGCGCTGCCAAACAACCCAGCCGGCGACAATTGGCACGAAAAAGCCGTGCCCCATATCGGCGTCGCCCATCCACTGCGCCACCAGCAGGCGCAACACGGGCGCATAGCAGACGATCAGCAGGACTCCGAACCAGGCGATCGCCGCCCAGGGAAGGCTTCGCGCCGCCTCTCGCGGAGTCTCCCCGGACAGCGCTTTCGTGGTGGTTCCCATTCAGCAGATCGCGATTCTGAGCAGGCCGGAGAATCCTCGAAGCCAGAGGATAGAATTGGGTTGTAGTGGCCTGTCGCTTCTGGTTCTTAACGATTCTAGCATCCAGTCTGTTCGCCGAAATACCCATATTCCCGCTGAAGGATGTACGCCCCGGACAGCACGGAATCGGCAAAACCATTTTCACCGGAAATCGGATTGACGACTTTGATGTGGAAGTACTAGGGGTCCTGGAGAACCTCGGTCCCAAACAGTCAGTGATTCTGGCGCGGCTTTCCGGCCGGCAGGTGGAGGAATCGGGAGTGATGCAGGGGATGAGCGGGAGCCCTGTATATATTGATGGCAAGCTGGTGGGCGCCGTGGCCCTGGCGTTCTCCTTCGCGAAGGAACCCATCGCGGGCATCCGGCCGATCGAGGAGATGCTCCGCGCCGGCGGACAGACCGAAAAACAGCTCGAAGCACGCCCCGCCGCCTTGTTCCGGCAAACCCTCCTGCCGCCGGCCCCTGAGCAGGAGGCGACCCGGCCCGACCGCATGACGCCCATCGCGACACCCGTCTCGTTCAGCGGATTCAGCGACCGTACCCTGGACTACTTCGCGCCACAGCTGCGCCGCCTCGGCCTGGAGCCGCGGCAGGGGCTGTCGAGCGGCGGCCACCTTCCACCCGCCATGGGCAGCCCGGCCACGCTTCGTCCGGGCGACATGATTACTGTGCAGCTCCTTTCGGGCGATCTGAGCGTCGGCGCCGATGGCACGGTCACGGCCGTCGACGGCAACCGCGTGTATGCGTTCGGGCATCAGTTTCTTTCGGTGGGCCGGACCGAGCTGCCCTTCGCGCGCGCCGATGTGATCACCGTTCTTCCCAACCTCCAGTCGTCCTTCAAAATCTCCAGCGCGCGTGAATGGATGGGCGCCATTACCCAGGACCGCAGCACGGCGATTTACGGCGAACTGGGCCGGCATGCGGCGACCATTCCGCTGGCCATCGACGTGAGCGGCGGCCAGGGGTCGCTGTCGCGCTATCGCATGCAGATGGTGAGCGATCAGATCCTCTCGCCCTTCCTTGTGCAGATGGCGGTTTTTTCGGCCATTGAAACCACGGAGCGCACCTTTGGCGCGGGCACGTTCGTAATCCGCGGTGAAGCGACATTCGACAACCGCACTGTGGCCCCGCTGAAATTCGATAACACGTACTCCGGCGATTTCAGCGTGCCGCAGCAGGCGTCGATGGGGGTGGCTTCATCGCTGGCCTATGTCATGGCCGCCGGCTTCGAAGCGCTGCGTCTCAGAGACGTGAGCATCCGAATCGACGCCGTCGAGCAGAAGCGCACCCTGGAGATCGATCAGGTGGCCGCCTCGCGCCATTACGTGCGGCCCGGCGAACCGCTCGACATCTCCGTAACCCTGTCCGGACCGAATGGTATGGAGGTTGTCAGGACCGTGCGCTATCGCGTGCCCGTGGGGGTGGCGGCCGGAATGCTCCAGGTGACCGCCGCCGACGCGCTTACCACGAATCTGCTGGAGTACGGGCAGGCGATCGGCGTCACGCCGAAGTCGGCTGGACAGGTGGTGTTGCTGTTGAACGACCTGCGCCCGAACACGAAGGCATTCGTGCGGGTATGGACCACGGACGCCGCATACACCGTTCAGGGCGCCGATCTGCCCGACCCGCCCCCCTCGCTCGGCCTCATTCTGGCGCGCACACAAGCGGCGCCGGGAACCGTCGCCATGGCGCGCGGCTCTGAGCTCGCCGATCTGGCCATCGACGCCGGCCCATATGTTGTTACAGGATCGAAGACGATACAAGTGGAAGTAAAAGAATGAGAGTGCTGCTGGCCGCCTGCGTGGCGGCGGGCGTGGCGTTTGCGTCCACGACGACCACGTGGGAAATGAACTCCTGGCAGGACTTCGTGCGGGGCCGCTTCACCGGAATCGCCCTCGACCGCGATGGCCGGCTGGCGCTGGCCCCGGCCATGAAGCCGCTGCTGGCCGCGGGACAGACTGCCGTCTGGTCCGTGACCCGTGCTCCCGATGGTTCTGTGTACGCGGGCACCGGCAATCGCGGAAAGCTTTATCGCATTAACCGCGACGGCAAGGCGTCGGAGGTTTGGACCGCCGATCAGCCCGAGATCTTCGCCGTGCTCGCGGCCAAGAACGGCGACGTGTATGCAGGCGCATCGCCGGACGGCAGCGTGTGGCGCATCGATACCGCTGGTAAGGCGACGGAGTTCTTTCACCCCGGCGCAAAATACATTTGGTCGCTGGCGCTTGCTCCCGATGGGGCGCTCTATGTGGGCACAGGGGCGCCGGCCAATGTGTATCGTGTGGATTCCTCGGGTCATGGAGAGCTCTGGTACGAATCCGGGCAGGGCCATGTGACCGCGCTGGCTTTGGACTCGCAGGGCCGCGTGCTGGCGGGAACGGAACCGAACGGTATCCTGTACCGGCTCACTGGCAAGGGCAAGGCGTTCGTCCTTTATAACGCGAACCTGCCGGAGATCCGGGCCATTTCCGTCGCCCCAGGGGGCGCGATTTACGCCGCCGCGATGGGCGGGTCGCTTACCGGGCGCAGTACTGCCCAGATGCCCGTTTCCATGACGCCGATGAGCGTTACGGTGACGGCTACATCGACCACCGTCAGCCCGGCGGATGCGACCGGCGGCTCGACGCAGTCGGGCACGGAGATCAAACCGTCCGCGCCCGCTAAGCCCGCCGCTCCCGCGGCCGTTCAGTCCGTCATGCCATCGACGCCAGTTACCGAAGTGAGCGGAGTGGAAAAATCCGCGCTGTTTCGCGTGAACGCGGACAACACGGTCGAGACCATCTGGACTTCGAAAGATGAAAACATCTACGATGTGCTGGCGCGCGGCGATGGCGATCTGTTGATCAGCACCGATGCCCAGGGACGCATTTACCGGCTGGGGGCGAATCGGAAAGCAGCGCTCATTGCGCAGACCGGGGAAGGCGAGGCCACCCGGCTGCTGCTGGACGGCTCGGCGCTGCTGGCCGCCACGGCTGAAAACGGCCGCGTGTTCGAACTGGAAAACGAAGCCGCGGCGGGTGGGACGTACGAGTCGCCGGTGCACGATTCCGGCGCGATAGCGCGCTGGGGCACGATGACGTGGCGACTGACCGGGCATGGTGCGGTCCGGATGGAGACACGATCGGGCAATTCGGCGCGTCCGGACAATACCTGGAGCGACTGGCAGCCCATCCAGGGCGGCAGTGAGGGGGCGAAGCTGGTCAGTCCCAACGCCCGCTACGTGCAGTGGCGCGCCGCTCTGAATGGAGCTTCGCCCGTGCTGGAGAACGTGGTGCTGGCGTATCTGCCACAGAACTCGCCACCGGTGGTGCGGAGCATCTCCGTTTCGACACAGGCGTCTTCGACAACGGCGCAGAAAAGCACGGCGGCGAGCTCGACCGCGCAGAACGCGGCTTATTCCATCACCGTGACCGATACCGGAACCGACGCCTCGTCCCAGACCTCCAGCGGAACGCCGACCCAGACTCTCTCTCGCGCCGGCGGATCGCAGATCCAGATCTCGTGGCAGGCCGACGACCCCGACAGCGACCACCTGGTGTACAGCCTTTGGTTCCGTCCGGAGGGCGGCGAGAGATGGATGCTCATCCGCAGCAACATGAACGAGAACACGCTGCTGCTGGACAGCGATGTGCTTGCCGATGGGCGATATTATTTCCGCGTGATTGCGTCCGACCGTCCCTCAAACCCGCCCGAAGCGGCGAGGGAAACCGACCTGGTGAGTTCCCCCGTGCTTATCGACAACACGCCACCCATGGTTTCAATCCGGCGCGCCGACCGGAATGGCTCGGTTGCCGAACTGGACGTGGATGCTCACGATGCACAGTCCGCGCTGCGGCGCTGCGAGTATTCGCTGGATGCCGGGCCGTGGCTGCCGGTGGAAGCCGTCGACGGACTTACCGACTCGCCGCAGGAGCAGTTCCATATCAGGGTCGAGCACCTGAGCCCCGGCGAGCATCTGATCGCCGTCCGCGTATACGACTCGGCGGGCAATGCGGGACTGGCCAAGTACGTCGCGCGGCCGGAATAACGAAATATGACCAACATCATGGATCTGAGCGGCCGGGTGGCCGTTGTTGCGGGTGGAACTTCGGGCCTTGGGCGCGCGATCGCCATAGGGCTCGCGCACGCGGGAGCGAGCGTCGTGCCCACCGGCAGGCGCGAGGAGCAGATGCAGGAAGTCTGCAACGCTGTCGAGGCGGCGGGAGTCAGGACCCTCCGCCGTACGTCGGACGTGCGCAGCCGGGAATCGATGGACAAGCTGCGCGACGCCGTTCTGGCTGAGTTCGGTGTGGTGGACATCCTGGTGAATGCGGCGGGCACGACGTTTCGCAAGCCCACGGTGGACGTCTCCGAGGAGCAGTGGAACGCGCTGATGGATACGAATGTCACGGGAATGCTGCGCGCCTGCCAGTCGTTCTATCAACCCCTGGCGGCGAACCGGCGCGGGCGCATAGTCAACATCGCCTCGCTCAGCTCGTACGTGGCGCTGTTCGAGGTGACAGCTTACGCGGCATCGAAGGCGGCGGTGCTCTCGCTGACGAAAAATTTGGCCATCGAGTGGGCGCGCGACGGCATCAACGTGAACGCCATCGCGCCGGGAGTATTTCGCACCCAGCTCAACGCCGCGCTCCTGGACGGGACGGAGCGCGGGCGCGAGTTCAAAATCCGCACGCCGATGGGCCGGTTCGGGAAACCGGAAGAACTGGTTGGCGCGGCGGTCTTTCTTGCCTCCGATGCGGCGAGTTTTGTCACCGGGCAGTGCATCGCCGTGGATGGCGGATTTCTGGCGTCGGGTGTAAATCAGTAACGTCGATTTCCGAGGCGGGCTGGTCTATATCCACCCACGCGCTTTATAGACGGCGATTCCCACGTATTCTTTAATCGCGGAATCGCTGTCCGTCAGATTCCCGGGATCGGGGAGAACGCGAAAGAGGAGCCGTTCGCTGCCCCAGCCCGTGCGAAAATCGCAGGGCGCGGGAACGACGTCGAAACCTGCGTGTCGAAACAGCGCGCTGGCGCGCGGCATGTGCGCAGCCGAGGTCACGAGCAGAATGCGGCGAACGCCGAGGGGGCTCAGCAGACGATACGAATACGTGGCGTTCTCGTGCGTATTGCGCGACTGCGCCTCGGTTCGGATCGCGCTCGCCGGCACGCCCATCTGCTGCAGGATGCGCGCGGCTGCCAGAGCCTCCGGCGACTCACTGACTCCGACAACACCCACCGCTCCCCCGGAAAACGCGATCAGCGGAGCCTTGCCGGCGCGGAACAACTCCACTCCGAACAGCACGCGGTCCGCGCCGATATCGAGTTCCGGCCGTGCGTGCTCGCCCCCCGGCGCCCTCACCGCGCCGCCGAGAATGACAATGGCGTCCGCTCGCGGCAGGGCCTCCGGGCTCCTCTCGCGATACTCCTCCTCGAGCGGATGCAGCAACAGCTGGCCGGAGAAATCGGAATACAGAAACGCAAGCGAGACCAGCGACACAACGAACAGCACCGTAGCGAGGCGGCGGAACCGGTTTCTCAGAACCCACGCGGCCGCGATCCCAATCAACAGTACGCCGGGCGGGAAGATGAGCCGCGGAATCAATTTGCTGAGGAACAGGAACACAAAGCGAGTTTATCGGAGAGCTCTGCCGGAACAGATGGGAATGGCCGAGCTGCGGTATCGTCCACCGCTCGATCGGGCGGTTTGGAAATCGCCAACAGCTCCGCACGGTCGGCGATAGAATCTCCCCAGGAGGCGCTACATGTCTGTGCGTCAGGAGATCGAGAGCTTCCTGCAGGAGAAACGAATCGCGATGGTCGGCGTGTCCACCGACCCGCGTCATTTCAGCCGCAGCCTGTACCGCGATCTGCAGGCTCGCGATTACGACGTCATTCCAGTGAATCCGAAAGCGGCCGAGATCGCCGGCCACCCCTGCTATAAATCGGTTCGCGATATCGCCCCGGCGCCCGCCGCGGCCCTGATCATTACCCCGGCCATGCAAACCGACGCCGTGGTGCGTGACTGCCTGCTAGCCGGCGTGAAACGCGTGTGGATGTATCGCGGCGCCGGAACAGGCGCGGTAAGCGCCACGGCCATACGCTTCTGTCATGACAATGGCATCCACCTCGTCGCCGGCGAATGCCCCTACATGTTCCTTCCCGACGCCGGCTTTCCGCACAACGCGCACGGCTGGTTGCGAAAAGCCCTGCACCCGGAACTGCGATAGAAATAGATTAAATTCAACCAGCCGATCGCGTCAACATTGAAAGAAATCAGGGCCGCCACCGCTTGACTCTGGTCCTTGCATCGAAGTCGCCGCGGCGCGCGGAGATCCTTACCTCCGCGGGCATTCCGTTCATCGTCCGCGCGGGCGACATCATTGAACAACCCCTGCCCGGAGAAGCGCCTGAGGATTATGTCCGCCGCCTCGCCCGCGAAAAGGCAGAAGCCGTCCGCCGCGAGGAGGGCGAGATCATCCTGACCGCCGATACCGTCGTCGTGCTGGCTGGGCACATTCTCGAAAAGCCGATTGATGCCGGCGACGCCGCACGCATGCTGCGGCTGCTGAGCGGCCGTGAGCACTCCGTTATTACCGGCATTTGCCTCTGTGCTGGCTCGAGGGAGATCGTGGACGCCGCGATTACCCAAGTCCGGTTTGTTCCACTGAGCGACGTCGAGATCGCCGAATACGTCGCCAGCGGTGAGCCGATGGACAAAGCCGGAGCGTACGCCATCCAGGGCCTCGCCTCGCGTTTCATCGACCGCATCGAAGGCGATTACTTCAATGTAGTTGGGCTGCCGGTCAGCCTCGTTTACCGGCACTTGAAGAGCTTTCTATAAGCCGGTCGCGGCCTGCCTCGAACCGTACGACGACAGCGCAGATGATGGAAGCTTCAGTCCAGCCGCGCGGCGAGTAAGCGGGCCTGAAGGTCGGCCTGTTTCTGCGGCAGGCCAGCGATGCCGGCGAGCCATGCGCCCTTCGTGAACACAAAAACGGGGCGGCCCTGATCCTTGCCCGCGTAGCCCCCGAAGGAGGCGATCAGCTCGGCGTCGGTGAGCGCCTTCTTCCAGTCGAGCAGCAGGATTGCGGCGTCTGTGGGATTGGCCAGTTTGGTCACGAACATCTCGTACTCCGACTTGCCGCGGCGGTAGTGGGCGACCGTGCCGCCGGGCATGAAAGATTTGTCGAGGACATGGTTATCCACGACCTCGGTCTTCAGCAGGCCCGCTTTGGGGAAGCGGGCGGACTCATCCGAGGGCTTTGGTGGTGGAGCGGGTCTCTCGGCCGCGGCCGGAGCGGCGGTCTTCGGCGGCTTGGAGCCGCATCCGGCCAGCAGCGTGAGGATGATGGCGAACAGGGGGCGCATTGAGCGCAGTATACGCCCCGCGCTTATTCACCTGGGCCGGGCGGCGGACCGGGGGCTTCACCGGGCGCCGGCGGCGTGCGTTTCGTAACCGTGTAAGCAGAGGGGATCTGGAATAACGAGGGATCGGGTTCGGCCCGGTTGATGTCAGTAAGTTCCATTGTTGACGTACCGTGGCGCGGATCCGTGCTCTTCACCAGCACGGGGACGCTGAGCGCCGTTGACACCCAGACCTCGCGCGTGACGGTGATGGGCTGTTGATTACCGAACGCCCCCGCGGGGATCGTCTCCGTTAAGCGTGTGCCCGTGGCCGCCAGGCCATTAATCGTTTGCGTCCCGAGGTCCTGCTTCGTGGCGTTTGGCGCGGTCGGAGGTGTGGGAGGCGTGGGCGGATTGGCGGGGAGGGTCATCTTCATAGCAACCTGCTTGTCTGGGTTCAGATGCGCGATGTAACCGGCCACCGGGTCGAAGATAGTAATGGTTGTGTGACCATCCGGCCTCCCGACTTCGGTCCGCACGCGCCCCTGGCTGTCGCGGTACACCCTATTGTCCTCGGTGTGCTGGATCTGATTGCCGTCAGCGAGGGTTTGTTGGAATTGGATTTTCTGGGTGGCGCTGTAGGGCGCGCCGGTAACTACTTTCGGCGGACCCATTGGACCGCCGAACATATGGCCGTGATGGCCGGGTGGTGGGCCCTGCGCTGCCAGTGCCGTGGCGCCGAGCAGCGCGATCGTTGTGAACGTGGGTAAGTTCATGTGATTCTCCTTCTGTTAAAACGCGAATCTGAGCTGCGTGTCGATCTCTCTGTCGTAAGTGGTGTTGCCGCCGAAGGGCCCGAGGCCTGCGAGACGGCGATATGCGCCGAAGAAAGGCGAGGAAAGGTCGCCGCTCGGAGCCGCGTAATGATCTTTTTCCGTAAGTGGCATCCGCTGGCCCGAATTCAGTTCACCAGACGGGTGTAAAGCGCGTGTGAAGCAACCAAGGAGAATTGTTAAGCCAAAGTAAAGTAAGGCCCGAAGCGCGTGGTCACGTTGTTAAATGGAGTTAGCCACACGATGATCCCGCCGGAAAATGGCTCGGACTCGCGCACGCGCGTACTGATCGTCGACGACGACGTGAAACTTTGCCGCCTGGTGGGCGACTATCTTTCCCCGCTTGGCTACGAAGTTGTCGCGGCTTACAGCGGGACGAGCGGGCTGGCGCTGGCGCTGAACCAGACCTTTTCCGCGGTGATTCTGGATGTGATGCTGCCCGGCATGGACGGGTTCACCCTGCTGCGGCAGCTCCGGGAGAAATCGCAGGTACCGGTGCTCATGCTCACCGGCCGCGGCGAAGAGCCGGACCGCATCCTTGGCCTGGAAATGGGCGCCGACGACTATCTGCCCAAGACGTTTTCGACGCGCGAGCTACTGGCCCGTTTGCGCGCGGTGATCCGCCGGTCGATCGTGGTGAAGGCCGCCGCGGAGAAGGCTCCTGAGAAGGTGGATGTGGGCGAACTGCACATCGAGCCGGAAGCGCGGCTGGCGGCGCTCGCGGGCGAGCCGCTGCAATTGACGGCCATCGAGTTTGACCTGCTGCTCTCGCTGGCCCGCGCCGCGGGACGGGTGAAGACCCGCGAGCAGCTGCTGCTCGAGGTGGCCGACCGCAACTTCGAGGTGTTCGACCGCTCCATCGACGTGCACATCTCGTCGGTACGGAAGAAGCTGGGCGACGATGCGCGGTCGCCGCGGTTCATCGTCACCATTCGCAGCGCGGGATACATGATGCGCCGCGCCGGTGCGGAAGAGCCGGTATGAAGCCCCGATTCTCTCTCTCCACGCGCATTCTGCTGCTGGCCTTCCTGAACGTTGCCCTGCTGGCGCTGCTGTTGGCGGTATTCGCGCGCGTGGAGTACCGCTTCGAGCTGGGGTCGTTTCTGCTGGCGCCCGCGCGGGATCGCATGTTCGCGGTGTCGCGGCTGATTGGGCTCGATCTGCCGCAAACCCCGCGCGCCTCGTGGGACCAGCTGCTCGAACGGAATAGCGCGCCCGCGTCGGCGCATCTTTATCTGTTTCGCCAGGACGGCGTTCAGGTTGCGGGCTCAGCTGTGACGCTGCCGGCCGCGGTGCATACTTCACTCCTTCATGAGCAGCATCCGCCGCCATCCGAGCGCGGGGGCGACAGGCCGCCCGGGCCGCCGCACAGGGGCCACGCGCATGGTCCCCCGCATCCCGATTTCTTTCTCAGGGCAGGCCAGCCCGCCGAATACTGGGTGGGCATTCCGATTCCTGTGTGGAGCGAGGCGCCCGGTCCGCCGGAACACGGAATGCTGATCTGGCGCTTCTCCTCGCTGTGGACCAACCCGTTCTTCTTCGATTACATGCCCTGGATGGCGGTAATCCTCGCGGTCATCATGGTGTGCGTGGTCTGCTGGCTGCCGCTGATTCGCAACCTGACGCATTCGATCACCCAGCTGACCGGAGCGGCGGAGCGCATTGCGGAGGGCAACTTCGATGTGCCGATCGCAGTTCGGCGCCGCGACGAGCTCGGTCAGCTGGCGCTGGCGATCCGCTCCATGGCGCAGAAGCTGGCCGGCTATGTGCACGGACAACGGCGCTTTCTGGGCGACATCGCTCACGAGCTTTGCTCGCCGATCGCGCGCATCCAGGTCTCGCTCGGCATTCTGGAGCAGCGCGCCACGCCCGAGCAGCGCGATTACGTCGAAACGCTGCATGAGGAGGTGGGCCAGATGTCCGCGCTGGTCAATGAGCTGCTCTCGTTCTCGAAAGCGCAGATCAACGGCCGGCAGCCGGCGCTCATTCGAGTGAGCGTGGCCGACACGGTCGCGCGCGTGTTGGAGCGCGAGACCGCCAATGGCACGAGCATCGAAACCCACGTGGACGACGATCTCGCGGTCATGGCGCAGCCGGAATATCTGTATCGCTCGCTCGCCAACCTGGTGCGTAACGCGATCCGCTATGCCGGTGAGGCGGGCCCGATTGCCATTGGCGCCGCAAACGCAGGGGGCGAAGTGTCGATCACGGTCTCGGATGAAGGCCCCGGGCTGCCCGCGGCGGAGCTGGATGAAGTCTTCAAGCCTTTCTACCGGCCGGAGTTCGCCCGGCAACGGGAAACCGGCGGCGTCGGCCTGGGCCTCGCGATCGTAAAAACCTGCGTGGAGGCGTGCGGGGGAACGGTGGCATGCCGCAATCGCGCGCCGCGCGGGCTGGAAGTCGAGATTCGCCTGGCCGCCGCGGGATAAAGTTCGAGCCAGGGGAAATGCGCTTGTTATAGTGGGGGAAACTCGCCATGCCCTCAGCTTCGGTCACCGAAGTCGTTTGTGCGCACAGCCCCGATTCCGACGATGCGTTCATGTTCTATGGGCTGGCTACGAAAAAGATCCGCTCCCAGCTGGTGAGTTTCCGGCACGTGCTGGAAGACATCGAAACCCTGAACCGCAAGGCCACCGAGGGCGCTTACGAGCTCACCGCCATTTCCTATCACGCGTACCCTTACGTGGCGGAAAAGTACGCGCTGATGGCCAGCGGGTCGAGCGTGGGCGATGGCTATGGGCCCATGGTGGTGGCGCCGAAGCGCATCTCCGCCGGCGAACTGCGCGGGAAGCGCATCGCCATTCCCGGGAAGATGACGACGGCGTATCTGGCGCTGAAGCTCTTCGAACCCGATTTCACGCCGGTGGTGATTCCATTCGATCGCATCCTGGACGCGGTGCACGAACGCTCCGTCGACGCCGGTCTGATCATTCACGAGGGCCAGCTCACGTACGGGCGCGGCGGGCTGCACAGCATTATCGATCTGGGGCGCTGGTGGAAGCAGGAGCATAATCTCCCACTGCCGCTGGGCGCCAATGCGCTGCTGCGCAGTCTTCCCGCCGAGATTCAGAACGAATGCTGCCGCCTCATGCGCGACAGCATTCAGTACGCGCTCGATCATCACGACGAGTCGCTGAACTACGCGATGCAGTTTGCGCGCGACCTGGAGCCCACACTGGCCGAGAAGTTCGTCGGCATGTACGTGAATCATTTCACCGTCGATGCCGGCGATCTGGTTCCGAGGGCGGCGCAGAAGTTACTGGATATGGGCCACGCGGCCGGGCTCATTCCTCACAAAGTGCAGGTGGAGTTTGTTCGCTAAGACGTTTGTGATTGCGCTCGCGGTGGCCTTGGCCGCTGGCATCTGCGCGCAGGACACGCAGCAGGCGGATACGAAGGACCGGGCCAAAGCGGTTCGGGATTACGCGAAGAGCCAGGGCGCGACCATTGAGAAGCTGGCCACCTACCTGTCCGATCCGGACATCGATGTCCGCGTCGAGGCCGTCAAGGGCATCGACGAGATCGGCGGAGCCGCGACTATTGATCCGCTGGTCCGGGCGCTGGCCGACAACGATCCGGAGGTGCAGATTCGCGCCACCGACGGCCTCGTCAATTTCTATTTACCGGGTTACCTGCAGAAGGGCGGCCTTACCGCGCCATTCCGGCGCGCGGGGTCGGCCATCAAGGCGCATTTCACCGATACCAACGATCAGGTGATCGATCCGTACGTTGAAGTCCGTCCCGATGTCATCATGGCCCTGGGCAAAGTGGTGACCGGCGCGGCAAGCATGCACGCGCGGGCGAACGCGGCGCGGGCCATCGGCATTCTCCGCGGGCGTGCGGCGATTCCCGATCTGCTCAGCGCGATGCGCAGGAGCAAGGACGACGAGGTGATGTACGAATCGCTCATCGCGCTCCAGAAGATCCACGATCCCACCGTCGCCCCGCAGATCACGTGGATGCTGCGCGATCTCAGCGACCGCATTCAGGTCACCGCGCTGGAGACCACCGGGCTGCTGCAGAATCGCGCGGCGCTGCCGGACGTCCGCGATGCTCTGAATCGCGCGCACAATAACAAGGTGCGCCGGGCCGCGCTGGAAGCGATCGCGCTGATGCCCGACGACAGCGTGCACGGCGTGCTGGTCTCGTACCTGAACGACAAGGATGACGCGCTCCGCGCATCGGCGGCCGAAGGCCTGGCTCGCCTGAAGAATCCGGCCGACCTGCCCGCGCTGGAGAAGATGTTCAACACCGATAAAAAGACGGCCCCGCGGCTCGCGGCGGCCTTCGGCATGGTGAACCTGGGCCGGCTGGAAGGAACGGAGCTCGGACCGCTGCGCTATCTGGTCAATCAACTGAACTCGGTGGGCTATCGTGAAACCGCACGCCCGTACCTTGTGGAGCTGGCGCGCGACCCCGCCGTTCGGCAATCGATCTATCCGCTGCTACAGGGCGCGAGCCGCGACGAAAAAACCGGGTTGGCCGACGTGCTGGCCCGCAGCGGCGGCCCCGATGCGCTGCCTTATCTGCAGACCATCTCGCGCGATCCGGACACCACTGTGGCCGAAGCGGGCGTTCGCGCCCTGAAAACGCTGCAGGCCCGCACGTCGCGATCCTGAGAGCCGGCAATGCGGCACATCGATCGCGTGCGCCGCTGTTGTATGTCGTTGCCTCACGCCACCGAGCACATGCAGTGGGGCGGCCTGGTGTTCAAAGTCGCGGAGAAGGTTTTCGCGTGGCTGGCGCTCGAGCCCGGAAAGACCTGGCTGTGCTTCAAGTGCACCCCGGAGGAGTTCGCCGAGCTAACGGAGCGCGAGGGCATTATCCAGGCCCCGTATTTCGCGAGGAATCACTGGGTCGCGCTGGAGACCGAAGACGCGCTGCCCGTGCGCGAACTGGACCAGCGGCTGCGGCGATCGTACGAGCTGGTAGTCGAAAAGCTGCCAAAGAAGACGCGCGCCGCAATCACCCAGGCCCATCTATAGCGACCGCAGCCACCCAATCGTCGCCGGCAGATCATCGCTGCCGAATGCCAGCGAGCCCATCACGACAGTGTCGGCGCCTGCTGCCCGCAACTGCGGAACCGTGTCACGCCGAATGCCGCCGTCCGCTCCGATGCGCACGCGCCCTGCCAATCCAGCGGCATCGAGCATCGCGCGCGTACGGCGGAGCCGCGGCAGAGCTTCGGGCAGCAATCCCTGGCCTTTCACGCCGGAAGGAGTGCCCAGCAGCGTGATCATGTCCACCCGGCGCAGATGCGGCTCCACGGACTGCGTCGGCACATCCGGCGTCAGCACCAGGCCGGCCGCCTTGCCGCGCTCGTGGATGGAATCGAGCGCCTTGGGGTCGTGAACGCTGATCAGGTCCGCGCCGGCGTCGGCGAAATGATCGATCTGCGCCTCGAGGATCGCGGCGTCGGCCATGAGGTGCACATGCAGCGGACGCGCGGTCGCCTCCCGTACCCGCGCTGTGAGGTCCGGAAAAAACAGCAGGCGTGGCGTGAAATGGCCGTCGGAAACATCGATGTGGAACAAATCGGCGAACGGCTCGGCGCGCGCGATCTCATCCCGAAGACGCAGCAGGTCGGCGGACCACAGCGAGAACTCCGCCAGCAGACGGTCAGCCGGGAAGGCCTCCCAGAACCCAGGCACGCGACTCGGAGGATAGCACCGATCGCGCGTACTGCGCTTTGTACTGCGAGCCTTTGGCTTGCACGCCTGCAAACTCAATGCTGCATTGCGAACAGCAGCGCGAGAGCGGCCCATGCGCCCGCGATCACTGCCGCATGATCGTACTCAGCGGCACGCGATACAGGTTGCCCAGCCCATTGCGCACGCCCGCAACGCGGTCGTGGAACTCGCGAGCCGTCCACGGGCCGTCGTGCT
>DASRCB010000375.1:0-5722 GCA_035653295.1 Bryobacteraceae bacterium
ACCCGTGGCTGGCAACACGCGGTCGATTCCGGCAAGCTCGTCGGGCCGCATGTACTCACCTGTGGATCGCCGCTGGACGGCCGCGATTCGGGCGATCCGAAGCTGCCCGTCATCGTGGTGAAGACCGCCGCCGACGCGCGGCGCGATTACGATCTGCTGGAAAGCGAGCACGTGGATTTCATCAAGGTGCTCTCCAGCGTTCCGGAGGAAGCGTATATCGCGCTGATGGACCGCGCCCGAAAATGGGGGCTGCCCGTCGTCGGCCATGTGCCGAGCAGCATTACCGTTTCGCAGGCGGTGCAGTGGCGGCAGCGCAGCATGGAGCACCTGATGGGCATGATCCTGGCAGGGTCGCCGGAGGAGATGAAGATCCGCCGTGAACTGCTCGACGCCGCCGCCCATCAGGACGCCCACAAAACGTTCGAGCTGTACGCGCACGCCATGGACACCTTCGACTGGAACCGCGCCGGCGATCTGTTCACGCAAATGAAGTTGTACGACGCGTGGCAGACGCCGACGCTGACCATGTGGCGCCGCGCGCTGGTGCTCGACGGCGACGGCATGGTGAAGAACCCGGAGCTGAAGCGCATTCCGAAAGCGATCCGCGCCGACTGGAAGGACCCACGACCGGACGCCGAAAAGCAGTCGCCGGCAGAGCGCGAGTTCGTGAAGCGCCAGTACGACCTGTATCAGGAGATCGTGTTTCGCATGCAGGGCGCGGGCGTCCCGCTGCTGGCCGGCACGGACACGGGCGATCCATGGTCTTATCCCGGCGAGGAACTGCATGAAGAGCTCGAGCTGATGGTGAAGGCAGGCCTGAAGCCGGTGGAAGCATTGCGCACGGCGACGATCAACCCGGCGCGCTTCCTGGACGGCGATGACCTGGGGCGCATCGCGCCCGGTTATGTGGCGGATCTGGTTCTGCTCGACGGAAATCCGCTCGAAGACATCCGCAACACCCGCCGTATCGCGGCGGTGGTGTCAGAGGGGCATTATCTGAGCCGCGCGACGCTGAACTCCATGGTCGCGGCGATGAACCGCTGAGTGGTCTCGGTCAAAGCCGGCAGATCAGCAGTTCCCTCTCGTAAATGATCTCCGGCGGCAGATGGTCGTGCAGCTCGATGAACAGGCTCTCGTGGTCCATCACTTCCGAGCGCCACGCCTGGCGGTTGACCGACTGCAGTTCCTCGAAGCGCTCCTCCGAGAAATCCAGGCCGCGCCACTCGATGTCCTGATAGCGCGGCATCCAGCCGATGGGCGTCTCGCGTCCCAGAGCGCGGCCGCGCGCGCGATCCACCACCCACTTGAGCACGCGCATGTTCTCCCGGAAACCGGGCCAGAGGAAATTCCCGGACGCGTCCTTGCGAAACCAGTTCACGTGAAAGATGCGCGGCGTTTCGCTGAGCGAGCGCTGCATTTTGATCCAGTGGCGGAAATAATCACCCATGTGATAGCCGCAGAAGGGCAGCATGGCCATGGGATCGCGCCGCACCTTGCCGATGGCCCCCGCGGCCGCGGCGGTGGTTTCCGAGCCCATCGTAGCTCCCGTATAAACGCCGGAGCTCCAGTTGAATGCCTGATAAACGAGGGGAATCGTGCTGGCGCGCCGCCCGCCGAAAATGAAAGCGCTGATGGGCACGCCGTTGGGGTCTTCCCACGCGGGATCGATGGTGGGGCACTGCGAGGCCGGCGCGGTGAAGCGGGCATTCGGGTGCGCGGCCTTCGCGCCGGTGGCCTTCGCCAGCTCCGGAGTCCACGCGTTGCCCTGCCAGTCCAGACAGTACTGTGGAGGTTTGTCGGTCATGCCCTCCCACCACACGCCGCCCTCGGGGGTCAGCGCGACATTGGTAAAGATGCTGTTCCGCGCCAGCGTGGCCATTGCGTTGGGATTGGTCTTCATCGACGTGCCCGGCGCGACGCCGAAGAAACCCGCCTCGGGATTGATGGCGTGAAGCCGGCCATTCTCGTCGGGCTTGATCCAGGCAATGTCGTCGCCGACGGTCCAGACTTTCCAGCCTTCGAAGCCGGCCGGCGGAATGAGCATGGCGAAGTTGGTTTTGCCGCACGCGCTCGGAAAGGCCGCCGCGACGTACGTCTTCTCGCCCTGCGGATTCTCCACGCCTACGATGAGCATGTGCTCCGCCATCCAGCCCTCATCGCGGGCCATGGCCGAGGCGATGCGCAGCGCGAAACACTTCTTGCCCAGCAGCGCATTTCCACCGTAACCGGAGCCATAGGACCAGATTTCGCGGCTTTCCGGAAAATGCACGATGTACTTCTCTTTGTTGCAGGGCCACGGAACATCTTTCTGTCCCGGCGCGAGCGGCGCGCCCACGCTGTGCATGCAGGGCACCACGCGCCTGATGTCCGCATCGATGATGCGGAACACCGGCAGCCCGATGCGCGCCATGATGCGCATGTTGGCCACCACGTAAGGGGAATCGGTGAGCTCCACGCCGATCTGCGCCATGGGCGAATCGATGGGCCCCATGCTGAACGGCAGCACATACATGGTGCGGCCCTGCATGCAACCGCGGAACAGCGCCTTCAGCTTGCGGCGCATGACGAAGGGATCCACCCAGTTATTGGTCGGTCCGGCGGCGTCTTTCGAAAGAGAACAGATGAACGTGCGGTCCTCCACGCGAGCGACGTCACTGGGGTCCGAGCGCGCGTAGTAACAGCCCGGCCACAGGTCCTGGTTCAGTTTGATGAACGTGCCGCCGGCGACCATCTGCGCGCACAGGCGGTCGTATTCCTCCTGCGAGCCATCCACCCAGTAGATCGAATCCGGGCGGGTGAGCTCGGCCATCTTCTCCACCCACTTCAGCAGGTGACGATTCGTGCTCAGCGGGACGGAGTTGTCCCGGACGGCAGAAATCTCGTCCTGCGTCGATTCAGCCTGCATCTTCCTGTTCCCCCGACAAAGTGCTTCCGCGCTTCTATTATGTGCCGCTCGGCGGCGGCGTTCCGCCCGGTTTGTTTCGTTCGACGACGACGGTGAAGTGTGCGGCCATGGCGGCCAGCGCGCCGACGGCGGTGAGCACGGGCGCCGCGATGACGCCGATGACCGCGAGATTCAGCGGAATCTCCATGAACGTGTTCCCGGCCGCGTCTTTGATGATGATGCGCCGAACGTTGCCCTCATGGATCAGCTCGCGGACCTTGTCCACCAGCTGAGCCGCATCCACTTTGATCTGCTCGAACGCAGTGTTGAAGTCCATCACCCGCCAGTCTATCGCCGTGGTGAGCGGGTGTGAAGGCCACAAAAAGAGCGCGGGCCGGAACTCGGCGACGGTCTCGACCGCGTGATGCTGCAACTGCTTCAAAAGTGCTCCCCGGAGCAGCAGATCACGGGCAGAGGCAATATACGCTCGGCGTCTGCGACGTTGGACCGCAGCAGAGCAGGCGTTGATTTCAGCCTGCGATGCGCTATTTCGACTTCGCCGGCTCGAACAGCCACACGTTGCCCGTCGAATCCGGTTCGTCCCAGACAATCGTGTCCGGCCCCGCACCGATTTCAAGCTCCGAAATATCGAGGTTCTTCAGCGATTTCCGGCGCTGATGCAGGTGACACACCGCGAAGGGACTACCCTGCGGGTGCATATCAGCCCCGACCGGCTGCGCCCAGATGCAGCGGTGCCCATCGCGATCGGATGTGAAGAAGATCAGCTGGTCATTATAAGAAAAGCGCGGCTTGTCGTCCCAACCGCTGTCGGCGATCGGAATCCAGCCGCTTCCCGGCGCCGGCAATTTCCGGAACGGAGTTACAAACAGACGAGAACGTCCGTTTCTGACGGCGTTGAAGGCGACCCACTGCCCATCGTGGGAAAAATGCGGCTCCCAGATGGTGTACTCGGAGTCCTCAAGGAAAGGCCGCGTCTTCTTTGTCGCGAGATCTAACGCGCAGACTGTGGCGGAGCCCGAAAGAATGATCGCGCCGTCCGGAGACCAGTCCCAGGCGCCAAACGAAGGTACGTGGGGGGCACTCCAGATTTTGCGGGGAATCCCGCCCGATGTTGAAACCTCATAGAAGGATATGCCTCGATTCGAGTCCCGGTCGTTGAAGACGATTCTGCTTCGGTCAGGGCTGAACACCGCCGTATCCCCAATTGTCCGCGAAAGCTGCACCTGCCGCTTAGTGTCGAGATCCCGGTAATACAAGACGCTGTCAGGCAACGACACGAAAAGCAGCCCGCGACCATCACGCGAGAGCACAGGCCGGGATTCCCAGGCGCCCGAGGTCAACTGCTTCGGCGCGCGAGTCGCGTGCCCACCGGCATCGATCGGAATGGCCCAGATATGCGGGTCGGAACTCCCTGATGAGATCGCGAGCCTGCCGTTAGAAGCCGCTGCGACATGCCTTTCGTTCCCGGTTCCAAACGTGATTCTCTGCGGCGGCCCGACGACCCTGGCGCCATCCGCGGAAATGGGCACGGCGATGATGGAACGGCCATCGCCGGCCTGCGCAGCGGTGAGAATTCTGGGAGGACTCGGCAGCCATTCGTCGAGTGAATTCGGACGAATGCGGGCGGGAACTCGCTTGCCGTCGAGAGCTGAAACCCACACCAGGTCAGTCGAGTCGCGACAGTAGGCAAAAAACAAAATGCGGTTACTGTCAGGAGACCAGGCCGCTGCGTTCACGACGGTGCACCCCTCGTCGATCCGTACCGGGCTTCCGCCATGAAGCGGCTGGATAAACAAGCCGGTTAGCCCCTTCGTATACATCAACATCTGCCCATCCGGAGAGAATCGCGGCCGCGAACCGTCAGGAATGAGCAGGCGGGTATCCCCGCCCAGCGCGGAAACGATGTAGATGCCGGGTACGCTGCGCTCTGACCGGAAGGCGATCTGGCTTCCATCGGAGGAAAACGCCGGCTCGTCGTCGTCGGCGGCATCGTCGGTGATCCGCACGGGCGTGCCGCCGTCCACTGGCTGAACCCAGATGTCCAGGTTGCTCGGCTCGGCGCGGTCGCTGGCGTAGGCGACGAACTTCCCATCGGGAGAGATCGCAGCGTCGGTGGTCAAGCCCGTATCGTTCGTGAGCCTCCGGAAGCTTCCGTCCAGCATCGTTGGCAGAGGATGCATGCTGCGCATGGTCCAGATCCCGAGCGCCACTGCAAGAACCAGCGCCGTAGCGGCGAAGATCCAGGGCAGCCCGCTTCGCGTGCTCTTTTCGGGGCGGGGTGACGGCGGCGGCGATTCGAGCGCGAACGCAATGTCGATGGCGCTCTGGAACCTGCGCTGCCGGTCCTTCTCCAGGCAGTGCCGGACGACACGCTCCAGCTGAGGGGGTGCACCGGACAGTTCCGGCGGCTCTCCTTTCAGGATGGCGTTCATCACCTCCACGGAAGAGTTGCCCGTGAACGCCTGTTTGCCGGACAGCATCTCGTAGAGAATCACGCCGAAGCTGAAAATATCGGAGCGTGGGTCAACAGCTTCGCCGCGCACCTGCTCCGGCGACATGTAGCCCGCGGTGCCCATGATGGCGCCGGAACCGGTCAGGGTGGCGCTGTCGGCGCCGGCGCCGCGCCGCTTGGCAAGGCCGAAATCCACGATCTTTACCCGGCCGTCGCGGCGCAACATGATATTGCCTGGCTTCAGATCGCGATGCACGACGCCCGCCGCGTGCGCCGCGGCAAGCCCGTCGGCAATCTGCGACGCAATGTCGACCACACGCCGGGGAGGCAGCGCTCCGCGGCCGAGCAGCGCGCTCAGCGGTTCG
>DASRCB010000376.1:0-6911 GCA_035653295.1 Bryobacteraceae bacterium
GCCGTGGTCATCAGGCCGCAGATGAGCCCCCGAATCCACGGGTGACCGCGTCCGGTCAGCGTTCCGTCATCGGACAGCGCTTCGGCGAAGCCCATCGAGATCCCCGCTCCCACCGACGCCGCCAGCCCCACCAGAAACGCGTCCCAGCTGTTCCGTGTCGCAAAGGCGGCGGCGAAGATCGGCGCCAGCGTGGACACGGACCCGTCCATCAGCCCGGCCAGCCCTGGCTGCACCACCTGCAATACGAACAGCCGCCGGCTGGACGCTTCCTCCTGGCTGCGCACCTCAGGCGTCAGCGTCTTCTCCAGCGATTCCGCCAGGGCGCTGTGCTTGCGCTCGGCGATCGCCAGATCGCCCAGCAGCTTGCGCGTGGAAGCGTCGGAGATCCGCTCCATCGAGCGCTCATAGAACTGGCGCGTTTCCAGCTCCATGATCTCCGCCTGCCGCCGCACGGTGCTGATGCCCAGCGGCCGCACCAGCCACACCGGCCGGCGCGTGACGAAGCCCTTCACGTCTTCGCGGCGGATGTGTATGATGTGCTCGCCAAAGCGCGACCGGTATTGGTCGATCAGCGCCTGGCGGTGATGGGACTCCTCCTCCTCCATCTCTTCGAACATCTTCGCCGTCGCCGGATAGGTGTCACGCAGGCCCTCGACGAAGTCGCCGTAGATCTTCCCGTCCTCCTCTTCCAGCGCGATGGCCAGCGCCAGGATTTCGCGTTCGGTGAGGTCCCTGAAGTTCTTCGCCATTGCGCTTGTATTATGTCAGGGAGATGCGAGGGACCGGACCCCGCTGTATCGAGCCCGAGCTCCTCGACGACGCCCCCGAAAACGAGGCCCGGCAAAGCCTTCGCGATCTGGTCCGCATCAACAAATGGTCCGGCGGCCACGGCCTCGCGCGGCGGCTGGTTGGCGAGTTTTCCACGCCTGCCGATCAATTCACGGTACTCGATGTCGGCTCCGGCACAGGCGATATGGGCGACGCCATCCGGCGCGGCTTTCCGCGCGCCCTCGTGACCTCGCTCGATCGCGATTCACTCCATGCCGCGCTCGCTCCGCCGCCGCATCTGATCGCTGACGCGTTTGCCCTCCCGTTCCCGCCGCGCAGCTTCGATTTCGTGTTCTGCTCTCTGTTCCTGCATCATTTCGAGAACGGTGCGATTGCGCTGCTGCTGCGCTCCTTCGCCGAGGTCGCCCGCCGCGCGGTGCTGGCCATCGATCTCGAACGCGGTCCGCTGGCCTGGCACGCGCTCGCCGCCACGCGCTGGCTGTTCCACTGGCATCCCATCACCCTGCACGACGGCCCCATCTCCGTGCAGGCCGGCTTCAAACGCGAAGAGCTTCTCGCGCTCGCGCACGATGCCGGCCTCACGACAGCCCGCGTGCGGCAACACCGCCCCTGGGCGCGTCTGTCGCTGTCCGCCGATGTGCGCACGCGATAATCGGGGTGCATGCTCTTCCTCGGCGTGGATGGCGGCCAGTCCAGCACTACAGCGCTCATCGCCGATGAAAGCGGGCGCGTGCTCGGCATGGGCAGCGCCGGACCCTGCAACCACGTCGGCGGCGCCGAAGCCCGCGGAAAATTCCTTCAGGCCATGGCCGAAGCCCTGGCGGGCGCGTGCCGCCAGGCCGGGCTCGACACATCGACCGTCGCGTTCCGAGCGGCCTGTCTCGGCTTCAGCGGCGGAGCGCACGATAAAGCAGAGCTGGTTCGCGAGGCCATTCGCGCCGACCACTTCGATGTCAGCGACGATGCCGTCATCGCGCTCGCCGGCGCCACCGAAGGCGAACCGGGCATCATCACCATCGGCGGAACCGGCTCCATCTCTCTCGGCCGGAACGCCGCCGGGAAGCGCGCGCGCGCGGGCGGCTGGGGCTACCTGTTCGGCGATGAAGGCGGCGCGTTCGATCTCACGCGCCAGGCTGTGCGAGCCATTCTGCGCCTCGAGGAAGGATGGGGATCCCCCACCGCGCTGCTGCCCATGCTCCTGCGCGACAGCGGCACGCATACGGCCAACGAGCTGATGCATCGCATGTACACGCCGGAGTTCCCGCGCCCGCGCATCGCCGGACTGTCGAAGCTGGTCAACGAGGCCGCGGAGAACGGCGACGGCGTGGCCATCCAGCTGCTGCATCGCGCCGCGCAGGAACTGGCCACCATTACCGGAGCCGTGCGCCAGCAGTTGTTCGACCTGGAGGAGCCCGTGCGCATCGCCTACATAGGCGGCGTGTTCCGCAGCGGCATCCTGCGCGCCCGATTCTGCGAGCTCGCCGCGCTTCACGATGGGGTACGCGTCGGCCCGCCGGTGTACGGCCCCGCCGCCGGCGCATTACTCGAGGCCTTCCGTGCGGCCGGGCTTCACCCAACCCTGACCAACCTCCCCGAGGAGAAATCATGACAGTTCCCATGTGGGGCAGGCACTCTGCCTGCGGCGGGCTCTCAGCCCGCCAGGTCTCTCCTGATGCCTGAACAACACCACTACGACGTCCTCATCGTCGGCGGCGGCCCGGCGGGCCTGAGCTGCGCTCTCGTTCTCGGCAGGTCGCGCCGCAGCGTGCTGGTGTGCGATGCCGGCGCCCACCGCAATGCGGCGTCCGACGCCATGCACGGCTACCTGAGCCGCGATGGCATGAACCCGCGCGATTTCCTCGCCGCCGCCCGCGAAGAGCTGAAGCCTTATTGCGTCACCTACCGCGCTATTGAAGTCAAAGACGCCGGGAAAGCCGAAGACGGTTTCCGCGCCACCCTGGCCGACGGCTCCGAAGTCCGATCGCGCAAGCTGGTGCTCGCCACCGGAGTGGCCGACATGCTGCCCGAAATCGAAGGCCTGGACCGCTTCTACGGCAAGACCATCCACCATTGCCCCTATTGCGATGGCTGGGAGCATCGCGATCAGGCCCTGGCGGTCTACGGCCGGGCCAAGACCGGCTACCTGATGTCCCGTGAGATGCTCACCTGGAGTCGCAACATCACCCTCCTCACCGACGGCTCCTGCGAGCTCACCCGCGAGCAGCGCGAGGAACTCGGCCGGCTCAACATCACGACCCGGGAAGACAAGATCGCCCGGCTCGAAGGAGAAGGCGTCCGTCTCGCGGCCGTAGTCTTCGCCGACGGAACGCGCCTGCCGTGCGACGCCATGTTCTTCTGCACCTGCGAGGAACAGCGCTGCGACCTGCCGCAGAAGCTGGGCTGCATCTTCAACCGCAAGGGCACCGTTGATACCGACCGCTGGGAACGAAGCAACGTGCCCGGCGTTTACGTGGTCGGCGACGCTTCCCGGGACGTGCAGTTCGTGGTCGTAGCCGCCGCCGAAGGCGCCAAGGCCGCCCAGCGGATCAACGCCGATCTGGCCGAAGAAGACGTCGCCCGAATGCTATCCTGAGCGCAGCCCGTTCGGCTGCCGATGCGGTCCTCCATCCTCGCTGTTCTATGCGCTGGCTGCGCTTGCGCGGCCCCTCCGTTCCATGCTTCTTTCGACATTGCCGGCAACGGCGCCTGGACCGCATCCGGCGGACCGGCGATCGTGGACAACGCCGTCCGCCACAACGGCAAGCCCTCGCTGCGCCTGGACGGTGATGGAGCGCGCGAAGGCCTGGTCTATTCCGCGCCCGTTTCCCTGAACATCGGCCATTCCTATATCCTCAGCGGCTGGATCCATACCCAGGACTTCCGCCTTCGCGATCGCGATCATTCGCCTGTCGCCACCGGCGCCGCGCTCGCCATGGAATCCATGCCCTTCGACGTGCACACCCCCTCGGTTGGCGCCGCCACCGCCTGGACGCGCGTTCAGCTCCCCTTCGTCGCCACCCGCGCGCAGGACCGCATCGCGCTGCACGTGGCCGAAGGCGCCGGCTTCAACGGCAAGGTGTGGTTCAGCGACATCAGCCTCGATGAAGGCGCGCCATCCACCGTCTGGCCTGCGCCCGCCGCCCTTACCACCTACGGACCGGCGTATCGCTATCCCTACGGCGGCTGGATCTACCTGCACATCGAAGGCAAACCCTACGACCGCGGATACCAGCACGGCCGGCTGATGGCCAAGGAGATCGTCTCCTACATGGATCGCTGCGCCGCGCTCATTTCATCGCAATCGCGCGAGAATGCCTGGGAAGTCGGCCGCACCACGGCGGGCGCGTTGTTCCAGCCCGGATTCGACCAGGAGATTCTCGAAGAGATGCGCGGCATCGCCGACGGCGCGTCCGACGCCGGCGCGCAATGGCAACAACGCCGCCTCGATCTGCTCGACCTCATCGTGCTGAACACCATCGTCGAGTTTGGCGAGTTGCAAAGCGCAATGAAGGTGACGCCCAGCGGACTCGAAGGACTCGGGCTCGCCGCGCCGCATTACAAGCGCGGCGCATCAGCCGATCATTGCAGCGCGTTCGCGGCCACCGGTCCCGCCACGCTCGACGGCCACATGATCATCGCCCACGAGACATGGTGGCCGCTCACGCTCGCCGAACAGACCAACGTGATGCTGGATATCAGGCCGGAGCAGGGCCACCGCATCCTCATGCAGAGCTATCCCGGCGGCATCGAGAGCGGCACCGACTGGTATCAGAACGACGCCGGCGTAGTGCTTACCGAAACCACCATCAACCAGACGCCCTTCAATCGCGAGGGCACGCCTGTCGCGTACCGCGCCCGCAAAGCCATCCAGTACGGCGACAACATCGATAAGGTTGTCGAGTATCTCTCCACCCGCAACAACGGCCTGTACACCAACGAATGGCTGATCGGCGACGCCAAAACCGACGAGATCGCCATGTTCGAGCTGGGCACGTATCACACCAAACTGTGGCGCAGTTCGCGCGGCGAATGGTTCGGCGGCACGGAGGGCTTCTACTGGGGCGACAACAACGCCAAGGATCTGAACGTGCGCCTGGAAGAGAAGCCCGATCCGGAGGACAAGCCCTGGCACGCCCCTTACGTTCCCGCCAGCCGCGATTTGAAATGGCAGGAGCTCTATCGCCTCAACAAGGGCCGCATCGACGAGCGCTTCGCGTTCGATGCCCTGGCCACGCCGCCGCTGGTCAGCTCGTCGGCCATGGACGGGAAAGTGGTCACCGCCGATATGGCCCGCCGCATGATGCTGTGGGCCGCGTTCGGAAAGCCGAACGAGCGGGAATGGGTTCCCTCGAAGCGCCAGCGCGAGGAGTACCCGATGAACGATGGCCTGTATTCTTCCGGCTATCGCTTGTTCTCCGCCGAGCCCTCGGAGGAGTTGCAGCGCATCGTCGCCGCGAAGGAAGCAGCTCGACTCGAGGCCGGTGAGAACGTGACCCCCGCGGCGCTGGTGAAAAAGGTGGATTATAAGGACCGCCTCTGGAAGGGCTGGGTGCTGCCCGCCAGCGAGGCGGATGCGTGGTTTACCGCGGGATCCGCCGCATACTATGCAGACCTCCACACCGACGATCCGACCGAAGCCGTCGAGCTGCGCCGCGCCGAGTTCCGCGCCGCCTCCGCCGCCGAGCCCAGCGACCGGACACGGTTCCTCGTCGAGGAGAGCCGTGGCGCGCTGCTGCTGGATTCCCTGCGCCATTCGCTCGGTGACGATCGCTTCTTCGCCCTGATGCAGACCTTCTTCGCGGAACACCGGACGAAGCGTGTCACCGCCGCGATGTTCATGGAGGCGGCCGGAGCCGATGCCCGTCCGGTGTTTGACCAGTGGCTTCACGCCGCCGTGATTCCGAACGACAAGAGCGGCCCGATGTATCTGCTGTCCAGCATTCATCCTCTGAGCGGGCCCATTACCAACGCCATCATTGTGTACGGAACGGTGACGGAAGCCGGCGCGAACCGTTACGCCGCCGAGCAGCTGCAGAAGCACCTGCTGGAGTGGTACGAGAGCGCCATCCCGGTGCGCCGCGATTTCGAGGTCACCGACGCGGAGCTGCGCGACCGCAGTCTCATCTTCATCGGCCGGCCGGAGACCAACTCGGCGCTGGCCGCGATCGCCAAGTCGATCGGCCTCTCCTACGATGGCGGCGATTTCACCATCGACGGCAGGCAACACGCTTCCGAGCGCGACGCGCTCGCCCTGGCCGCGACCAATCCCATGAACCCGAGGCGTATGGTGCTGGTGCTGGCGGGCAACAGCGCTCTCGAGACCGTTCGACTGACGCGCGGGCCCGATCAAACGCTTGCAGATGCGCAGTTCGCTGTCTTCGATTTCGGAAAGCAGGTCAAGTCCGGGTTCCTGCAATAGCGGATACAATCGGAGGCGATGTGGCGCTGCGCCGTTGTAGCTCTCATCGCCGTCCTGTGCGCCGCTCAGGACGACGCCCGCGCGTGGATCGACCGCGGTACGCAGGCCTTCAAAAAGGCTCAGTATGCTGATGCAGTGCGCGACTTCCAGAAGGCTCTGGACCTCGCGCCAGACTCCAGGGATGCTCGCATGTACCTCGCGGTTGCGTATGTGGTGCAGTACGTTCCCGGCGCACGGACTGATGAAAACCAGCAGCTCGCGGCCAAAGCCGAGGAGAACTTCCGCAGGGTGCTCGACCAGGATCCGCAGAACAAGACTGCCATCCGGTATCTCGCGAGCCTGACCTTCCAGGAGGCCAGCGCGCTGGTGCTGCCGCGGGAGAAGTTTGACAAGCTGCACCAGGCGCGCGCATGGTACGAGAAACTGGCGTCCATGGACCCGCACGAGAAGGAGGCGTTCTATTCCCTCGGCGTCATCGACTGGCTCGAGGCGTACCCGCAATGGACCGAGGCTCGCGCTCAGTCGGCGATGAGCCCGCAGGACCCCGGCCCGCTCACGAAAGACAACGTCCGCTGGGAGGCGCGCGCGAAGCTTGGGCCGCTGTACGAGGACGGCATCCGGCAGCTGACCGAGGCGCTCCGGATCGACCCGAACTACGACGACGCCATGGCCTACATGCACCTCATCATCCGCGAGCAGGCCG
>DASRCB010000377.1:0-11712 GCA_035653295.1 Bryobacteraceae bacterium
CTTCCCGGTAGAGGAGTCTCCGGGTCTGGCCGCCCGCGCCGCATCCCGACCCCTCCCCTCATCAAATCCAGCAATCCCCGAGTCCTCCACATCCAGTTGCCGAAATACCAACCGGTGCGCCCTCCAATTCGGCGGATGGGAGCGAACGCCTCGGTCGGAGGAAGCGGAACTCTCGTTTCTTGTATGTTGCTCAAGGTATCGGCTCCGGGCTCCGAGGCCGCTACCCGTACTCCGTAATACCCAGCGTCCGACCAGCGAGTTTCGGCCGCAACTCGGTCTTCATTCGCGAGCGCACGCGCGATTGCGGTCCTGAGCCCTACGGGCCGGACGTTGAATATTCGGCTCGCCTCAGGGTCGCGGACCACGCTCGCATGGCGTACACTCTCGATCAGACAACGGCCGATGGACGCGTAAATCGGTGTAACGAGAGTCAGCCAGCGGCTCGACAGCGTCGGACTGAGGAGCGGAAGGGCGAAAAACCAGCGGCGCAGATTTCGTTGCCGCGCATACTCCCGCATGATTCCCAGATAGGAAGTTACATCCGGCCCGCCGATCTCGACAGTCAAACCTCCTTGGGCCTGCACTGCGATCGCTTCGACAAGGTACTCCACCACGTCTTCGATGGCAATCGGCTGGGCGGCTGTATTGACCCAGCGCGGTGTGACCATCACTGGGAGCCGCTCCACCAGCGC
The DNA here is from genome assembly GCA_035653295.1 of Bryobacteraceae bacterium. Taxonomy (GTDB): domain Bacteria; phylum Acidobacteriota; class Terriglobia; order Bryobacterales; family Bryobacteraceae; genus DASRCB01. The sequence continues at coordinate 693 of DASRCB010000377.1, forward strand.
TCGAATCAGTTCGAACGAAGCGCCACCCGAACCGATCACGATAGAAGCTCGCAGCTCAATAACCGGGATGCCGCTCGCGCGCAGAATGTTGCCCGTCTCAATGCGGCTCCGCATGTGCGGCGATAGCAGGTTGCCGTGCGTCAGACCTCCGAGATAAATGATCCGGCGTACGCCGGCGCGGCGGGCTGCACAGGCAAAATTGGCTGCCGCTTCTTTTTCCAAAGTTTCGAACTCCGGCCCGGATCGCAGCGCATGTACCAGATAGACAGCTGTGTCGACGGCTGCAAAAACAGTATCCAGAGATGCCGGCTGTAGCAAGTCTCCCGGCGCGATCTGTGTACCGGGAGCCACCCGCCCGCTCAGCACCTCCGGATTCCTGCAGAGACACCTGATGGCCATTTCTTGCCGTTCCAGGCGCCTCAGCAGGCGGCCGCCAATGTACCCCGTTGCTCCTGTCAACAGGACCATGTATCCACCGCTATTCAGGGAGAAGCACCGCGTCGATGATGTGAATCACCCCGTTGCTCGCCGCGATGTCGGTCTTAATTACTCGCGCTTTGCCGACCATCACGCCGCCATCCCCAGACTTAATGGCGAGGTTTCCGCCCTCCAGCGTCTTCGCCGAATGGAGCTTTACAACATCTTTAGCCATCACCTCGCCCGCGATCACATGGTGGGTGAGCATCTTCCTGAGCTGCTCTTGATTCTCCGGCTTGAGCAGGGTTTCGAGCGTACCGGCCGGCAGCCTGGCGAACGCCTCGTCGGTCGGGGCAAACACGGTAAATGGCCCCGGCCCTTTGAGCGCGTCCACTAGTCCGGCCGCCTTTACAGCGGCAACCAGCGTGTTGAAGTGCCCAGCCTCGGCCACGTCAACAATGTCCGCTGCCGAGGCCATGGGGATCATCGCCAGAGCTACGGCGCCAGCGAGAAAAACGGGCAAACCCGATATCACTTCTTTAGTTCTCCTCTCCTTGTCATCAGGACAGTCCAGAGTCCTGCCGCTTCTACACACGGATGCCCGACGCGCCGGGATACCAGCGGTGCTGAATCGATTTCCACGTCAAAGCCTGGTAAATGCCCGACACTGCCACCAACCCATAAACCAGGCTGCTCCAGGCCGAAGTCTCCCCGAACCTCATGCCGAAAACGGCCGCCACGAGATCAAGGTGAAACGTCCCGGCAAGTCCCCAGTTCAGCGCGCCGATGATTACCAGCGCTGCTGCGATCACGTCAAGTTTCTTCATACAGTTCCTCGCGTTCCGGCCGGGTCTCTTTTACCCCCGGCCATGATTTGATCTTAGAGAAAATCTGTTTTACTGTACAGAACGAGGGGCAACTGCTTTTCCCAGAGAGAAAAAAGTGGCCGCAAGCGGTCGTGAAAGGAAAACGATGTCGTGAAGGAATCGAAAACCATCGCAGAAGGGCTGAGCAAGTATGGCATCGGAGCCAAACTGAGACGACTTCGCCTCCGCAAGAGCATGGGGCTGCTCGAACTCAGCAAACACACTGGCCTTTCACCCGCCTTGCTGTCCAAACTGGAGCGAGATGTGATGCATCCCACACTGCCGACTTTGCTTCGGATCGCCATGGTCTTTAGCGTGAGCCTGGACTATTTTTTTGTTCCCGAACCGAAGCCGGTGCTGGAGATCGTCCGCAAGAGCGACCGCATGCGCTTCCCCGATTCGCCGGACGCAAAAACAGTGGCGTACTACTTCGAGAGCCTGGATTTCCCGGCGCCGCGGCCTGCTCTCAACGCGTATCTCGCGGAATTCGAACCCGTGGAGGAAAAAGCCACACGACCCCACGAACACGCCGGTGTGGAGTTTCTGTATTTGATCTCCGGACGGCTGCGGATTCAGATACGCGGCGAAGAGCACGAGTTGGCCGAAGGCGATGCGATTTACTTCGACGCCTCCGTGCCGCACAGCTATAGCCGGCTCGGAGTTAAAAAGACAACGGCTTTGGTGGCCACCGTGGGGCCATAGTGCAAAGCAGTTCTCCCGAGAGGAACGGTTAAGCCCTTCTTTCGCGAGAGGCCTTGCGACGGAAGGAACGCATCCGGCGGTTCATCGTGCACGATGAGTTCCGGCCGGCTAATCCTTGATGATGGTTCGAGCCATCGCCGTTTTAGGACTGCTCGCCGCGGCCGGCGCACCGCTGCGCGCTGACGGCATTCCACATCATCCACTGCACCAATCTTTTCCACCACTTCGACGAGCGAGAACGTGCGCAGCGCTGACGCTGGGCGGCGACCTCCATTCCGGCGAACTGGCATCCCAGGCGCCGCGCGTGCCGAGCGGGATATGTTATACTGATTACAGTTCTACTCGCTTCAAAGCCCCACCCTTAAAAGTAGATTCCAGATGTACTTCAACCCGAAGATCGGTGTGTTCCTCTTGGCCGCATGCGGCGCGCTGCGGCTTCTCACGGCCACTGAATCGGCGCCATCGAAGACGACGCCTCACCGGTCGTGTGAACCGGGCGAGCACAATGAGGTGCTCAACGGCGTTCGGCTCTATTACCGAATAGCGGGCCGGTCCCGTAATGCTGCGCCGGTCGTTTTCCTTCATGGCGGCCCTGGTTATAACAGCTACAGCTTTGCCGCGCTTGCTGGCGCAAGCCTTGAGAAGAGCCTCCAGGTTGTTTACTTTGATCAACGCGGCTGCGGCCGGTCGGAGCGCCCGTGGAACCAGGATTATTCGATGGGCGTGTTGGTCGAAGATGTTGAAGCATTGCGAATCGCGGTGGGTGTGCCGCAGATTGCGATCATCGGACATTCGTTCGGCGGCGCGCTGGCTTTGGAATACGCTGCACACTACCCGGAGCACGTTTCACGCATGTCCTCGTGGGCGGCTTCTCCGACGGACCTGCATCGATTCGCGTTTGGCGGGAGCGCCTGAATGCGAGTGATCCGGATGCATGGGAGCGGGCCATGCACAGAAGACACGATACATCACCCCCGACCCTCGGTGCAGATGCTGATGCCACGTGTTCACAGGCAAAGGCGATGATGGCGCTGGTTAACGACGCCACAGGCCAACACGGCAAAGACTTCTTCGATCATCTTCAGTTCGTGAACCAGGATTTCAGAATCGAACAGGACGCCGTTGACGCCGCCAGCGGATTGAAGAACACCGGCGAGCTATCGAACGCACTCTTCTCTCACGGGCTCGCCTGCTATCGCTTCACTCAGTATTCACGCATTACAATGCCCGTCCTGGTTATCGCGGGGCGCTTCGATGGTGCAATTGGCGTTGAACCGCAACGCCAGCTGGCAGCGAGACTGCCGAACGCGACATTCCTCCAGTATGAGCACAGCGCACATTTCCCGTATCTCCAAGAGACCAAACGATTCTCCGCCGATGTTACTGCGTTTCTCGCCACGCACTGATCGCGGGTGCGCTGTGCCGGACACTGCGCGGACTATCTGCTGACCACGACCTCCAGTAATCGCATCACACGCCGGAGAGTCCGAAAGCCGCAGCCGTTAAGAAGCCCGGATTTTTCTCCGTCATGTGCGCCTCGATAAGTGGCGGCGCGCAATTCGATATCGGATGTCGCACTGCTTGAACGCGCCCGTGTTCAGGGTGGCGAGTTGCTCCTTCACACGAAAAAGACCGGAGGGACGGTAAGGCTGCCGCTGCCAGACGATCTTCTGCACGCGCTCGACACTCTGCCAGTGCCGCGGGGCGCCGAGCCGCAGACATCTACCCATTTCTTCATCAATGGAACCGGCTCGCCACGCACGGCTATAGGAGTTATGGAACGATGCCTTCGAGCTGTCTTCAGGGCCTCGGGCGTGGCGAATGCCCATGCGCATCGGTTTCGGCACTCGCTCGCGACTCGTATCCTCGCAAACGGTGGTACGTTGGCCGATGTTGCGGACGTTTTAGGGATCTCCGAATCGGTGGCCGAGAAGCATTATGCGAAGTGGACCAGGCGCGGCAGGACCGTATAACGGCGCTCATGCGGGTCATGAATTCGGGCACAAATCAGGCACGCAGGAAAAAACTCATTGTAATCCGTTGATTTCGAAGTTCGTTATATGGTGCCCGGGGTGGGACTTGAACCCACACGCCGCTTCCGCGGCAAAGGATTTTAAGTCCTTTGTGTCTGCCGATTTCACCACCCGGGCAGGGTCGAACTGCGGGACGTACGCCGTATCGAATTTAGCACGAACCCGCGGCGCTGCCTTGTGGCCCTTCCTCCCCGCCCACCGTAGCGCCATCGTACGGGAGCTTACGTACTCCTCCCCGTAGACACCGGCCCAAGGGCGCGCGATAATAAGCTTCCGCCTGCCTTCGGGCCGGCGGTTCAAACGGAAGAGGACGGACCAACAGCGCGACAGACGCTGTGGCGAATCGGTGCAAGGACATGAAGACGATCTCCCCCAGTGTGCTCAACGAGCGCCGCTCGTCGCGGCGTTTTCCCATTGAGCTCGACCTGCTCTATCGCGCCACTGGCAGGCGCAATCGGCGATACGCGGGTGCGGGCAAAACCACCAACATCAGCAGTTCAGGAATTCTATTCCGAACCGAGGATCCGCTCGAGCCGGACATCAATATCGAGGCCTCCATCGCCTGGCCGGTATCGCTGCAATCGAACGTGCCGCTTAAGCTCCGCGTCCGCGGACGCGTGGTGCGCACCGAGCCCGGCGCGGCAGTCGTCGCTATCCAGCAGTACGCTTTCCATACCGCGGCCAAAGCAGGGTAAGCCGCGCGGCAGGCCCGCGCTGTTCTACACTGTTTCGGTATATGACATTTTTGCGCTCGTGCGTTTTCGCACTGGCTGCCGGTGTGCTCGCGCTGGCGGCGGACAACCCGAACCTGAGCGGTGTTTGGAAGGCGGACCTGGACAAGAGCACGTTTCCCGGTCGTGGGCCGAAGCCCTCGAATTACCTCGTCATCATCGAACAGGGCGGGCCGGTGGTCAAGGAGACGATCGGGCTGTACAACCAGTTCGGCGAACAGCGGACCTACCTCACGTTCAACCCGCGGGCGAAGCAGATCCTGAACTGGTTCCACGGCCTGCCGATGCGCAGCACCATGGCCTGGAACGACGGGGTGCTGACCATCGATTCGAAGATTGCCGGGCAGCATCCCGAGACCGTTCACGAGACCTATACTTTGTCCCCTGACGGAAATACGCTGACCATCGAGACGGACACCACGGGAGAGCACGGCGAGCAGAAGCAGACAGCCGTGTTGACGAAGCAGCCGGACGAAGCCGGGGAGCCCCTGCGCAAGCCGGAAATCACCGCCGGCGAGAAGTTCAAGAACGTGCAGGTGCTGAAGACCATGCCTGCCTCGGCCTTCATCGACACCATGCGGAACTTCACCATGTCGCTGGGCCAGAACTGCGAGTTCTGCCATGTGGAGCACGATTTCGCGTCAGACGACAAGATGGAGAAGAAGACCGCGCGCAAGATGATCACCATGACCCAAACGGCGAACGACCAGACCTTCGGCGGCAAAACGGAAGTGCGCTGCTACACCTGCCACCGCGGCGCGAAGGAGCCGGTCTCGATTCCTGAGTAGGGTATGTCCGAGGGGGTTATGGAGCGGGAGACGGGATTCGAACCCGCGACATCAACCTTGGCAAGGTTGCACTCTACCAGCTGAGTTACTCCCGCTTGGGAGAACCCCCATTCTCGCGCGTTGAAACTAAAGTGTCAAGCCGGACGCCCCGCGCACCGCGATACAAAAACCAGCGGTTCTGGTTTTGGCAAGCAGTTGATCCGGCGAAACTTATAAGATAACTTTACAAGGCCGTTGCAGCCGCAAAAGAGGGCTGGTATGCTGACGTTTCCGCCCCCGATCCGGACGGCGATTCCGCCGCGCTAGGCTGAAGGAAGAATCGGCAAAAGACCGAACAGGAAGGGTGTGCACTTTTTCAACAGACTGTGGAAAAGGTGTGCAGAAGTGCGCTCATGGACGCGTGGGAAAAAATCAAGAATCAGATGGCCGGGCGGCTCAGCGGCGCCGCATTCGACAACTGGGTATCCCGGAGCAGCTTTGCAGGCGAGGACGGGACGTCTCTTCGCGTCATCGTTCCCGATGAAGTGACCCGGCAGTGGATGCAGCAGGAGTACGCCGGCGAAGTCTGGGCGGCAATTCATGATCTCGGATTCGGCTATGCCCAGGTCGTCTACGAGATCGGTGCTCCACCGCCGAATCCGCTGACAGCGAAAAACGGCTCGGACGCGCCGCCGATCACCTTCTCGCCGGCGATGACCCTGAACCCGCGGTTCACCTTCGACAACTTCGTGGTGGGCTCGTGCAATCAGTTCGCGCATGCGGCCGCGCGGGCGGTGGCGAACGTCCCCGCCAGGACCTACAACCCGCTGTTCATTTACGGCGGAGCGGGAATGGGCAAGACCCACCTGATGCATGCCATCGGCCAGGAGCTGGCCGACCGTTACGGCAGCATCAAGGTCGTCTACACCTCCAGCGAGCGGTTCATGAACGAGATGATCAACTGCATCCGCCTGGACCGCATGCCGCTGTTCCATCACCACTACCGGTCGGCCGACGTCCTGCTGGTTGACGACATTCAGGTGCTCGCAAATAAAGAGAGAACTCAGGAGGAGTTCTTCCACACGTTCAACGAACTTTACGAGCACCAAAAGCAGATCGTCATTTCCAGCGACTCGCCCCCGAAGAACACGCCGGGACTGGTCGAGCGCCTGCGATCGCGCTTCGAATGGGGATTGATGGTGGACGTGCAGCCGCCCGATCTGGAAACGAAGATGGCCATTCTGGACAAGAAGGCCGAGTCGGAGGGAATCCGCCTCCCGGAGGACGTTCGCATCTTTATAGCGACCCGAACGCGGTCCAATGTTCGGGAACTGGAAGGCGCGCTGGTCAAGCTGATCGCCTCGTCTTCGGTGACGGGAGCGCCCATAACACTCAGCATGGCCCAGCAGGCGCTGAAGCATCTGTCCAGCACGCCGGAAAAGCGCATCAGCATGGATTCCATCATCCGCGCCGTTGCCGACCGCTTTGGCCTCCAGCCGGCCCAGCTCAAGCAGAAGACGAACGCGCGGGAGATCGCCTATCCCCGGCAAATCGCCATGTACGTCATCAAGGAGCTGACAACCGCGTCGCTGCCGGAAATCGGCCGGGCGTTCGGCGGCAAGCACCATACCACCGTGCTGCACTCCATCCAGAAGATCGAGCGGATGCGCCAGACCAAAAGCGATTTGGACAGGCTCCTCCACAGCCTTGCCGATTCATTCCATTGAACTTACACGCTTCTCCACAGGCATGCCCAGCGGAAGCTGTGCGCGCCCGTGGAGGATTGGCCGGCGGAGGCGCTTTTGGTTGCTTCACGCGCCCGCTTTCCACAGCCTCACACTGGCCCCAAGCGCATGGATTTTGTATAATTTAGAGAGAAATCAACATTTCCACAGGCCCTGTGATTCCGGTTCCTGTATGGAGTAGGTATTAACCCCGGAGGGGATAGTAGTAAGGCCCGCGGAAACCCGGTTCCGGCAGGGTACAACGCCGAGAGAGGAAGACCCATGGAGTTCACCGTAAGCAAGGGCGATCTGGTTCGAGAACTGAGCCTCTCCCAGGGGGTGGTCGAGAAGAAGACCACAATCCCGATTCTGTCGAACATCCTGGTGGAGGCCTCTGACGGGCGTATCGTGCTGACGGCCACCGACCTGGAGCTTGGCATCCGGGTGTCCTGTGCGGCGCGGGTCAAACGGCAGGGCGCCGGCACGATTCCTGCGAAGAAGCTTCTGGATTACGTCCGGCTGCTTCCCGAGGCCGATGTCGATGTCAAGCTTCAGGAGAACCAGTGGACCAGCCTGCTGTGCGGCCGTTCCCGGACGCGCATCGCCGGCATGTCGCGGGAGAGCTTTCCGGAGCTGCCGGACATGCCCGACACACTGGCCGAGATCCCGGTGAAGCTCCTCGCCGGTATGATCGGCAGGACCATCTTCGCCATCTCCGCCGAGGAATCGCGCTTTACGCTGAACGGGGCGTTGCTGCTGCTGAAGAACAATTCCATCACCATGGTGGCTACCGACGGCCATCGGCTGGCGATGGTGGACGCGGCGCTCGACCTGCCGGCGATTACCGGGCAGTTCCGCGCGCTGCTGCCGCGCAAGGCGATGGCGGAGATTCTGAAGCTGGCTGGGGAGTCGGAGGCAGACGCTGCCATCTCCTTCTCCGGCGATGACAATCACCTGTTTTTCCGGCTCGGTGAACGGCTGCTTCTGAGCCGCAAGCTGACCGGCAATTTCCCCGACTTCGAGCGCGTTCTGCCCAAAGATCATCCCAACTCGATCCAGCTGGGGCGGGACGAGCTGCGCGGGGCCATTGAGCGTGTTTCCCAGTTCTCCGACGAGCGTTCCCGGGCGATCCGCCTGAAGATGGCGGAAGGCGAGATCCGCATTCATTCCTCGCTGTCGGAGACCGGTGAGAGCGAGGAGAGCCTGAACGCCGATTACGACGGCGAGCCGGTGGAGATCGGCTTCAATGCGCAGTACCTGCTCGATTTCCTGCGCGCCGTGCCCGAGGAGCAGGTCGCTTTTTACTTCCGCGATCCCAACAGCGCCGGGGAACTTCGTCCCGCGGCTGCGAACGACAGCGGAAGCTATCGGTATGTTGTCATGCCGATGAGAATTTGACCCCGGCGCGCCGCCTTTCAAGCCGCGTCCGTTTGAAGTAACCCCGAGGATTCTGTTTCTATGGCAACCCAGCAAATACCAGGCCCAGGCGATGCGTACGACTCCAGCAGTATCAAGGTGCTGGAAGGTCTCGAAGCCGTCAGACTGCGGCCCGCAATGTACATCGGCTCCACAACCGAGACGGGCCTGCACCACCTGGTGTACGAGGTGGTGGATAACTCCGTCGACGAAGCGCTGGCGGGCTACTGCACCGAGGTGAACGTCACCATTCACGAAGATAATTCGCTGACCGTGGTGGACAACGGCCGCGGTATTCCCGTGAAGATGCACGAATCAGGCGTGTCCGCCGCCGAAGTGGTCATGACCAAACTGCACGCCGGCGGCAAGTTCGATTCCAACAGCTACAAGGTCTCCGGCGGTCTGCACGGCGTGGGCGTGAGCTGCGTGAATGCGCTGTCGGAATGGCTCGATCTGGAGATCTGGCGCGACGGCTACACCTGGGAGCAGGAGTACGAGCGCGGCATTCCCAAAGCGGCCATCAGCCAGGCGGGCAAGACGCGCAAACGCGGCACCAAGATCACCTTCAAGCCCGACGCCACAGTGATGCAGGCTGTGGAGTTCAACTTCGATACCCTGGCGCAGCGGCTGCGCGAGCTGGCCTTCCTCAACAAAGGCCTGAAAATCACCCTTACCGACGAACGTGCGGACCCGCCCAAAAACAGTGAGTTCCTGTACGTCGGCGGCATTTCCGAGTTCATCAAGCACCTGAATCGCGGCAAGACCGTGCTGCACGACAAGCCCATCCACATGGAAGGCGATCGCGAGATGCCTAATGGCGGCGTGCTGAATATGGAGGTCGCGCTCCAGTACAACGATTCCTATTCGGAGAATCTGTTCAGCTTCGCCAACAACATCAACACCGTCGACGGCGGCACGCACCTGACCGGCTTTCGCACCGCGCTGACGCGCACCATCAATGCCTACGGTCAGCAGGCCGGCATGTTCAAGGAGAAGAGCGACAACCTGACCGGCGACGACGTCCGCGAAGGCTTGACCGCGGTGATCAGCGTCAAGCTGCCCCAGCCGCAGTTCGAGGGACAGACCAAGGGCAAGCTGAACAGCGACATCACCGGATTCGTGACGCAGTTCATCAACGAGAAGCTGGGCGAGTATTTCGACAAGAACCCGGCGGTGATGAAGCGCATCGTGGGCAAGGCGATCGATGCCGCACGGGCGCGGGAAGCGGCGCGAAAGGCCCGCGATTTGACGCGGCGCAAGGGCGCGCTCGATTCCGGCGGTCTTCCGGGCAAGCTCGCCGATTGCCAGGAGAAGGATCCGGAGCGCTGCGAGCTCTTCCTGGTGGAGGGCGAATCGGCCGGCGGCACGGCCAAGACCGGCCGCGATCGCCGCTATCAGGCGATTCTGCCGCTCAAGGGCAAGATCCTGAACGTGGAGAAGGCCCGTTACGACAAGATGCTGGGCCACGAGGAAATCCGGTCCATGATCACGGCCATCGGCACGGGGATCGGTAAGGACGATTTCGACCCTGCGCGGCTGCGCTATCACAAGATCATCATCATGACCGACGCGGACGTGGACGGCTCGCACATCCGCACCCTGCTGCTGACCTTCTTCTTCCGGCACATGCAGGAGCTGATCAAACGCGGCAACGTGTTCGTCGCGCAGCCGCCGCTGTATCGCATCAAGCGCGGCAAGAGCGAGAAGTACATCAAGAACGAAGGCGAGTTTACTCGCGAGATCCTGCGCCGCGCCACCGAGAACATGGTGGTGGAGAACAGCGCCGGGGCGAAGCGGGAGGCCAGCGACCTGCGGGCCTTCCTGCTGCTGCTGGACGAGTTCCTGCAGGTGTATCGCCGGGCGGAGCGGCGGCTGCGCGAAACGCGCGTCGTGGAAGTGCTGACTCGGACCGACCTGAAGATCGACACCAAGGAAGACTTCCAGGAGCCGGCGAACGTGAAGCCTCTGCTGGAGGCGCTGAAAGCGGCCGGCGTGAATGCCGAAACGCGCACCGACGAGGAGCATTCGGCGACGTCGGTGGTCTTCCACGATCACACCAATGCGGAGCGCTTCATCGGTTGGGAGCTGGCCACCACCCCGGAGTACCGCCGCCTGCGGTCTCTGGCGCGTAAGGTGGCGGACTTCAATAAGGCCCCGTTCACCATCACCCGCGGCGACTCGCCCAAAGAGACACGGGAGAACTGGCGGGACCTGCTGGAGCACGTGAAAAACGAAGGCACGCACGAGGTCAGCGTGCAGCGCTACAAGGGTCTCGGCGAAATGAACCCCGAGCAGCTCTGGGAGACCACCATGAACGCCGAAACCCGCACCCTGCTCAAGGTAAACCTCGAGGACATGGCCGAG
>DASRCB010000378.1:0-20586 GCA_035653295.1 Bryobacteraceae bacterium
ACCCGGGCGCGTAACCAGCATGTTCCCGAGGAACCAGACCGTCACCGCCAGGAACACCAGCGGTGTGGCCGGATATCCAGGCATGCGATACGGGCGAGGCAGCTCGGGACGCGTCCTGCGCAAAACGATCACGGCCGCCATCATCAGGCCGTAAAACACCCAGATTCCGAACAGCGCATAATCGATGAGCGATTCGTACGACCCTGTCAGCACCAGCACCGCCGCCCAAATGCCCTGGGCTGTAATCGCGAACCCCGGCGTGCCATACCGGGGATGGACTTTCGCGAACCGGCGAAAGAAGAGCCCGTCCGCCGCCTGCGCGAAATACACGCGCGGAATGGTCAGGAAGCAGCCGTTCAGCGTGCCCACCAGCGACAGCAGAATAATAATCGAAATCCCCGACGCGCCGGCGGGCCCGAGGACTCGCGCGGCTGCATCCGCCCCAACGTGGGGAGTGGCTGCGATCTCCGAAACTGTCATGACCCGCAGAAAACCAACATTGGCCAGAAGGTAGATCGCCATCACCACCAGGGTCCCGATCAACAGCGCGCGTACGATGTTGCGCTTTGGATCGCGGATCTCGCCGGCGACAAACGTCAGCTGCACCCAACCGTCATAGCCCACGAGAACCGCAATCAGCGCGACGCCAAAACTACTCAGCGAAATCGCCGGCGCGCCCTGGGACGCCGCTGCATCCGTCACGGGCGAGCCAAGCAGCAGCGCGGCCGAGATGATCACTGCAATTCCCGCCAGCTTCGCCACAGTGAAGCTGTTCTGCACGAGGGCGCCGAGTTTCACGCCACGATAATTGACCCACGTGAAGAGACCCAGTAGGGCGAGGCTGAGGAGCTTCGAGACAAGCGCCGGGAGCGGCGTGAAATACGAAACGTATATCGAAAAAACCACCGACAACCACGCCACCTGCGCGCTGCGGGCCACCGTGAACAGCGACCAGCCACAAAGAAAGGCCACGCCGGGTCCATAAGCCTCGCGCAGGAACACATACTGGCCGCCGGTTGCGGGAAGCGCCGCACCCAGTTCGGCGCACCCCAGCGCGCCAATGAATGAAACCACGCCGGCCGTCACCCAGATGGCCATGATCATCGGCGCTGACGGAACGCTTCGCGCCACCAGATTCGGCACCACAAAAATGCCGCCGCCGATCATGACCCCGATCACGATGGCAATGGAGTCGAACAGCGACAAACGTCGGGCGAGTTCCACGAGTGAGATTGACCGAGGATACAACAAAACTCTTGCATCCCACTGCCAATCAATCGTATATTTTAAACAAACGTATGAATGGGCAGCTAACGACGCGTGATCGCATTCTCGACGCTGCCGAGGAACTCTTTGCTCATCAGGGCTTTGACGCTACTTCCCTCAGGGAGATCACGAGCGCCGCCGGTGTTAACCTCGCCGCCGTTAACTACCACTTCCAATCGAAGGAAGCCCTACTAAAGGCGGTCGTCGGCCGCCGTCTGACGCCATTGAATGAGCGCCGCCTGTCGCTGCTCGACGAAATCGAACGCACCGGACAGCTGACTCTCGAAACCATTTTCGAGGCCCTGATCGTTCCCGTCCTGGAGCTTCACGCACACGCTCCGAACTTCGTGCCCATCATGGGCCGCGTCTACACGGCACCCGGCGCCCTCGTGGAGCTGGTGATTCGGGAGCATATGAAACCCGTCTCCGAACGATTCGTTCCCGTCCTCCAACGGGCGCTGCCGCACCTGTCGCCCATCGAGCTGATGTGGCGCATTCAGTTCACCATCGGCGCGGTCTCACACGTGATGGCCGGCTCGCCCCTGATTCGCGCCATCTCCGGCGGCATTTGCGAGCCGAGCGACACAGCCACTGTCCGCCGCCAACTCATGCCTTACGTGCTGGCCGGCTTCTCCGCCCCAGCTCCAAAGGAGCACTCATGATGTACGGCTTTTTATGGCGCAGGCCTTTGGCTTGCATGGCTGTCGTCACCGCCGCACTCGCCCAAACGCCGGACCACCTTCAGCCCCGCCCCACCGTGCTCGACCTGAGCCTGCGCAAGGCTGTCGAGATCGCTCTTTCACCCGAAGGCAGCACCCCCGCGCAGCTCGCCGACGAGGCCGTGAAACAGGCCGAAGCGCGCCGCGGCGAAGCCCGCGCTGCTCTGCTTCCGAACGTCGACGGCTATTTCACCGGCGAGAACTTCACCCGCAACCTTCAGGCTTTCGGCGTCACGCTGGTGAACGTGCCCGGGCTTCACCTCAATCTCCCGGCCGTCGTCGGTCCGCTGAACAACTGGGACGCGCGCGCCACCGGTACGCAAAGCATTCTGGATCTGAGCGCGATTACGCAGTACCGCGCTTCCAAAGTGAACACCGAGGCCGCCCGCTCCGATCGCGACGGCACGCGCAATCAGGTCACCGATCAGGTAGCGCGCGCGTATCTCAACGCCATCCGCGCCGACGCCGCCGTGGAGAGCACGCACGCGGATGTCCGGCTCTCGGAAGACCTGGTGCGCCTCGCGCAAAGTCAGAAAAACGCAGGGACCGGGACCGCCATCGAGATCACCCGGCAGCAGGTGCAGCTCGCCAACGATCGCCAGCGGCTCATTCAGGCGCAGAACCAGCGTGACCTCGCCCACCTTCAGTTGCTGAGGACACTCGGGCTTCGGCTCGATACGGCGTTCGTCCTCACCGACAAGTTGTCTTTCATGCCCATCCCCGACGTGAACGAAGCCGATGCGGTCGCGGCGGCAAAAAAGAACCGGCCCGATCTGCGCGGACAACAGCAGCACGAGCAGGTGGCGCGCCTGAATTACGATGCGAAGAAGTACGAGCGTCTGCCATCGCTCACGGCCTTCGCCGATGCTGGCGATATCGGGCTCAGCCTGAGCGACACTCTTCCGACCAGGACCTATGGCGCCACGTTGCGCATCCCCATCTACAACGGCGGCCGGCGCGACGCCGAGCGGGCGGAACGCGCCTCGCAGCTCCGGCAGGAGCGCATTCGCACCGCCGACCTCCGCGAGCAGGTGGAGCTCGAAGTACGCCAGGCGATCGACTCCCTGCACTCCGCCGCGGCTGAGGTCCAGGCGGCCGAAGAGGGCGTGAAGCTCGCCGAGGACGAGGTGGCCCATGCGGAGCGGCGTTACAAGGCGGGGGTCACCAACAGCATCGAAGTGACGGACGCGCAGACGCGCCTTACCCGCGCGCACGACAACCGCATCACCGCGCTTTACGACTACAATCTGGCGCGCATCGAGCTGGGCACTGCCACCGGCGACGTCCAGAGTTACATCCCCTGAGGCATTCATGAAACGGAAAATCGTGATCCCCATCTTGCTCGTGGCGGCGGTCCTCATCGGCGCCGGCGTGCTGTGGTCGATGCGCGCCAACCGCGCCGATCCCAACCGGCTTCACGTCTTCGGCAACATCGAGCTGACGGAAGCCGACCTCTCCTTCAAAGTGCCTGGACGGCTGGTGGCGCTCACCGTGGCGGAAGGCGATTTCGTCCACAAAGGCCAGGTCGTGGCGCGCCTCGATCAGGATCAGACGCTGGAGCAGAAGCGCCTCAACGAAGCTCAGGTGACCAGCGCGCAATCGCAGCTCCAGCAGGGCCAGACCGCTGTCGAGTTGCAGCGCGCCACCCTGCGCGACGAGGTTGCCGCGCGCCGGGCCGATCTGGCGCAGGCGCAGGCCCACCTCGCCGAGATGCTGGCGGGCTCGCGTCCGCAGGAGATCGAACAAGCCGCCGCGGCCGTCGCCGACGCGCGCACCCAGGCGCAACTGGCGAAGGACGATCTGAACCGCGCCGATCAGCTTATGAAAACCGACGACATCTCCCGCGCCCAGTACGAGCAGTATCGGACCCGCCACAACAGCGCCGTGGCGCAGCTGCAGCAGGCTGAAAAACGATTGGACCTGGTAAAGGAGGGGCCGCGAACGGAGGATATCGATCAAGCGCGCGCCGGCGTCGCCCGCGCCGAGGCGGCCCTGAAGCTGAGTGAGTCGAACCAGCTGGAGCTGCGCCGCAAACAGGAAGACCTGACCGCGCGTCGCGCCCAGATCGAACAGGCCCGCGCACAGCTGGGCATCACCGACGTGCAGCTCTCGGACATGGTCCTGCGGTCGCCGATCGACGGCGTGGTGCTGGTGAAGTCGGCGGAGCTGGGCGAAGTACTGGCCGCGGGCACAACGGTGGTAACGGTCGGCGATATCGACCACCCATGGGTTCGCGCCTACATTAACGAGCCCGATCTCCCGCGCGTGCACATCGGCGAGAACGCTGTCGTGCATACCGACGGCGGGCGCTCTTTCCAGGGACGAGTCTCCTTCATTTCCTCGCAGGCGGAGTTCACGCCACGGCAGATTCAGACGCCGGAAGAGCGCGTCAAGCTCGTCTACCGCATCAAGATCGACACCGAGAATCCCGGCCGCGCGCTGAAATCCAACATGCCGGTCGATGCGACCCTGGCGCTAAGCCAATGATCATCCGCGCCGCCAACCTCACCCGCCGTTTCGGCGCACTCACTGCCGTCGACCACCTCAACCTGGACATCGCCGCAGGCGAAATCTTCGGCCTCGTCGGTCCCGACGGCGCCGGCAAAACCACAACCCTTCGCCTGCTGTGCGGCCTCATGGATGCTACCGAAGGCAGCGCCACCGTCGCCGGACACGACGTCGCCCGCGAGCCCGACAAGGTAAAAGATCAAATCGGCTACATGGCCCAGCGCTTCGGTCTCTACAGCGACCTCACCGTTGACGAGAACATGGCCTTCTACGCCGACCTGTTCGGCGTCGCGGGCGCCGAGCGCGACCGCCTCCTGCGCCAGCTTCTCGCCATGACCCGCATGGAGCCTTTTCGCCGCCGCGCGGCCGGCAAGCTGTCCGGCGGCATGAAACAGAAGCTCGCGCTCATGTGTACGCTCCTGCATCACCCGCGCATCCTGTTTCTGGACGAGCCCACCAACGGCGTGGATCCCGTCTCCCGGCGCGATTTCTGGGCCATTCTCTATCAGCTCGTCCGAGACGGCCTCACTCTGTTCGTGACCACCGCTTACCTCGATGAAGCGGAGCGCTGCAACCGAGTCGGCCTGATGAACCAGGGCCGGCTGATCCGCTGTGACGCGCCGCGAAGCCTGCGCGAACACCTCGAGGATGCCTGTTATCGCGTCTCCACCACCGACCAGCGCCGCGCGCGTGAAGTTCTGCAATCAAAAGCTCTGGCCGTGGCGCCATCGGGCGCGTATCTTCACGTATTCGTTTCCCCTGACGCCAAGCCGGAAGACCTCCGCGGCGCACTGACCGGCGCCGGCGTACAAGTCCGCGAGTTCGAGCGCATCGTCCCCTCGCTCGAAGACGTCTTCATCGCCCTGGTCCGCAAAGCGGAGACCGGCCATGCCTGAGCACGCCGTCCAACTCCGCGATCTTGTGAAGCGCTTCGGTGAGTTCATAGCCGTCGACCACGTCACACTCGAAGTCGCCCGCGGCGAGATCTTCGGCTTTCTCGGCCCTAACGGCGCAGGCAAGTCCACCACCATTCGCATCCTCTGCGGGCTGCTGGCGCCCACTGAGGGCGAAGCGCGCGTCGGCGGCCTCGACGTGCGCACCCAGGCCGAAGAGATCAAGCGCCACATCGGCTACATGTCCCAGAAATTCTCGCTTTATGACGACCTCACCGTCGCAGAGAACATCGACTTTTTCGGCGGCGTGTATGGCGTCGAGAACGGCAGGCTCGCCGAACGGCGCGAGTACGTGCTGAAAATGGCCGGCCTCGAGGACCGCCGGACCACCATGACGCACCTGCTTTCCGGCGGCTGGAAACAGCGCCTCGCGCTGGGGTGCGCGATCCTCCACGATCCGCCGATTCTGTTTCTCGACGAACCCACCTCCGGCGTCGACCCGATCGCCCGCCGCGCGTTCTGGGACCTTATTTACGAGTTGTCCGCCTCCGGCCACACCGTCTTCGTCACGACGCACTACATGGACGAAGCGGAATACTGCCACCGCGTCGCACTCATGGACGCCGGCAAAGTCATCGCCCTCGGCGCACCCGACGAACTAAAGCGCTCGCTCGAGAGCCATCACATTATTTATCTGGAAACCAGCGACATCCTCGAAAGCATGAAGGTGATCGAAAAACTGCCCGGCGTATCCGATGTGGCCGTCTTCGGCGGCGGCCTGCACGTTACGGTAGCCGATTACGATGCCGCCGCACCGCGGATTCGCGGCGCGCTCGATCGCGCCGGCATCTCCGTGGGCGAGTTGCAGCGCATCCAGCCCTCCATGGAGGACGTTTTCGTCGCCATGATCGAGAAGGCCGAGAAGGAGCGCTCATGAGCCTTCGCCGGCTGCGCGCAGTCACCCGCAAGGAATTCCTCCACATCATCCGCGACACGCGCAGCCTGATTATCGCCCTCGCGCTGCCCTTCATCATGCTCATGATGTTCGGGTACGCGCTCACACTCGACGTGGACCACATCCCGCTCTACGTCTACGATCAGGACCACACCCCACAGAGCCGGGAACTCATCGACCGCTTCGGTGGGTCGCGCTACTTCGATATCCGCGGCTATGTGGATCGCTACTCCGCCATCGAGCGCGCCGTCGATCGCGACCGCATCCTCATGGCCCTCGTCATCCCGCGCGACCACGCCCGCCGCCTGCTGTCCGGCGATCCGGTGAGCGTGCAGGTGCTCATCGACGGCAGCGATTCGAATACCGCTTCCATCGCGCTCGGTTATGCGCAAAGCGTCGTCGGCGCATACGCGGCGGAACTCCAGGCCAGCGGCCAAATGCAGCACGGCGGCATCCGGCTGAACCTCTCGGTTGACCCCCGCGTTCGCGTGCTCTACAACAGTGATCTGAAATCGAAGAACTTCATCGTCCCGGGACTCATCGCGGTTACGCTGATGATCATCGCCGCCCTGCTCACGTCACTAACCATCGCGCGCGAATGGGAGAGCGGCGCCATGGAGCAGCTGCTTTCAACCCCCCTCCGTCCAGGTGAGATCGTACTTGGAAAGCTGCTTGCCTATTTCGGGGTCGGCCTGCTGGACATGCTGAGCTGCGTCGTGGTCGGCGTCTTCATTTTTCAGGTTCCGCTGCGCGGAACCGTCTGGTTCCTGTTCTTCACCAGTTGTCTCTTTCTGTTCGGCGCGCTCTGCTGGGGCATCATGATCTCCGCCATGGCGCGCACGCAGCTGCTGGCCTACCAAATGGGCATGCTCAGCTCGTTCCTGCCCGCGTTCCTGCTGTCCGGCTTCATCTACGCAATCGAGAACATGCCGCGGGTCATTCAGTTCATCAGCTACATCGTGCCAGCCCGCTATTTCGTCAACATATTGAAGGGGATCTTCCTTAAGGGTGTGGGCATCGCCGCACTCTGGCATGAAGTGCTGTTCCTGCTGGGCTACGCCGTGCTCGTCTTCATCCTCGCGTCGCACCGAATGCGCCAGAAGGTGGCCTGAATATGCGCCGCAGGCTTCGCCGTATTATTCGCAAGGAGTTCCTGCAGACCGTGCGTGAGCCACGCATGCGTTTGATGCTGTTCCTGCCCCCCATCCTGCAGCTGATCATCTTCGGGTACGCCGTGAACCTGGATGTGGACAACAGCCGCCTCGCGTGGATGGACCTGGATCACACGCCCGAAAGCCGCGAGCTGCTGGCCGACTTCGAGGGCTCGGGCCGATTTACCGTGGTGCGTTACCCGGAGACCGGGGACGAGCTGCAGCACGCCCTCGACGCGGGCGCCGTAGATACCGCGGTTCGTATTCTGCCGGGCTTCGCGCGGGACCTGAAGCACGGCCGCACGACAGCCGTCGAGGTTCTGGTGGACGGTACCAACAGCAACACCGGCTCGATTGTGAGCGGCTACGCGGCGAGCATTGTCTCTAGCTTCGCCGCAAAGCAGAATCGCGATCGCAGTCAGCAGATGCTGGTGGGCCGCACCACTGTTCCCGTGTACGCGCCGGTTCCCCGGCTCGACATGCAGGAGCGCGTGTGGTTCAACCCCGACCTGCGCAGCCGCAATTACTTCGTCCCCGGCGTGGTGGTGAACATAATGATGCTCATCACCCTGATGCTGACTGCCATGGCCATCGTGCGAGAGAAGGAGATCGGCACCATGGAGCAGCTCATGGTGACGCCCATCCGGCCCCTCGAGCTCATGCTCGGAAAAACACTGCCGTTCGCCATTGTCGGGCTGGTGGACATGTGCCTCGTCGTCGCCGTGGCCCTGACCCTCTTCCGTGTTCCGTTCCGCGGCAACATGTTCACGCTGTTGCTCGCCAGTCTGCTGTTCCTGATGACCACGCTGGGGTCGGGTCTGTTCATGTCCACCATCTCGCGCACCCAGCAGCAGGCCATGCTGACCACCTTCCTGTTCTTCATGCCTGCATTTCTGCTGAGCGGCTTCGCATTCCCCATCCGCAACATGCCGCTTCCAGCGCAGTACCTCACTTACGTCAATCCGGTGCGCTATTTCATGACCATCGTGCGCGGCGTCTTCCTGAAGGGCGCCGGGGTGTCGGTGCTGTGGCCGGAGATGCTCGCCCTGGCCATTTTCGGCGTGCTCATTCTCTCGCTCAGCGCGTTCCGCTTCCGCAAGACTCTGGACTGATGATCGTCGGCCTGATCTCCGATACGCACGGGCTGCTGCGCGACGAAGCCGAGGAAGCGCTGCGCGGTTCGGATTTGATCATTCACGCCGGCGATGTCGGTCCCGGCGACGTGCTCCTCCGGCTTCACGCGCTCGCGCCGGTTGTCGCAGTGAAAGGCAACATCGATAAGCATCCGCCCGCATCCGCGCTGCCGGCCACCGCCGTCGCGCACGCGGGCGAGGCGCGTATCTATGTTCTGCACGACGTCCATGACCTCGATCTCGATCCCACGGCCGCCGGCTTTCGTGCAGTCGTCAGCGGCCATTCGCACAAATTCTCCACGACCGAGCGCAACGGCGTGCTCTACATCAATCCGGGCAGCGCCGGACCGCGGCGGTTTCGGCTGCCGATTACGATCGCCCGACTGCGAATTCCAGAGTTCGAGATTGAGCGTATTGAGCTGAAAAGCTGAGTGTCGCGTATACGTTACACTGTCACGTATACGCGACATGACGCCTTTGCGATGGCTTCTCCTGCTCGCCGCAGCTCCCGCTTTCTGCCAGGTCTCGGCAATTCTGTCCGGGACGATTCGGGACCAGACAGGCGCGGTCGTCGCCTCCGCCACGGTTACGGCGACCAACTCCGATACCGGCGCCGCACGCCAGGTCCTCACCGACGCCCGGGGCGACTTCGAGTTCCCTGCCCTGCCGGTTGGCGCGTACGAGATCCGCGCAACCAAGAACGGTTTCGCCGAACAGGTGCGCCGGGGCATCGACCTCGTCGTGGGGCAGAGCGCGACGGTCGATCTCGAACTGCGCGTCGGCGCTTCAACCGAACAGGTTGAGGTCCGCGGCGATGCCCCGTTGCTGGGGCTCGGCGCCGCCGAGATTTCCGGCCTCGTCTCCGAGCGCGCCATCAAAGAACTGCCGCTGAACGGCCGCAGCTACGACGAACTGATGACCCTCGACCCCGGCGTGGTGAATTTCACCTGGGAGAAGACCGGCGGCATAGGCGTCTCGAACTCCACGGTGGGAAATAACTTCGCAGTCGAGGGGAACCGCCCGCAGCAGAATCTGTTCCTGCTGAACGGAATCGAGTTCACGGGCGCGGCGGAAAACAACATGCAGCCCGGGGGAACGAGCCAGCAACTGCTGGGCGTGGACGCGGTGCGCGAATTCAGCGTGCTGCGCGATTCCTACGACGCCGAGTACGGCAAGCGGCCGGGCGCGCAGGTGCTGATCGTGACCCATGCGGGAACGAACGATTTTCACGGCTCGCTGTACGAATACCTGCGTAACAGCGCGCTGGATGCGCGCAACTTTTTCGACGGCCCGTCGGTCCCCGGATTCACGCGCAATCAGTTCGGCGCGGCTCTCGGCGGCCCCATCCGTCGTGACCGAACGTTCCTTTTCGGGAACTACGAAGGTTTTCGGCAGCACCTGCATCAGACGGGCGTCGATCTTGTGCCCGATAACGAAGCGCGCCAGGGCTATCTGCCCTGCAAGCTGGTAACGCCGGCGCCGAAGCCCTGCCCCGCGTCGGGCCTCGCATTCATAGGCATCTCGCCGCTGATCGATGCATGGCCGGCGCCCACGCCGGGCGCTCCCGATTTCGGCGGAATTTCGGAAGCATTCAACAATCCCTTGCAGACGATTCGCGACGACTTCGGCACGGCGCGCCTCGATCAGGTCTTCTCCGGCCGCGACACCCTGAATGCCGTGTACACCATCGACGACAGCGAAGATTTCACGCCCACCAGCACCAATCTCTACAGTGCAGACGCCGAAAGCCTGCGCGAGCAGGTGGCAAGCCTCGAGGAAACACACGTATTCTCGCCGCGTGTGCTGAACGCCGCGCGCATGGGCTTCTCGCGCGCCGGTTACTTTTTTACCGGCGAGCCCACGCCAAGCACGCCGGCCGCCAGTCTGCCGGGTTTTCTTGCAGGACGGCCGGTGGGCGCGATTGTGGTGGGCGGCAGCGCTGCGTCGAATCCGACGGCGCAACTGAGCCTCGCCGGCAGCAACAATGGCAGCAATCTCGACATCGCGCGGAACCTGTTTACCGGGGAAGATCGCGTTTCAGTCACCGCCGGCCGGCATCAGGTCACTATCGGCGCGTGGTTGCAGCGGCTGCGATCGAACGAGAACCTGGCGCTGAGCCAGTATGGCCAGGCGACGTTCTCCAGTCTGCAGACTTTCCTGGCGGGCACGATCGGCAGTTTGTTATTCGATCCGGCCCCGACTCCGCTCGGCTGGCGATCCTGGTTCGGGGCCGGGTATGTGCACGACGTATTTCGAGTCAGCCCGTCGCTCAGTCTTACACTCGGCTTCCGCGCCGAATCGAGCAGCGGCTGGAATGAGGCGCACGGCCGGGCCGCGACTTACACCTTCGCCGGCGGCGTTATTTCCAGCGAGCCGCACATCGGCGATGATGCGATGCTCATCAATCACGCGAAGTTTCTCCCTCAGCCGAGAGCGGGCGTGACGTGGACCCCGTTCGGCCGCGGGACGGTGATTCGCGCCGGGTTCGGCATGTATAACGATCTTCAGGATGCGCTGGGCTACCGCACCGATCAGAATGCGCCCTTCAACCCCACTTACAGCCTCCCCAACGCGCCTGTCTCGAAGCTGCCGGTCACCTCCACGGCCGGAGCGAGACTGGTCCCCGGCGGGATTCAGCCAGACCTGAAAACGCCCACCCTGGTCAGCTGGTCGTTTCGGATCGAGCAGGAGTTATCGGACAACATGGTCTTCAGCGCCGGCTACGTGGGCTCGCACGGTTATCACGAAATCATAGGCATCGATGCAAATGAGCCCTTCCCGGTTATCTGCCCGGCGGCGCCGTGCCCCGCAACTTACTCCGCTGCATTTCCCGCCGGAATCGCGCGGACACCGGTTCCGGCGGGAACGTATTATCTGCCGACCAGCGTGCGTGCGAATCCGTCCATCGCCAACACGTGGACCTACTTCTCCTGGGGCGACAGCTCCTACAATGCCCTGCAGCTGGAGTTTACGCGCCGGTTCAGCCGTGGATTATCCGTGAGAGGCGTGTATACCTGGTCGAAGACGATTGACGATGGAGATTCGCTGAACGCGACCACCTCCGGAGGCGAGCCGGCGCTGGCCTCGAACCCGTTCAATCTCAGGGCGGACCGTGGGCTCGCGAATTTCGATGTCAGAAATGCAGCCGCGATTGCCGCCACGTATAGCGTGCGTAACTGGACGCTGAACTCGATGGTCACGATGCAGAGCGGCTTCCCGTTCACGCCTCAGCTCAGCTACAACCCATCCAACAACGGCGACTCGCGGAACCCGGTTCGTCCCTTCGTAAATCCGGCCTTTACGGGCCCGGTGATTCTCGGGACGCCCGAGAAGTGGTTCAATCCCGCGGCGTTCCTGCCCGTGCCGATTAACAGCGGCTTTTACGGCAATCTCGGCCGCGACACGCTCATGGGGCCCGGGCTGGCGACGTGGGACTTCTCGCTGCTGCGCGACCTGGTGGCGCGCGATCAACTGCGGCTGCAGTTTCGCGCCGAGGTCTTCAATCTGCTGAACCGGGCGAATTTCAATACCCCGAATGCGGTGACCTTTACGCCGGCCGGGGTTTCACCCACCGCCGGAGTGATCACCAGTACGTCCACCACGTCGCGACAGATACAATTCGGAGTCAAGCTGCTATGGTAGAAAGCCACCTGGCGCGAGTGAGGGAGAAGCGCGGAATGTCCGCCGCGGACCTCGCTCAGGCCGCCGGCATCTCGCGGCAGACGGTTTACTCGATCGAGAACGGTAGTTTTACGCCGAACACGGCGGTTGCGCTGCGGCTGGCCCGCGCATTGGACGCCTCTGTCGAAGAGCTGTTTACGCTTCCCGCGCCGCCGAAACCGCCGTCGGAAGAAGTGACTTTCCTGCCCGGCTCCGACCAACTCGTACCCGGGCAACCGGTGCAGCTTTGCCGGGTCGATCGGCGGTTGATGGCCTGCGGTCCTTCTGCGATGGAGTGGTTTCTGCCGGCATGCGATGGCATCCTCGCGCGCGATCTGAAGGTCCGCTCCGCGCGGGCCGGAAGACCACCTGCGAACCGGCTGCTGGTGGCCGGGTGCGATCCGGGAATGTCCGTGCTCGCGCGTCATGTACGGGCTGCCGGCGTGGAGCTTGTGCTCGCGCATCGCAACAGCTCAGAAAGCATTGAACTGCTTCGGGACGGCTGCGTTCACATCGCCGGCTCGCATCTGCGCGACGAAACGACTGGGGAATCGAACCTGCCACGCGTACACCGTATTTTTCCCGAGGATTCGGTCACCGTGATTTCGTTCGCGATCTGGGAAGCAGGTATCGTGACCGCACGCGGGAACCCCAAAGGCATTCAAACCGTCGCCGCGTTCGCGAGGCCGGACATCACCATCGTCAATCGCGAACGAGGCTCCGGCGGCCGTCATCTGCTGGATATGAGCCTCGGGCAGCTGGGTATCAACCGCATGTCGGTGCGCGGATACGATGACGAGGTCCACGGGCATTTGCCGGCTGCATGGCGCGTTCACTCGGGCGCGGCGGATGCCTGCGTGGCCACCCGGGCCGCCGCGCGCGCGCTGGGACTGGGGTTCATTGAAATCCTGCGGGAGCGGTACGACCTCATCATTCAGCGCCAGCACCTGGAATTGCCGGCAATGCAGACCGTTCTGGATACGCTCACGCGCTCGGCGTTTCGCAGAGAGCTGGAGAGCTACGGCGGCTACGAAGCCAGCATTGCCGGCCAGCGCTTGTTGTAGGTGTGGCAGGCCGTTTCGCCTGCCACAATGCTAACTACCGCGGCAGCGTGCCTGACGCGTACAGCGTCAGCCATTGCGGGGCGCGCTTCTGATCCAGCGACTGCATGCGCATGATGCGGAAGGCTACCGCGTCGCCTGGCTGCAGCTTGCTTTGGATCCGGCGCACGTCATCAACCGAATTGACCGGCTGCCGATTAATGGCGATGATCACGTCCTTGTCGTGGATGTCGATGTCCTCGGCGAAGGACTCGGGATCGACACTTGTCACCAGCACGCCCTGCCGGCCCTGCGGCAGTCCCATGCTCTCGCGATCGGCATCGGTGAGGGTTCGAATCTTGATCCCGAAGCGGGCCTGCGTGGTCGTGTCCGGGCTGGGCTCTTCCGTCTCATCCTGCTGGTCGGCAAAACGGGGATTATTCTTAAAGACTTCGGCGCGGTCGCCGATCGTGACCCGGAAATCCATCTTCTTCCCGTCGCGATCGACAGTCATCGTGGACACCGAGCCGATTGGTGAGCTGGCCACCTGGTTCACCAGATCGTCGCCGTCCTTCACCGCTTTGCCGTTGATCGCGGTGATAATGTCGTCGTCTTTAATGCCGGCCTTATCCGCGGGACCGCCCTTCTCCACGCTCTGCACCAGCACGCCGTTTTTCGCGCCAAGGGCCTTCAGCAGTTCCGGCTTTTCGCCATTCGCCAGCACGATGCCGATGGAACCGCGCGTCACGCGCCCGCTGCGGATGATGTCGTTATACACACGCACCGCCATGTTGATGGGCAGCGCGAAGCCGATACCCTGATATCCGCCGGTCTGGGTGGCGATCATGGTGTTGACCCCGATCACCTCCCCGCGGATGTTCAGCAGCGGACCGCCGCTGTTGCCGGGGTTGATGGCCGCATCGGTCTGGATAAAGCGCTGGAACTGGCGGGCGCCGATATCACGGCCCGTGGCGCTGATAATGCCCGCCGTCACCGACGCTTCCAGTCCGAACGGGGAGCCGATGGCGACCGCCCAGTCGCCCACCTGCATCTCGTCGGAATTGCCGATGACCACGGGAGTGAGCGAACTTCTCGGATCGATCTTGATGACGGCGAGGTCAGTTTCCACGTCGAACCCGATCAGATGCGCCTTGTATTCCGTATCGTCGCCATGCAGCTTCACGCGGATGCGGTCGACTTTTTCCACCACGTGATTATTCGTAAGGATGTAGCCGTTCTTATCGACGATGAACCCGCTGCCGGACTGCTGGCGGCGGAACGAGGGGGAAGGGCTTTCTCCATCGCCATGGAAGAAGCGGCGGAACAGGTCCATTCCGTCGTCGTCCTGATCTTCGCCACCCTGACCCTTCTTATGCGGGTTGGAGGCGGAGGCTTTCGGCGTGTAGTCGGCGGTGATGTTCACCACCGACGGGTCCACGCTTTTCGCGAGCTTGGTGAATTCATTGCCCAGAACGACTCGGTCGGGAACGTGCAGCGGGGTGGCGTCCGGCGCGGCCGATTGCGTCCGCGCGGCATGAACGCCGGTGTTGACCAGCGTTCCGATCATGATTCCAATGGCCAGCGTCAGCATCAACAGCCCCAGGGAGAGCAGTTTCTGTCGCTGGACGATTTTAAGCAGAGTCATCAGCGCTTCTTCCGAGCCTTTCCCGAGCGGTCTGCGCCCCTCGTCACAGACCGACCATTTTCCAATTATACGGACAAACGGGCTAAGACGAGGGATGAGCGGCGCGGCGGAACGGTTTCAGCTCAACGGCGAGAATGCCGGCCATGATGAGCGCGGCGCCCGCCAGCGCGCGATGACTGAGCAGTTCACCGGCTACGATCCATGACGCAGCCCAGGCGAATACCGGCTCGAGGGAGAAGATGATGGCCGTGCGGGTCGGGCTGCTGTACTGCTGCGCCCAGGTCTGGACAGCGAACGCGAAGGCGGTGGCCAGGAGGCTGGTGATGAGCAGCGCGGTAACCAGGCGTGGAGTCCAGTGGAGATGCACGGGGTCGGCCCACCAGAAGGATGCCGCGGAGAGAAGGGCGCAGGTGGCGATCTGTGTCACGGCGAGAGCGGACGTGTCCGCGTCCTTCGCAAAGTGGCCAAGTATCACGATGTGGAACGCGAAGGCGACCGCGCAGCCGCCGACCAGCAGGTCGCCCCGATTGACGCCGCCCGCGCCGGGCTCGAACGTCATCAGGCCCATGCCCACGGCCGCCAACAGCACGCCGAACGCCTCGCTCGCGGTGGGCAGGCGCCGATAGATCACTGCGCCGACCAGCGGAACAAGCGGGATGTAAAGCCCGGTGATGAACGCGGCCTTCGATGCGCCGGTGTAATTCAGACCGAGGGTTTGGAACGCGTATCCGGCGAAAAGGAAAACGCCGGCGATCAGCCCGCCGCGCAGCGCGAGACGCGCCGCTTTGCCTCGCCGGATGCGGCGATGGAGGATGATGGCGAGAGCCGCCGCGGCCATGCTGAAGCGGATGGCCAGAAACAGCAGGGTCGAGGCGTCCGCCAGCGCTTCCTTGACGATGATGAACGTGGCGCCCCACGTAAGGCAGACGAGGGCGAGGGAGAAATCCGTCCGCCAGCGCGGCGGGGCGGCGCTCATTCCGCCGTTCCGGCGGCGACTGGAAGTGGCAGAGAACGCAACAGCAGCGCGAGCGCGAGCAGTACACGCCGGAGACCCAGCTCGCGGCGTTCGGGACTGTACCATTCCGCGGGGGTGTGCGCGCCTCCGCCGAGGCCGCCCGCACCGATTGAGACGGCCTGAAGACCGAGGGACAGCGGGATGTTCGCGTCCGTCGAGGCGCAGTCGATCTGTGCGCGGATGCCGAGCTGCGCGTCCACCGCTCGCAGCGCATTCAGGATCGGCGCGTCGTTCGCCAGCCGCCCGCCGGGACGGGAGCCGATCTCGCGAACCAAAGCGGTCACGCGCCCGCCGGTAGCGCGGTCGTTTTCCATTTCCACCGCACGCTCCACACAGTTGGTGAGTGCAAGCGACAGGTCGTCCAGTTTATGCGGGCTTTCGGAACGGATATCGAGCTTGGTGCGCGCGCTGGTGGGAATCGAGTTGATGCTCAGGCCGCCTTCAACAATGCCGAAATTAAACGATGAGCGCGGGCCGCCGTTACTGTGGAGGGGCGTGTCGGCAAAGAGCGCGATGGCGCGGCTGAGCGCGTGGACGGGGTTGCCGATACCGTAATCGCTCCAGCTGTGGCCGCCGGGGCCGCTGATGGTGACGTCGAATCGGCGGCTGGCCAGGGCCTGGCAGGTAATGTGGTCCGTTCCGGGGCCGTCGAGAACAAGAAACGCGGCGAAGCGATCGGCCAAAGGCGACTGGCGGCAGAGATAGCGCATGCCGCCGAGGTTGCCTTCCCCTTCCTCGCCAACGTTGGCGATGAAGACGATGGAAGCGGCGGCGGCGCCGGCGATGCTTTCGTCACAGGAGCGGAGGGCGGCGGCGAGGGCCAGCAGGGCCGCGAGGCCAGCGCCATTGTCGGAAACGCCGGGCCCGTGGAAACGCCCATCGGGACCCCACGTGACCTCCGTTTCGGAGTTGCGCGGCGCCAGCACGGTGTCGAGATGCGCGGTGATGGCGATCAGCGGCCCACCCGCTTTGCCGTGCGGAAAGGCGATTACGTTGCCTCCGCGATCCACCGATGCGTCACAGCCGAGCGAGGCGAACTGGCGCTGCATCCATTCCGCGCGCTTTTGCTCGAAAAAGGTCGGCGCCGGCACACGGCACAGCTGCAGATGCTGATCATTAATCCACTGTTTTTCACGACTGAAGAACTGCAGGCATTCGCGCAGACCGGGTGCGCTGGCCACTTCCGCGGCGGTCTTCAGGAGCGGGTTGGCGGGCGCGTTTCCCGCGCCATTGCGGTTGGCCGCCACATTGTCAGTTTAACGGAGGGCCCACGTGGAGCGCGCTATTTGGCCCACGCTGTCACTTGGAGCCGAGCTTTGCGTTCAGCCGCCCGTATTGGTGAAATCCGCCTCCACGACCGTGCCCGTCGCTCCGCCAATGCCAACCTGCGAGCCCGCCGCAGCCGTGAAGTGAATGAGCAGATCCTGCGTGACCGGGATCTCTCCATTCCGCGGCGCGTTGGTCCACTGCACCTCGGGTGGCCGCTGGAAGGAGAATTCTGGTGCAAAACATACAAGCAGGCAAGTAACCCGAATCCCCCTTCCGCGTGCATCCGGGCGCGCGGGAGCGGAATCTTATTCCTGTAACATGTCCACACTCACAATTCCGACGACATCCTCCGCGTCAACGGCGCCCGGTGTGACAAAGGCATACGCGGCTCAGGCGGCAACTTCGCCGCTCGCGCCCTGGAGCATCCGGCGGCGCGAGCCCACGCCCGATGACGTGGCCATTGAAATCCTGTTCTGCGGCGTGTGCCACTCCGATCTGCACACCGCGCGCAACGAATGGCAGGGCACAAGATATCCGGTCGTACCCGGACATGAGATTGTCGGTCGCGTCACTGCCGTGGGTAACAACGTGACAAAGTTCAAGCCGGGCGATCTCGCCGGCGTGGGATGCATGGTGGATTCGTGCCGCGTGTGCTCGAGCTGCAGACGCGGGCTCGAACAGTACTGCGAAAACTCTCTGACCCTCACCTATAACAGCGAGGATAAGCACCTCAGTGGCATGACGTACGGCGGCTACTCGGAAAACATCGTCGTGGATCAGGCCTTCGTGCTGAAGATCTCCGGCAAACTCGACCTCGCCGCGACCGCTCCCCTGCTCTGCGCCGGTATCACAACATATTCGCCCCTGCGGCACTGGAACGTAGGCGCAGGCCAGAAGGTCGGCGTCGTCGGACTCGGCGGGCTCGGCCACATGGCCCTCAAGTTCGCGCATGCCTTTGGCGCGCACGTCGCACTCTTCACCACCTCGCCGCGCAAAGCCGAGGACGCAAAGCGCCTCGGCGCGGATGAAGTCATTGTGTCCACCAGCGGCGACATGGCGAAACACGCCAACAGCTTCGACTTCATTCTCGACGCTGTCTCCGCCCAGCACGACATTAACGAGTATCTGAAGCTGTTGAAGCTGGACGGAACGCTGGTGCAGGTGGGCGCGCCCGCCGAGCCCCTGCGGGTCAGCGTTTTCAACCTCCTGTTTCCCCGGAAGCAGTTCGCCGGATCGCTGATCGGCGGCATCGCCGAGACGCAGGAAATGCTCGATTTCTGCGCCGAGCACGGCATCGTCAGCGACATCGAAATGATCGCCATGCAGCAGATCAACGAGGCTTACGACCGGCTGCTGCGGAGCGACGTCAAATACCGCTTCGCCATCGACATGGCGTCTCTGAAGCAGTAACGCCCTGCTCCGCGCCCGCTAACCGGCGCCGCGTCATCCATACCAGCACAGCAACGCCGATCAGGCCGATACCGATCACGCCAAAGGTGGCCGGCTCAGGCGTAGCCATCGTGCCGGTGACCGCGAACTCAACAGGCAACGATGTGCCCGAAAAGTTCGACCCAGCCGTATATCCGCTGTTGATCGATGCGCCATAAGACCACTGGTCACCCACAAACGTCACGCCCGGTGCGGTCGTGTAATTCCCCTGAATCGGGTAGTTATACTGCCACGCCGTATTTGGCACGGGACTGTCCAGCACCAGATAATACGTCCCCGGGCCGAGGGACCCGAGATGAAACAGATCCACATCGGTCGGATTGGTCGGCGTCGTAACTGAGCCTCGAGCGATTCCGTCCGCCGCGAAACTCGTCCCCGGGCCGATGGCCGTGACGAGCGCGTAATTGGCCGTCCCCGGGCTTCCGACCGTGAACAGGTTCGCGAAGAAATCCACGCCGGTGTAGGTCGCGTTCTGCGTCCACTCCACCGCATACACCATTGGCGTGAGGCCGTCGGAAGCATACGGCGCATAATAGCCGAGTGGTTCGCTGGACTGTGAATTCCCGGCGGACTGAATGATCGTGGTCGCCCCCGCCTGCGCCATCAGCAGACAGGCGGCAAAAGGAACTGCTGCGTACTTTGGGAATGACATGTGGTGGTCTCCGTGAGAGGCTGTCAACCGGGATAGCGATGAAATCCGGCTGAGCCCCTCACGGCTCCGGGCGATCCGTCACAACGTTTCTGGCAATCGCCGCTTTGCTGCGCCCCGCGACGTGGACATGTGCGGAGAACCGGCGCGCCTGCGCCTCAGCGGGACCGCAGATGGCGCACAAACCAGTCGCGCGCCAGGCGTGCGACATCGTCCAGCTTGCCGGGCTCTTCAAAAAGATGCGTCGCGCCGGGCACGATGTCCATGCGCTTTACGCACTGCAGTTGTTCGAACGCCACGCGATTCATCTCGATAACCGGAGTGTCCCGCGCTCCGACGATCAGCAGGGTTGGCGCCTGCACAGCTGACAGCGCCTCACGCGCCAGATCCGGCCGCCCGCCGCGCGACACCACGGCGCGAATGAACTCGGGCCGCTCCGCCGCCGCGACCAGAGCCGCGCCGCCGCCAGTGCTGGCGCCGAAGCACCCGATATCCAGCCGCCCGGTCGCCGGGTGACTCGAAAGCCACTCGGCCGCCTCGATGAGCCGCCCCGCGAGCATGCCGATGTCGAACCGCAGCTCGCGCGTGACATCATCTACCTCCTCCTCGGCGGCCGTGAGCAGGTCGATCAGCAGGGTGGCGAGTCCGGCCTGCTGCAGCATTGCAGCTACGTATCGATTTCGCGGGCTGAAACGGCTGCTTCCGCTGCCGTGCGCGAACAGCACGACACCGCGCGCCTGCGGCGGAATGGTGAGGTCGCCTTCCAGACCGGTCGGCGGGATTGCGACCGGGATTGGCTCAGGGCCGGACGCCATCGTGCTGCCCCGCGGCGGCCAGCAACTGCCGCACTTCTGCGTCGCTCGTTTGCGCGAAATCCGCGTACCACGCGCTTACCGCGTAGAAGTCCTCCGGCGCATCGACACACACGATCTCGTCCGCCAGCGACCGGAACTCCTCCACCACACTTTGCGGAGCCACCGGAACCGCGACTACGATTCGCGCGGCCTGCTTGTGGCGCAGGGCGGCGACGGCGGCTTTCATCGTTGATCCGGTTGCCAGACCATCGTCCACCAGAATGCAAACGCGGCCGGCGACATGCGGCGGCGGCAGGTCGTCCCGGTACGCTCGTTCGCGGCGGGCGATTTCCTGCGCCTCGCGCGCTGCGACAGCGTCGATCATCCCGCGCGAGATTTGCAGATGACGGATCACGTCCTCGTTGAGCACCAGCTCGCCG
>DASRCB010000379.1:0-3822 GCA_035653295.1 Bryobacteraceae bacterium
ATCAAGCCGCCCAGCTTGTCCTGCTCTGAGGCGGCGGTGCGGGGGAAGCGGGTGGAGTACGCCTCGAGGTACTTCAGGCCGGAGCCGGTGTTGTAGACGACGATGCGATCATGCGGCTTCAGGACACCGTGGTCGCGCAGAATCGGCAGCGCGGCGATGCAGGCGCCGCCTTCTGGGGCGATGAACATTCCTTCCGCGGCGGCCAGCTGGATTGCGGCGTCCATGAGGCTCTCATCGCTGACCGCGACGGCGCCGCCTCCGCTTTCGCGGATGGCCTGAAGCATGAGGCGATCACCGAGCGGCCGGGGAACACGCAGACCGGCGGCAACGGTATGGGCGTTTTCCCAGAAACGGCTCTCTTCGCCGCCCTGCTCGAAGGCGCGCACGACAGGCGCGCAGCCGGCGCTCTGGACGGCGATCATTTTTGGACGCTTGGTTCCGATCCAGCCGAGCTGCTCCATTTCGGCGAAGGCCTTCCACATCCCGATCAGGCCGACGCCGCCGCCGGCGGGATAAAGTATCGCATCGGGCAGCTCCCAGGCGAACTGCTCGGCCACTTCGTATCCCATAGTCTTCTTGCCTTCAATGCGATACGGTTCTTTGAGCGTGCTGATATCGAACCAGCCCTCGCGCTGTTTGCGCTCGGCGACGATGCGGCCGCAATCGCTGATGAGGCCATCGACGAGAGTGACGCGAGCGTTGTATGCGAGGCATTCGACGTAGTTCGCCTGGGGCACATCGCGGGGCATGAAGATATGGGCTTCGAGGCCGGCGCGGGCGCAATAAGCGGCAAGGGCGCCGGCGGCGTTTCCGGCGGAGGGAATGGCCAGCTTCGTCAGGCCGAGTTCGACGCACATCGATACGGCGCAGGAGAGACCGCGGGCTTTGAACGAGCCTGTGGGGTTGAGTCCTTCATCCTTGATCCAGAGATCGTCGAGGCCGAGGACCGAGCCGATGCGCGGCGCGGGTAACAGAGGCGTCCAGCCTTCGCCGAGGGAGACGATGTGCGCCGCGTCGGAGACCGGCAGAACCGGCGCGTAACGCCACATGCTCGCCGGCCCGTCGCTAAGAGCGGCGCGATTCCAGGAGGAGCGAACGGCGGCAAGATCGTAGCGCACCAGCAGCGGTCCACCGCAGTCGCAGAGGTTCAGTGGCGCGCCGGCGGCATGGCGGCGATGGCAAACGCTGCATTCGAGGAAGGCAATGGCGCCCATGGAGGTAGCATAGATCGCGTGAGAGTGGCGCTCATTGGGTTTGGCGGAGTGGGCAAGGCGTTCGCGCGGCTGCTGGATCGGCAGAAGGCGGCGTTTCCGTTTCGCATCGTGGGCATCCACACCGCGCGGCACGGGACTGCGCTGGACGCGCATGGACTGGGACCGGCGCCGACGTTTGGGCCGAAGATGAACTCCGTGGAGGAGTTTCTCGATGCGACGCAGGCGGAAATCGCAGTGGAGCTGACGACGCTGAATCCGGCAAGCGGCGAACCCGCGTTGACCCACATTCGCGCGGCGTTTCATCGCGGAATCCACGTGGCCACGGCGAACAAGGGGCCAATCGCACACGCCTATGCGGCGCTGCGAGAGGAGGCGCGCGCCGCGGGAGTGGAGTTTCGTTTCGAGGCGACGGTGATGGACGGAGCGCCGGTGTTCAACATGGTGCGCAGCAATCTGCCGGGGGTGCGGGTGCTGGGCTTCGCCGGGGTGCTGAACTCGACATCGAAGATCGTGGTGGACACCATGCGCGCCGGCGGATCGTTCGAGGACGGGGTGCGGGAGGCGCAGCGGATGGGAGTGGCGGAGGCGGACGCGACCTTCGACACCGATGGCTGGGACTCGGCGGCGAAGACAGCGGCGCTGGCGAACGTGCTCATGGACGCGCGCACGACACCGCTGGAGGTGAACCGGCGGGGCATCGGCCGGCTGACGCCGGAGCGGGTGCGCGAGCTGGCGGCGCAGGGAAAAACGGTGTGCCTGGTGAGCCGGGGTCGGAGGGTCGGAGACGGGGTGAAGCTGCGGGTCCGCGCGGAGGTGTTGCCGGAAACGGATCTGCTCGCGTCGGTGCGCGGGACCTCGAACATGATTCTGCTTCATACCGACCTGATGGGGACAGTTGGGACGGTGTCGATTTCGCCGGGAGTGGAGCAGACGGCGTATGGCGTGTTCGGGGATCTGGTGGATATTGCGCGGAGTATCTAGGCAGACGAGCGGAGGCAGAATCGCGGGCTGAAGGGGCACAGTT
This sequence comes from Bryobacteraceae bacterium, assembly GCA_035653295.1. GTDB lineage: Bacteria > Acidobacteriota > Terriglobia > Bryobacterales > Bryobacteraceae > DASRCB01. The sequence goes on from DASRCB010000379.1 coordinate 2,239, forward strand.
CAGTCCTGCCGCGGGCAAGAGGCGGGCTGAGAGCCCGCCGCAGGGCGAGGCCCTGCCCCCCATTCGCTGTGCAAGCCAAAGGCTCGCACCATAATCGGGGTTTCAGCAGAATGTCCAATCCACAGCGGGCGAGGCCCTGCCCCCCATTCCCCGTGCAAGCCAAAGGCTCGCACCACAATCGGGGTTTCAGCAGAATGTACAATCCACAGCGGGCGAGGCCCTGCCCCCCATTCGGTGTGCAAGCCAAAGGCTCGCACCACAATCGGCTTTCAGCCGAATGTCCAATCGACAGTAGGCGGGCTTGGTGACGATACCGGGGTATTCTTAAACTGCATGGTGGGGATCGACGGCCGAGCCGCGCGAATTGGCTGGACGCTGTTTCTCCTTGCCCTCCTGATCCTGACCGCGTATGCCATCCGCCATACGCTGATGGTCTTTGCCGTAGCCGTGTTCCTGGCGTACATGCTCACTCCGCTGGTGGACATCGTGGATCGCTACCTGCCAAAGCGCATTCCGCGGACGGTGGCGCTGGCGATTGTTTATCTGGTGCTGGTGGGGGCTCTGGTGGGGCTGGGGATCAGCATCGGAGCGCAGATAGGGGACGAGGCGGAGGCGCTCGCAAAGCAATTTCCGGGGCAGGCGCAGAGTACGCTGGCAACGCCTTCGAGATTCCCACTGCCGAGCTGGCTGGAGCCGCTGCGGGGGCGGATCACCGGCTGGATCCAGCAGCAATACGCCAGCGGCGGAAAGGATCTGCTGCCCTATCTGGAGAAAGCGGGGCTGCATCTTTTCAGCGGCGCGAAGTACGCGCTGTATGTTGTTCTGATCCCGATTCTGGCCTTCTTTTTCCTGAAGGACGGGCCGACGATCCGGGACAGCTTCGTCGAGGGCCTGACCGACCCATCACGGAGACAAATCGTTGACGACATTCTCTCCGACGTCAACAACCTGCTGGGCAAATACATCCGGGCGCTGGTGATTCTGTCCATCGCGACGTTCACGGCATACTCATTGTTTCTGGGGATCACGGGCGCGGGTTACGCCCTGCTGCTGGCGGGCATCGCGGCGCTCTTTGAGTTCATTCCGGTGATCGGACCGCTGGCGGCGGGGGTGATCGTGATCGCCGTCTCAGGGTTCTCGAACTACGGCCATATACTCGGATTTTTGATCTTCTGGGGGGTGTACCGGCTGTTCCAGGATTACGTTCTGTCGCCGAACCTGATGGGCAAGGGGGTGGAACTCAACCCCGTGCTGGTGCTCTTCGGGGTGCTGGCGGGCGAGCAGATCGGTGGGATACCGGGCATGTTCTTCTCGGTGCCGGTGATCGCGACTCTGCGCGTAGTTTATGTCCGGCTGTCGCGTGCGCGACGGCGGCGCGAACTCGCGCCATCCGCTCTGATCGAGGGCTGAGGCGGGTGAGGTTTTCCCGGACCGCCGCGTGCATCACTATGATCACGGCGGCGGCGGCAGCGATGCGCGCCGCATCGGCCTGGAACTATCAGAGACATTTCTCCCATCACGCGCTGGCGGTGATTCCGTTTCTGTTCGAGTGCGGCAACATCGCGTACTCGATTGCGACGGGAC
>DASRCB010000380.1:0-24775 GCA_035653295.1 Bryobacteraceae bacterium
CGGCGGCCGCGGCAACTACGTCGGCGATTTCTTCGTCGAATACACCGGCGCGCGCGTGGTGGCGCTGGCCGACCCGATCGCCGTTCCGCTGGACAAAGCGCGGGAGAAGTACCGCGTGGACGCATCGCGCGCCTACGACGGGCTGGACGGGTATCGGAAGCTGGCCGAGTCGAAGCTCGATGCGGTGCTGGTGATGAGCCCGCCGTACTTCCATCCCATGCATGCGCGCGCCGCGGCGGAAGCGGGCAGGCACGTGTATGTGGCGAAGCCGGTCGCGGTGGACACCGCCGGGTGCCTCAGCATCGAGGAGAGCGGCAAGCTCGCGGAGGGCAAGCGCAGCTTCTGGGTGGATTTCCAGACCCGCGCGCAGCCGGTGTTCCAGCAGGCCGCCGAGCGCGTGCATCGCGGCGACCTCGGGACTATCGGCTTCGGCCAGATGTACTATCACACCGGCATTCCCAGCGTGCCGCCGATTCCCGGGCTGAGCCCGGCGCAGGCCCGGCTGCGGCACTGGCTTGGCGACAAGGTGCTCTCCGGCGACATCATCGTCGAGCAGCACATCCACGCCATCGACGTCGGCAACTGGTATCTGCAGGCCCATCCCGTAAAGGCATACGGCCATTGCGGCCGGCGCGTGCGCACCTTCGGCGACTGCAACGACTTCTTCGCCGTGCAGTACTGGTATCCCGGCGACATCATGGTGGACCACAGCTCGGTGCAGTTCACCAAGGGTTATAACGACATCTGCGCGCGCATGTTCGGCTCGAAGGGAACCGTCGATTCGCACTACGGCGGCCTGGTGCACATCACCGGCGACAACGCGTGGCACGGCGCGGAGAAGGACGACACCTTCCGGGAAGGGGCCATTACGAACGTGAAGCGGTTCGTCGAGAGCGTGCGATCAGGCGCGTGGATCAACAACGCGGCGCAGGCATCAGAGAGCACGTTGACCGCAATTCTCGGCCGCGATGCGTCGTATCATGGAGGCGAGCTGACATGGGACGAACTGCTGGCGGCCAGGCATCAGTACTCGGTCGATTTGCGGCTGTAGTCCATCCGCTTTTTCCTGCTTGAGCCCTGTCTCCATTGACGAAAGTTTTCGTTGACAATGACGAAGACCTTCGTCATTATGGAGCAGTGAAGATCCGGCGACCGAATCCGACGACCGCGGAACTGGAGATCCTCGGTGTTCTGTGGGAGCACGGACCAGCCTCGGTCCGCGACATCCAGCGGAGGCTCAATGCGGTCAAGCCCACCGGGTACACGACTGTGCTGAAGCTTCTGCAGATCATGCACGAGAAGGGCCTCGTCAGCCGGGACGAAACGACGCGGCCGCAGATATACAGCGCGCGGCGTCCGCGCGAAGACACGCAGCGGCAGCTACTGAGTGACCTTGCGCAGCGCGCATTCGGCGGCTCCGTCAAGGCGCTCGTGCTGCAGGCCCTCGCCACTCGCAAATCGTCGCCCGCGGAGCTGGAGGAAATGGAAGCGCTGCTGGACCGCATGGAAAGGAATGGCAAATGACCGCTATCGCTCACGCAATCAGCGCCGCGCTACTGCACTTCGTGTGGCAGGGGCTCGCGGTATCCCTCCTGTTATGGTTGGCGCTCGCGGCCCAGCGCAACAGCTCGGCGCGCCTGCGGTACGCAACCAGTTGCGCGGCCTTGGCGATCATGGCCGCATTACCCTTCGTTACCGCGTGGATCATCTATGCGCCCGCCGGCGGCCCAGCGCGCTCCGGGCAGGTGTTCGGGGTGCCGGACTCGGCGGGTTTGCCGCCGCCAGCCGCGCCTGCCTTGCCACAATGGCTCGCCGCGCTGGAGGCCTGGGCTCTCCCGGTCTGGGCCGCGGGGGTGCTGATCTGCGCGCTGCGGCTCATCTTGAGCGCCAGGTACGCTTCGAGCCTCAGGCGCGCCGGTGAGCCGGCGGGAACTTCACTGATCGACACTGCATCGCGCCTGGCCCGGCACATGAAGGTCATGCGCCCGGTGCGCGTGCTGATGTCGGCGGTAGTCGACAGCCCGGCGGTCATCGGCTTCCTCCGCCCCGCGATTCTGGTTCCGGCGGCTTCCCTTGTGAGCCTGAGCGCCGGCCAGCTCGAAGCCGTGCTGGCCCACGAGCTGGCGCACATCCGCCGGCACGATTATCTGGTGAACCTGCTGCAGAGCATTGCCGAGACATTGTTCTTCTATCAGCCGGCGGTCTGGTGGGTGTCGGCACGAATTCGGGATGAGCGGGAGTTATGCTGCGACGACCTCGCGGTGGAAATCTGCGGCGATCCCCTCGGTTATGCACGGGCGCTGACCCAGCTCGAGCGCTTCCGCGCGACGGCGCCTCGGCTCGCCGTGGCCAGCGCCGGCGGGAAGCTGATGTATCGCATCCAGCGGCTCGCCGGCGTTCGCGACGAACCGCGCGCTTCGAGGGCGCCCGCGGTGTTGGCGATCGGCGTGGCGATCCTGTGCTGCCTGCTGAACCTGAACTGGGCGCGGGCGCAACAGCCCGCCGCCGCGAACCCAGTGATCTCACGCGACGCGATTTGGGTGGACACAGTGAAAGATGGTGATCTTCTGGTCGCGGTTCGCGGACCTGGCCGGCTCACGTCTGCCGGGTCGGCCGAGCTGAATGTGCCCGAGCCGCAGTCGCACTCGGTTCAGGTCGGCCAGAGCGCGTCCGTTCAGGTACGTAACGGCCCCACGGTGGCCGGGAAAGTCACGGAGCTCGGCTCACAGGTCGTGAATGGCACGGTTGCTGCGACCATCACACTGGATAAGCCGCTCGACGCCTCCGCGGGACAGGAGGTGGATGGCGTTATTCGCGTGAAGACTCTCCGGGAGGTGACTTACGTGGGCCGTCCCGCTGGACCGCCGGAAGACGGCGTATTCAAAATCGATCCCGACGGCGCGCACGCCACACGGGTCAAGGTTCGGTTGGGAGCGGGATCGGTGAACTCGGTGCAGGTTCTCGAAGGGCTGAAGCCCGGCGATCGCGTCATTCTCTCGGATATGAGCCGGTACAAGGGCATCGATCGGGTCACGATTCAGTGACGGAGCAGGCCAAAGGCCTGCTCCGAGCAGGCCAAAGGCTTGCACTACAAGTTGGCCGTGCGGTCATGATCGCAGCGGTGTGGAGAAGACCTGCACCGGGGCGGCAACTGCGGCCGTAAGCGGTTGTTCCAATGGGGCATTGGGTTTGTTTTGGAGATTCGCGCGGGCGGCTTCGGCGGCGGGTTTCTCGCGGTCGCGGCGCTCCTGCTGGAGGACGCGGAGCTTACGCCAGGCGTTCTCGACTACGCGCCGTTCGGCGGCGGCGTATTGTCGAATCGCTGAATTTCCGGGCTGAGCAGGGTCCAGGCCGTTGCGAGATTGCGATCGTCCATGCGACGGCGGCTGAGATCGAACTCCATCCAGGCGGCGCGGGCAAGCTCGATGCGGCGGATCTTCCAGCGCGCGACGGCGATATCGTTTACCAGGAGACGCTCGCCATCGTCGGCGGGCTGGATCTGTTCGAGAAGCGTGGCCTCGAGCGCTTCGAATTCGGCTGGATCTTCATGAGGCAGGAGGACCTGTTTGGAGGTGAGTCCGAACTTCAGGGCATTGCGGCTGGACGCGGCTTTGCCTTCGGGGGTGCGCGGGCCGGTGGAAAGGGGCGCGTTGCGGATATTGGCTGCGTGCTGGGCTGCGGTTGACATGAGAGAAAAGTGCTCCTTATCTGCCTGGATCTTATCGTCAGGGGTGCCGAAAACGAACCGTCCGCAGCGTTACGGTGAGGTCGATTTGCACTGTTTGCAGCGCGTTACGGGCGAAATAATGTGCTGCGAAGTCGCGTGATCGGAAAACCTAAGGGGCGATTTTGCCACGGAGGACCGTTATCGACGCGCGGGGCAGAGCGTAGATGGACTCACGTGTGCCGGGCACCGTCGATTTCGACGGGGGACCGTCGGGGTCGGCATGGCCTTCCGCCCCGTCGGGGCGCCACTGATACTCGTTCACGCCGAAGGTGATCCTGTCTACCGGGCCGGTGAAGTAGCGGTCGGGTTTGCCGGCGGCGTCGGTAAACCGGATACGCACGCCGTGCGCGCGCTGCGGGTCTTTATTCACCAGCATGGCCGACCACTGGCCGTCCGGGCGCTCCAGCACGTAAGCGGTCACCAGCAGATTGCCGAATGCGTCTCGGGCATCGCTGGCGGCGCGATACATGCGGTGCGTGGCGTCAACCGGCTGAACCCACTCTTTGTTGATCAGCTGTGAGGCGAAATAACTGGCCGTGTAGCCTTTGATGTTCAGGTCGTGATCGACGAGGAAGAGGCCGAAGGTTCCCCAGGAATCGTTGCAGCCGCGCGAAAGCGGACCCGGGATGTAGTGGAAATAGTAGTTGCCGGAAGAGCCGGCGGCCAGCAAGGCGCCGGTGTAATCGGCCCACCACAGGCCGCCCATGATGTCCACGAAAGACTCGCTGACGGACGCGCCGAGGTTCACTTCCGTCACCAGAAAGGGCGTGTTCGGGGGCAGACCGTCATCTTTGTAGGTCTGAATGATGTGGGTGATGTTCTCCGGCTCGCGGTAAAGGTCGTTCCACGTCGTGTTGCAGGATTCGTACGGGTAATGCTCGAAGGACAGGAACGAGAACTCGCCGATACGGCCGTGGGTGCGCAGGTAATCGAAGAAGCGGCCGAGCCACGAGGTGCGGCCTTCGGAATCGGGCCACACCGAGACGTCCTCGATTACGCCTTCGAACGAGGGGCCGCCGAGCTTCGCGTCGGGTACAACGCGGTGAATGGCCGCGGCGAACTGGATATAGAGCGCGGCGTAATCCTCGGGCATCATGTGCTGGCCGTCGGCCTCTTCGCCCATTTCGACGTAGCGGAACGGGTATTTGCGGGCGCGCAGGTACGAAATTTCAGCGGCCGCGTCTTCGGGCGTGGAGTACAGCATGGCGATTGGCACGATCGCCGGCAGGCCGCGCGTGACGCCGCTGGTGAAGAACAGATCGAAGCCGACCTGATCGCCGCTCTTTTCGGTCATGTCGGATTCGGCGTGCCATGGATCGACCGAGGAGCAGACGGTTTCGGACTGCTGGCGGTTCGGCACATGGTTGAGAAGATCCTGAAAGTCGCCGGTGTCGGAGAGCGTGCCGGCGTAGAGCTCGCTAATGGCGAATCCCAGGCAGTTCCGGCGATCCGACTCGCCGTGGGTATCGCAGGTATTCGAGGACTGGGTCATCCAAATGCGCAACCAGCGTGTGGGAATCATCCAGGAGGCGAGGCGCAGGGTGACGGTCCCGCCCTGTCCGCCGCTTACCGATCCCAACGGGAAGTCTTTCCATACACCGGCAGCCGAGGTGTAGAAAGGGTTGCGGTCGCCGGTCCAGTACTGGACTCGGTATTTGACGGCAAACGGCGCGGCCCAGGCGATGCGAATGGCGTTGATTTCGCGCTGCGCGCCGATGTCGAGGGTGACCCACTGGGGATGGTCGTCTTCGCCGGTGTATTGACGCGTGAGATACGGGTTGCTTTTCCAGTACGTGTTCAGGTCGCCGTCGGTGAGGCGCGAGTAGCCGGCGCCGTCACCCATGGTGAAGCCGCGATGCGGCAGCGGCGCGGCCCACGAATGGCGGATCATTTCCGATGTCGGCGTGGCGTCGCCGACGAAGTAGCCCTCTTTCGCCGCGGCGTTGCTCCACGTGCCGCGGGGGTTCCAGTGCCAGGCTTCGGCGAAGAGTTCGGTGTTCTGACGATAGGTGACGGGCTGCCAGCCGGCGGATTGTATTTTCGCGATGAACTCGGGCGTGAGGACCTTATCCGTGATGCCGCCGCGCAGGCGATCGATACCGGCGCCGAGGGTCTGGAGCGGGCTGAACGGGTTCACGACGTGCGACGGCGTGGCGTCGACGACGACATTCTGCGGCGGTCCACCGCGCTGCGCGAGCGCTGCCGCCGGAATGAGGAGCACACAAAGAGTGCGAATTGCGGAGGTCATGTGTAACGTCGCTATCATATCGAGATCGGATGTTTCGGGCCCTGATTACCTTTGTTGCTGCCGCGGGGCTGGTGTCTGCGCAGGGCAGCTCCGCTTCTCTGGACGATGCGGCGAGTGCGGTGCAAAGCGGCAGGTTCGACGTCGCGGTGACGGCGTTGACCGCTTTTCTGAAGGATCATCCGCGCGACGTGCAGGCGCTCATGCTGATGGGCATAGCGCTCGATTCGCAGCAGCGGTATCAAGACGCCGGCCCTTATTATGAACGCGCGCTGAAGCTGGCGCCGGATGCAGCCCCGGTACTGAACAACGCGGCGAACCACTGGCTGGCCAGCGGCGATAGCGCTCGCGCACGGCGATTATTTCTGCGCGTGCTGGCCGTTGACCCCGGTCACGTCAACGCGCTCGTGCAGCTTGCGCAAATGAGCGTGGCGGCAAAGCACGGCGCGGAAGCTCTGGATTACCTGAAGCGCCTGCCCGCCTCGGCTGAGAACGACGCCACGCTGCTGCTCAGAGCGCAGGCGCTTGCCGAGGCCGGAAGGTGCGCCGATATGCAGAGCGCACTAGAGCGGCTCGGGCCCGACGCCGCAAAGGACACGCGTACGCAGTTCTCGGCCGGCATCGCCCTGGCCAAATGCGGCCAGTATGCAGAGGCGGAGCGATCGTTCGGACAGGCGCTCGAAGGCGAGCCCACCGATTTCGATATCCTTTACAACCTGGGCGTCGCTGCGCTGCGCGCCGGAGATGCGGCGCGGGCGGTGGATGTGCTGACGCGCGCCGCCGCCGTTCGAGGCGACGCCGACACGCTCTTCGCACTGGCGCAGGCGCTGGCGGCGCGGCAACAGCTGATCGAGGCCGCATCGGTGCTGACCCGGGCTCGCGGCGCCGCGCCGCAGCGTGCGGATATCATCCGGCTGCTGGCGCAGGTCTCCGCGCGGCTGGAGTTTTATCAGGATGCCGCCGCGGCGTGGGATGAATACCTGAAGCTGAAACCCGACGATGATGAGGCGCGGCGCGAACGAGGATTCGCTTATGCGCGCGCGGCGCAGACACCGCAGGCGCTCGCCGATCTGAGCTGGTATGTGGCGCGGCATCCGCGCGATGCCCGGGGATGGTATGAGCTGGCCACGGCACAAGCCCTGGGACACGAGGCGGAAGCGCTACGGTCCCTCGATCGCGCGCTGGGGCTCGACCCGGCGCTGGTGGATGCGCATTTCGCGCGCGCGGTCCTGAACCTGAAGAACGAGCATCCGGACCGCAGCGTTGCGGATTTGAAGATGGTGTTGGAGCGGGAGCCGCGGAATCAGTATGCGCTGACCCGGCTCGGCCAGGCGTACCTGGCCCTCGGCCACGCGCCGCAGGCCGTTCCTGTGCTGAAAGAGGCTGTCGCGGCGGCCCCGGACGATGCGGCGGCGCTGCTTCAGTACTATCGGGCGCTGGTGAAGACCGGGCAGACGCAGGAGGCGGCGGCGATTCGCGCGCGGCTCAGCCAGGCTGCCGATCGAGGCCCCCGGCCTGACGAAGGGCTGGTGCAGTATCTCGGCATGTCGCCGGCGGAGCAGCGCGAGCGCTACCTCGAGAATCTGCGGAGAATCGTGGCCGGCAATCCGCGAAACGCCGACGCGCGGATTCGGCTTGCGGACCAGCTGCTCGCGCAGGGGGACAGCAACGAAGGGATCGACCTGCTGCGTCAGGCCTGTGCAGGTTCCGGCGACGACGCTCTGTCGGTGCGATGCGGAACAACGCTGCTGAATCACGAGCAGTATCAGGCCGCACTGCCGTTCCTGACCCAAGCGGCGACGAAGCTCGCCTCGGCCAGGCTCGATCTGGCGATCGCGTTGTTTCACACCAAAAGCGCCGAAGCGGCGATCGCCGAACTGGACCGCACTCCCGCGGCGGAGCGCCAGGGGGATTTCTATCTGTTGCGGGCCGAGCTTCTGGATGCGATGGGCAAAGTGGCGGAAGCTGCCGATGCTTTGAATCGGGGGATTCGCGCCGCGCCGGCGCGGCCCAGCCTCTATCTGGAAGCCACTGGTTTCCTGCTCAAGCGGGGCCTGTATCGGCAGGCGCTGGAGTTCGTTGAAGCCGCCACGCGCCTGCTGCCGGACGAGCGCGAGCTGGCGCTGGCGCAGGCGATCACGCTGGAGCTGCTGAATCGGCGCGACGATGCCAGCCGGCTACTGGACCGCATGCAGGAGCGTTGGCCGGAGTGGGATCGTCCCTGGCTGTTGCGCGGCATGCTGCTGGAATCGCAGTATCAGTCGGCCGAAGCGCGCCAGGCGCTGGAGACGGCCATCGCGCTGGGGGCCGGCACGCCCGAAGCCTATTACTACCTCGCGCTCGCGATCACGCACGCCGCGCCCGATGATACGGCGGCGGCGCAGAAGGCCATCGAGGAAGCGATGAAGCGGACCTCCAGCGATCCTTACGTGTATCTGCTGGCCGGCAAAATTGCGCTGGCCCGAAACGATTACCCGACGGCGCTCCAGCGGCTTCAGGAGGCATTGCGGCTTTCGCCGCAGCTGGTCGCCGCGCACGACGCCATGCGGCGCACATACCACGCCATGGGAGACGATGCGAAGGCGGAAGCGGAGGCCACAGCGATGAAGGAGATCACGGAGAACAGGAAGGCCCCCGATGAGGCTCCCGCGGCGCTGGGCAACCTGCTCTTCTCGGTGCACCCGGCGCAATGAGGAAATGGCTGCCGTTTGTTGTGGCGCTGCTGCCGCTGGCTGCTCAAACCGCCGACGAGCACGCGAACCGCGCCGCGGAATTCGTTCAGAGCAGAGATTTGAAGAGCGCCGAGGCGGAGCTGCGCCGGGCGATCGAGATGCGGCCGAGCGATCCCACGCTGCTGACCAGCCTGGGAGGGGTGCTCGGGATGGAGGGCGATCTGCACGGCGCGAACGGCTACCTCCGGCGGGCGGTGCAACTGGATGGCGAGAATCCGCTGCTGCGGCGCAACCTGGCGGCCAATCAGTGGCAACTCGGGCAATTGCACGAGGCAGCCACGAATCTCGACCTGCTGCTGAAGAGCAATCCGCGCGACGGCGCGGCGATATTTCTGCGAGGCATGGTTGCGGACGGGCTGCACGATTACACGCGCTGCATCGAGCTGCTCGAATCGCTGCCGGAGGTCACCACGCGGAAGCCGGAGGCCGCCGTCGCGCTGGCCGATTCTTACTACCACACGAATGAGCCGGAGAAGGCTCGGGCCATCCTCCAGCCGCTTGCGGGTTCACGGCTGGCATACGAGGCCAGCGGAGTAGCCATCGCGGCGCACGATTACGAAACCGCAGTTGCGCTTCTCTCATCGCTGCGCACGCCCGACGCCGCGGCGCGAAGCCGGCTGGCTCTGGCGCAGTCGCGGCTGGAGATCGAGCGCGGCAATCTGCCGCAGGCTCTGGCGATGGCGAGCGCCGGACTGCGGGATGCGCCGGATTCGGCCGAACTGGTAATGACGAAAGCGTCGCTGGAATCCACGCTGCACTACTACACCGACGCGGTGCCGAGCTGGAAACGCGCTCTGGCGTTGCGGCCCCACTCGGAGGAGGCGCGGCGCGGGCTGGCCACGGCAGAATGGGAAGGCGGCATGAAGCCGGCCGCGATCGCCGATTTCGAAGAGGGGTTGAAGGAGTTTCCACACGATGCGGCTCTGCGCGCCGATTACGGAACGCTGCTGCTGGATCGCGGGCTCGGCGATGACACGGCCCGCGGGACCGAACTGCTTCGCAGAGCCATCGCGCTGGACGATTCGCTTGCCGAAGCGCACTATCGCCTGGGCAACGCGCTGCTCGAGGCGGGCGATCTCGCCGGGGCGCAGAAGGAACTGGAGGCGGCGGGCAGCCTGGACTCCCAGTCGGCGCGCGTGCATTTTGCACTGAGCCGGTTGTATCGACGCATGGGCCGGACCGGCGACGCAGACCGAGAGCGCGGGGAATGGCAGCGACTCAAGGCGGGCGAGGCGCGCGTCGCGAGCACGGGGCCGGCGCTGGGCGCGGTGGACCGCTGATGGGCGCATACGGCGCCGTGATCGTCGGCGGGGTCATGACAGCCGCGGTTGTGGTCCTGCTGAGTTCGGCCGCGCCGCGATCCGATGCCGTGTTCAGCGACATCACCGCCGAGGCGGGGATCACGTGGAAGCACTTCAGCGGCGAATCGCCGGACCGGTTCCTCCCTGAAGCGATGGGCGGCGGAGTCGCGTTGGCCGATTTCGATGGCGATGGCCTGGCGGACATTTTCCTCGTCACCGGCGGCGAGACGCCGCGAGGACGCGCCGCGGCGCCTCCGCAGAACGCGCTCTATCGCAATCTGGGAGGCGGTCGCTTTCGCGATATCACTGCCGGATCGGGCCTGGCGCGCGTCGGCTTCTACGGCATGGGCGTCGCCGCCGGCGATTACGATAATGACGGTCGCCCCGATCTCTTCATCACCGGCTATCCCACGAGCGCGCTGTTTCATAACAATGGCGACGGCACGTTTACCGACGTGACGGCGAAGGCCGGCGTCGCCAACACAGGGCGCTGGGGCGCCAGCGCGGCCTGGATCGATTACGACCGCGACGGCCGCCTCGATCTGTTCATCTGCAATTACGCGAAGTTCTCGTTCGAACACGGACCGCACTGCACCTACCAGGGTGAGCCCACGTATTGCGCGCAGACCGCGTACGAGGGTGACGCGCCGGCGCTCTATCACAACAACGGCGACGGCACGTTTACGGACGCCACCCAGCGCGCGGGGCTGGCGCAACTTGCAGGCCGGGCGCTCGGCGTGGTCAGTATCGACGTGGACGGGGATGGTTGGCCGGATCTGGTGGTGGCGCGCGATGCGTCACCGAATCTGTTGCTGCTGAACCGGCGCGACGGGACGTTTCGCGACGCGGCCGCGGACGCGGAGATCGCCTTCAACATGGACGGCAACGCGCGGGCCGGGATGGGGGTAGATGCCGCGGACCTCGACGGCGACGGATGGCCGGATTTGATCCTCACCAACTTCAACGACGAGGGCCACGCGCTGTATCTCAACAACGGCCGGTTTCCGTTTACGGAGCGCACGCTCGCGCTGACCCGGCCATACGTCGGCTGGGGAGCGAGCTTTCTGGATTATGACAACGACGGCGCTCAGGATCTGCTCATTGTGAACGGGCACCTGAACCGGGTCATCGAACGCACACGCCGGGATGTGTTCTATCGCGAGCCGCCGCTGCTGCTGGCCAATGACGGACGCGGCTCGTTCGCCGAGGCGCGGGCAGCGGGTCCGGCGTTCGCTCGCGGCTACGTGGCGCGCGGCCTGGCCGTTGGCGATATCGATAATGACGGCGACGCGGATGCGATCTTCACGCGGCTGAACGACTCGCCGGTGCTGCTGCGTAACAACGTGGGGCAGAACGCGGTCTGGATCGGTTTCGAGCTGGAGGGGACGGTGAGCAATCGCGACGCGATCGGCGCGCGGGTGACGGTGGAACACGACGGCCGCCGGATGTCGCGCTGGATCACCAGCGGTTCGAGCTATTTGTCATCGCACGACAAACGGGTGATTTTTGGGTTAGGGGGTTCGCGGCCGGCGAGCGTCACGGCGGAGATCCGGTGGCCGAATGGCCGGACGCAGACCGTTTCGGGTCTGGCGCCCGGCCGTTACCATCGGATTGTCGAGCCGCGGTGAGCGGTTGCTGGTAAAGCCGAGTGCAAGCCCAAGGCTTGCACTACAAAAAGGCCGGGTCACCAGTAGAACTTGAGGGCCATCTGGACCTCGCGCGGACTGTTTGCCGTACAGCTGATCTGACCGAAGTTGCCGCTGTCCACGGTGGTGTTGGGCCCGCAGAACTGCGGGTGATTCAGCGCGTTGAACGCTTCGAAACGATACTGCAGGTACATGCCCTCGCGCCACGGGAACGGGAAGTTCTTGAACAGCGAGAGGTCGGCATTAGCGGCGCCGGGCTGGCGGACGCTGGTGATGGTGCGCGGCGCGGTTCCGAGAGTGAAGGGGTCGGGTGTGACCAGCGCGTCGGGGTTGGCGAAATACTGGCCGAGGATCTGGTTCGTTGACCCGCTGGCGCGCTTGAGCGTGGCGACCAGGTTGGGGCGCTGCGCCCCGTAGGTCGGCAGCGACTGACCATCAGACAGCAGCGGGATAATCGGGCGGCCGTTGTCGAAGCGCCAGATGCCGTTCGTCTGCCAGCCTCCGATGACCGCGTTCAGCACCGGGTGCATATTGTTGCCGAATCTCTTACCCTTGCCGATGGGCAGCTCGTAATCGTAGCTGAACTGGACCACCTGGGGGATGTCCCAGGTCGAGACTGCACGCTCGAGGTTGCGGTTATTGGGGTCCTGAAGGCTGGTGATGCCGCCCAGCCAGGTGACGCTGCCGTCGGTGCTGGAGGCCTCATCGATGGACTTCGAGTACACGTAGGTGAAGAGGAACTGCAGCCCGGACGAGAAGCGCTTTTCGACACGGACCTGAAGGGCGTTGTAGATGGAGTTGGCAAACGGCGGCGAGTCGCCCGAAACGCCGGTGTACTGCGGGTACGGCAGCTGAAGCTGGTAAGCCTGCACCGTCGGCTGAGAGAGCGGCGAGTTGGGGTCGGTGATCACGCCGTAGAACGGATTCGCCACATACGTGTGCAGCGCCGCGAGCTGATCGGCGGAGTAGTGTTCGATCTGAGGTCCGAGGTAGTCGAGCTGACCGGCGCCCCCGAAATAGAGGTGGGTGCCCTTTTTGCCGATGTAGTTGGTGTCGAGCAGCATGCTCCAGGGAAGCTGCTGCTGGATGCCGAAGCTCCAGGTCTGCTCGTAGGGATTCTTGGCGTAAGCGGACAGCTTGACCGGGCCAGCGGCGCCGACGCCAATATCGTTTAACATGCCGAGCGAACTGCCCGGCGGGAATTTCACGCCGGTCGGAAACGGATTGCTGAGGGTGGCGTAGGGCACGGCGCCGTTGTACAAATCGGAGCCGCTGTTCAGAAGCGGAATCCAGTTCGTCGTCTGGTCGTAGCCCTGGTAGCCCAGCGGACCGGTTCCCGCCGCGCCGGATCGGGTGGTGGAGTAGAAGATTCCATATCCGCCACGCAGCACCGTGTTCTTGAATGCCTGATAGGCGAAGCCGAAGCGGGGCTGCCAGTCGTTCGGGTCGATGGCGTAGTTCTGGCGGTCATGCGGGCTGGCGAAGACTTCCGCGCCATGGAGTTGCGGAAGGCCGGGAACCTGGATGGGCGAGACGACTGTCGGGTCGAACCAGTTCATGCGGTTGTAGCGCTCGGTTCGGGGCAGCGAGATGTCGTATCGCACGCCGATGTTGAGGGTCAGCTTGCGGCTGGTTTTCCAGTTGTCCTGAATAAAGCCGCCGTACTGGAAACTCTGGGTGCTGACGAAATTCGGGATTTCGTACTGTCCCCAGCTGTTAATGCCGCCGACGCCCATCATGAAGCTGGCCATCGCGTCACCGCCGCCGGAGGATGGAAATTCGGACGAGCCAGATGGATCAAAGGCGAAGTAGCCCGCCGGTGTGCCAGGCTGCACGAAGTTGATGCGGTGCATGCGACCTTCGCCGCCGAACTTGATCTCGTGCGAGCCCTTGACCCAGTTGACCGTGGCCAGCAGATGATGCGTCTCCTGGCCCTCGCGCAGGTAACCCCAGGGCTGGCTGCCCAGGCTCGCGCCGGCCTGGGCATACTGACTGCTGAGGTCGATGGCCGGGATATTCGGGAAGCCTGAGGCCGTAATGTAAGAGGGCAGCCCGAGAAGCGAAACCGGATCCAGGTTCTTGTAGTCGGCCTGAATGCCCTTGGACCACGCCGCGCCACGGGTCAGCCCATAGCTGGCGGTCAGCAGCAGGGTGGGGCTGAAGGTGTGGGTATGGTTAAGGGCGACCAGATGCGCGGAGCCCGTAGTCGGGCCGTTGCTGCAGGGGTCCGCAAGGTTGCCGAAGCAGTTGAAGCCGTGGCCCGTGTTCCATTGCTGCGAGTACTTGGCGCTGAACAGATCCTTATCGCTGAAACGGTGGTCGATCTTAATGTCGAACTGGTCGTTGTTGCTGCGATTGGAGCCGGAGCCGATCCAGTTGTTGTAGGGATTGTACGCGGACGTCCCCACCGCCACATTGGGCATCGGGTAGTACTGCATCAGCTTCTGGGCAACGGGATTGATCAGATTTCCGGGCGTGGGCGGCGGCTGAAACGCGGTTCCCGCCAGCGCCGGGCTGCCTGGGCTTTGGTAATTGGCCAGGTTATTGAACGGGATGAACGTGGAGCGGACTGGGCCGCCCTGGTTCGGGTCGTAGGTGGCCGAATAGGGATCCCAGAGCTGGCCATCATCGGAGGAGCAGCGTCCGGAGGAATCGAAGCTTCCTCCGTAATAGGAGCACAGCTCACCGAAGTTGCCCTGGCGCTCGGCCGCGCTGGGGACGCCGAGCGTCTGGGTGGAAAGCGACCGCAGCCGTGTGCCTTCGTAATCGAAAAAGAAGAAGGTCTTGTTCTTTATGATCGGCCCGCCGAAAGTGCCGCCAAAATTGTTCTGCTTCAGACCGGGAATGGGCACTCCGCTGGCGTTGTTGAACCAGTTGTTGGCATCGAGTTTCGAGTTGCGCAGAAATTCATAGAGGCTGCCATGGAACTGGTTGGTGCCCGAGCGGGTGACGAGATTGACGACGGTAGCGCCCGAGAACCCGAACTCGGCGCTGAAGCTGGATTGTTGTACGCGGAACTCCTCGACAGCGTCGACCGACGGTGTGTAGGTGGGAACCTGGATTCCGCTGTTCTGCTCGAAGTTGGTTGTCGTCACGCCGTCCATCAGCACGTCGGCGGTGGCGTTTCGGCTGCCGTTGGAGATGAAATTGTTCGCGGTGCAGCCCGAACACTGCGTGTCCACCTGCGTGATGCCGGGGGTCAGGAACGCGAGGTCCAGAACGCCGCGGCCGAGCAGGGGCAGGTCGTTGATCATTTTGCGGTTGATGTCCTGGCCGGTGACCGCGTCTTCGGTGGACAGCAGGGGCGCTTCACCGATGATGCTGACCGTCTGCGTTGTCGTGCCCAGCTGCAGGGAGAAATCGAGGGTCAGGTTCTGATTCACGTCCAGGCGGATGCCCGATTGCGTTCGGGTATCGAAGCCAGGCGCCTGCACGGAGATTTTGTACATGCCGGGCGGAATACCGCGAAGCACATAGCGGCCGGCAGCGTCCGCTGTTGCATTGAACGCGAATCCCTTCTGTTCGTCGGTGAGGGTGACTTGCGCGTTCGGGATCATGCCGCCGGACGGATCGCTTATGACACCTGTTACGGAGCCGGTGTAGAGCTGCGCGAGCGCAGCGCCGGAAATTGCGAGAAACAGACACAGCTTCCACAGCGTGGAACGTGTCATCAGGAACCTTAATGCATTCATTCCCACCTCCCCGTGGCGCCGCGACAAGCAGCCGCGGCGCTGAGTAATACATCCTACATTAAATCGTGACAGCGAAACACCAGTTGGGGAGAATGATGACGCGTGGCGCCGACGTCTGTCAAGAGGAAAGGCTGCGCAACTCGGCGTGCACAGGGCGGGTCCGAACGCGCCATTTCACTCATCAGCGCGCGGGGCAACAGCCACCTCACAGCGACTAAGTCCTGCGTTCCTCGTCGATTCGGGCTGGCCCCACGGTTGCACCCACGCGCGCAGGGAGGCGACATGTCTGACACACGCAGATCGTTCCTGAAAGCGGGCGCGGCGCTTGGAATCGCGAGCGGGGCGGCTTTCGATGCAGCCGGGGGCACGAGCGAGCCCGCCGCTCCGGTTCAGGTCCCGAAGATGAAGTTCGGAAACACCGAGATCAGCCGCCTGGTTCTGGGAACGAACCCGTTCTACGGGTTCTCCCATTACAGCCCGAACCTGGACTTCATGATGCGGCAATGGTACACGCCGGACAAGATCTGCGACACGATTCGCCGCTGCACGGTGTATGGCATCAACGCCTTCAACTACGTCAACTGGCGGCACACGCACGATGACATGCGCAGGTATTACGAGGAGGGTGGGAAGATCAATCTCATCGCGCAGATCATCGGCGATCCCGAACCCACGTGGAAAGAGTTCCACCCGCTGGCCATGTACAACCAGGGAGAAGAGGTGGACAAGGCCTTCATCGCCGGAAAGATGGAATCGGTCAAGGACTGGTGCAAGAAGGCGCGCGATCTTGGGACCATTGTCGGTGTCGGGACGCATAAGCCTGAGGTGATCGCCTATGTCGAAGAGCGAGGCTGGGATGTGGATTTCTACGCCGGCTCCGTGTACCATCGAACGCGCACCACGGATGAATGGAAGCAGATGCTCAACGGCGAACTCCAGGAGCTTCCACAGGAGACGTACCTGCAAAGCGATCCGAACCGGATGTACCGGGTGATGCGCCAGAGTAAGAAACCGTGCTTCGCTTTCAAGGTGCTCGCCGCCGGCCGCATGAGGGACGAGGGCGTCGAGAAGGCCTTTACCACGGCATTCGAAAACCTCAAGCCCATTGACGGCATCTTCGTCGGGATGTGGCCGTGCCGCAAGGACGAGATTCGGGAGAACGCCGAGCTGATCACTCGGATACTCGCCGCTCGGAAGGCGTAAGACATCAGAGTCGTCTCGGCGACCAGTCGATCATAACCTAATTCACTTCACCGCACTCACGGTGGCGTGTCACGTTACAGTCCTACGATGAGAGTCCTGGTACGACCTGGTACTGGTCTGTTACGGAACCGTTGAAAAACGCCGCGCGCGAGCCCCTTCCCGTCCTATAATTGACGACAACTCGCACGATCTGCTGCACCGATACCCTAGTGACTCGTCGTAATCGCGTCATACTTCTTACGGATGTAGAGGAGCCGCTGGCGGTTCGTCTAAAGGCCAGCATCGAGGCTCATGGACTTCGAACCGTCGCCACCGGACTCGCAGACGCGCTTTCGGCTGTTGAGCGCCAGAGTCCGCTCGCGGCGGTGGTAGGACTCGATCCCCGAAGCCCGAACGCGGGGCTCAGGCTGTTGCGTGAGGTTCGCGAGAAACACGGTGACCTGTGTCTCATCGGCGTCTCATCCGCGCCATCGGAACAACTGGTCCTGCTGGCGTTCCGCGCCGGCGCCACCGATTACCTTCCGCATCCTGCGTGCGGACAGGAACTGATCGAGCGCGTGCTGCGGCATTGCGGCGACACCGGCGCGGAGGCGAGCGGCGATTCGCTGGTCGGCGAGAGCGACGAGATGATGCAAATCCGCGCCAGCATCGAAAACGTCGCGGCGAGCGACAGCAATGTCCTGATCACCGGGGAAACGGGAACGGGCAAGGAGTTGGTGGCGCGCCTTATCCATGGCAGGAGCGCGCGGGCCGGCAAACCGCTGGTGTGCATCAACTGCGCGGCGATCCCCGATTCTCTGTTCGAAAGCGAGTTATTCGGCTACGAGCGCGGCGCATTCACCGGAGCGCACGCCTCGACGCCGGGCAAAATGGAGGCGGGTAATGGCGGCACCGTTTTCCTCGACGAAATCGGCGAGTTGAGCCCCTACGCGCAGGTTCGGCTGCTGCGGGTCCTGGAAGAAAAAAGCATCCAGCGTCTCGGAGCGCGCAAACCGATTGCGCTCAATATACGGGTGGTAGTGGCAACCAATCGCGATCTCGACCGCCTGGCAATGGAAGATAAGTTTCGCCGGGATCTCTATTTTCGCCTGAATGTGGGGCGCATCCACATGCCCCGTTTACGGGATCGCAAGAGCGATATACCAATACTTGTTAATTACTATCTGACCGAATTAAACCGCCAGTTCGGCTCGCACGTCGAAGGCGTGCAGCCGGAAGTTATGGAAACGCTTCTTACTTACGAGTGGCCTGGTAACATCCGTGAGCTCAGGAATCTTCTGGAAGCGGTGTTTATCAGCCGGCCGAAATCGCAGATCACGGTTGTCGATTTACCGAGCTGGTTCCACAACCGCCACCCCGGGCACAGCGTGCGCCCGAGCGAGCAGGACCGCCTCCTTACCGCTCTGTACGCAACTAACTGGAACAAGAGCAAGGCGGCGGGTCAACTGAAGTGGTCGCGCATGACGCTTTACCGCAAGCTGGCCAAGTACGGACTGGATCGGAACCCGCAATCGGATCTGTAACATCACGCCTCCAGTGTCACCGCGCTGGCGACACACCCAACTGACTCATTTCGCGTACCGAGGATTCGCGGACCGCGCGCAAGTGTAACAGCGGCCCGTTACACTCGCGACCGCTGCCTGTTCATTCGATGGGACATGCGAGTCGGCACGGCGTGTGCTTATCTGTCCGAACCAAATGGGCATCGAAGCTGCCACGCGAACCCCGGCCCGGGTCGAAGGGCGATACAGCAACTCCTTCATGGTGGGCTACAACGCGTTTGAGTTCCTACTCGACTTCGGGCAGGCGTACACGGACGATGCCGGCGAGGCGCACACGCGCATCGTCATCATGCCCTGTTATGCGAAGGCGCTTTCGGACCTGTTGACCGAGTCGCTGAGGCAATACCAGGCGAGCTACGGAGCGATTCCGACGGTGCCGGTCGGCGCCGATGAGGAGAGCGACTGATGCGGCGCATGGCCGCCGCCCTCTTCGTCGCGTGCGCCGTCGCGTACGCCGGCATCGATGCCCCGCCACCGTATGTTCTGGGCCCCGGCGATCAGATCACGATTCAGGCCATCGATGCGGAGGAGCTTGCCGGCAAGCCGTTCACCATCGACGCTTCCGGGGTGGTCACCCTGCCGCTGCTGGGACGCGTGCCGGCTTCGGGCCGCACGGTGCTGCAGTTCGAGAACGATCTCACGGAGCGTCTGCGCGACTACTTCGTAAATCCGAGTCCCAGCGTAAGCGTGACGGAGTATCACAGCCAGCCTGTTTCCGTTATCGGCGCGGTCAACACGCCGGGCATACAGCAGTTGCGCGGGCAGAAGACGCTCATAGAGATTCTGTCCATGGCCGGCGGCCTGCGTCCCGATGCGGGCTCGCAGGTCACGATCCAGCGAGAAGTATCGCGCGGGCCGATTCCGCTGCCTGGCGCAAAGCTCGATGGCACGGGCCGTTTCTTCGTGGGCGAGGTGAACCTGCGCGAGGTGATCGACAACAGCCATCCGGAGCGGAACATCGTGCTGCAGCCGAATGACATCGTATCGGTTCCCCGAGCGGACCTGGTTTATGTCGTTGGCGAGGTGAAGAAGGCTGGAGGATTTCCTTTGAACGAACGGCAGAGCATTTCGGTGCTGCAGGCGCTCTCACTGGCCGAGGGCCCGCTGCCCGACGCGGCGCCGTCGGCCGGCCGCATCCTGCGCGGCAGCGGGCGAAAAGCCGAACGGGAGGAGATTGCAATCGACGTGAAAAAGATTCTGAGCGGCAAAACGCCGGACGTCCTGCTCCGTCCTGACGACATTCTGTTCATCCCCAGCAGCACTGGGAAAAAGGTCGCCATGCGGGGTGTCGAGGCTGCGATCCAGCTCGGCACCGGCCTGCTGATTTGGAAGTGACACTATGGAACTCTTTCGCCATTTGCAGGCGCCCCCGAAGACCACCGCGGTCGTGCGCGCGGAGCCGGTGTCCATTCCGATCCGCCCGGCGCCGAAGCCGGCCGCAACCGGGTTCTCGGACTTCTGGCACATCATCCGCCATCGCTGGGTGACAGTTGTCGCCGCAGCCGCGTTGTGCGGCGGAGCTGCCTTCGTGCTGACAGCGCCGCAGAAGAAAATTTACCAGGCGCAGACCTCGCTCGAAATCCAGGGCGTGAACGAGAATTTCCTGCACCGCAGCGATGTCACACCGAATGCCGATCTGTACTCGACCGAGGGGTACGTGCAAACGCAGGTGGATGTGCTCGAGAGCCGGTCGCTCGTCCGGCGGGCGGCGGAAGCGTCTGATTTCGCGGCGCGATTTCGGGAGGACGGCATTGCCGCCTTATGGCGTGGCGATGCGCCGCTGGCCTCGAATAACACCGAAGGAGCGCTGAAGGCGATCTACCAGCGCCTCAGGGTCCGAACCTCACCTCCCACGCGCCTGATTCGGATCACTTTCGATTCGTCCGACTCCCGGCTGGCCGCGGATTTCGCCAATGCTCTCGCCGCGCAATACATCAAACACACCATCGAGGCTCGCTGGGCCGACGGTCAGAATACCATCCAGCTCCTCTCGCACCAGATGGAGGATCTGAAAGTGCGCCTGGTGGAGGCTGAAGAGCGGCTTCAGGAGTACACGCGCACGGAGGGACTCACCTTCCTCGCTGACGATAAAGGCACTGTCGCCGAGGCTCGCCTGCGCCAACTGGAGGACGAATACTCCAAGGCTCAGGCAGACCGAATCGCGCGCGAATCGGAATATCAGATCGCCCTTTCGCGGAAGCCCGATGCCTTGCCCCGGGTGCTCGACAGCCTGGGGCTCGCGGACACGCAGAAACAACTGGTCACGATGCGCGCCCAGCTGGCGGAGATGACGAAAACGCTCACGCCGAAGCATTACAAGGTGCAGCGCCTGCAGGCGCAGATTCAGGAACTCGAAGGGGAGGTCGCCAAAGGCCAGGCGGCCATCGTCGGGCGCATTCGGAACGAGAACGACGAGGCCGGCTTTCGCGAGAAGATGCTCCAGTCAGCGTACCTGGCGCAGAAGCAGATTGTCGCCGATGAGGCGCAGAAGGGCGTACGGTATGACCTGCTCCGGCACGAAGTGGACACCGACCGCGCGCTCTATGATTCGATGCTGCAGCGGGTCCGCGAGGCGGGAATCGCGTCCGCGGTGCGGACCAGCAATGTGCGGGTGATCGACGCCGCGGAGCCCCCGGCACACCCGTACAAGCCCGATCTGGCGGTGAACACAGCGGTCGGCATTCTGTCCGGCCTGCTGATAGGCGTCGTTTTCGCCTGCGCCGGCGAGAAGCATGATCGCCGCGTGCGGCGGCCCGGCGACACGCAGCTGCTGTCCAATACTCGCGAGCTTGGCGTGGTTCCCATGTTGCGGCGCGGCGGACAGCTGCAGGTTGTGGACTCGGTCCGCTCCATGCTGCCGTCGCTGGTTTTTCTCGGCGGCGCCGGTGGAGGTCCGCGGGTCATCGCGGTTACCTCCGCGTGTCCCAACGAGGGAAAGACTACGATCCTGCGGAATCTCGGCGAGGCCCTGGCCGATGTCACCGGCCGCGTGCTGCTGATTGATGCGGACCTGCATCGCCCGCGCCTCGCTTCCTTATCCGGCGCCTCGAATTTCTGGGGGCTCAGCAACATACTGCACGACACCTACCCCATCGAAGACTACCCGGCCGAGGCGCTCGGAGTGGCGTGCTCCGGCGGGCTCTTTGTCCTGCCCAGCGGTCCGCAATGCGAGAACACGACCGAACTTCTGTATTCCGCGCGTCTGGCGCGGCTGCTGGGCCGGCTGCGCCGGGAGTTCGACCTGATCCTGATCGATACGCCGCCGCTTCTCGAAACTCCCGAAGCACGAATTCTGGGGCGGTTGTCGGACGGGGTCATTCTGGTGGTCCGCTCGGGGCAGACCAGCGCGGAAGCGCTCGCCGAGTGTACCAATAAGCTCGCTGAGGATGGGTCTGTGCTGCTGGGAACCGTGCTCAACGGATGGAATGCAAGGGCGTCCTCGTACAACTACCGAGGGCGCCGGCGGGCGGCGGCAGCGGGATGAGCGGGGGTTCGCGAATGCGCGCGATCACGCTTTGCTATCACGACATCCTGTGCGACGGCGATGCGCGGCGAAGTGGTTTTCAGAGCCCGGGAGCCGAGACCTACAAGCTGCCCCTGGCGACTTTTCGCAGCCACCTGCGGGCGATCGAGCGCGGCGGCCGATCGGAGGCGTATGCCGTGCGCCTGACCTTCGACGACGGAGGTTCAGGCGCGATGTGCGCCGCGGAGGCCCTCGAGCAGGCCGGCCTGCGCGGCCATTTTTTCATCTCCACGGGCCTCATCGGCAAGGCGGGATTTCTCGGAGCTCCGCAAATCGCTGAGTTGAGCGCCAGAGGGCACACTGTCGGAGCGCACGGTGTTACGCACGTCGGCAAGATGAACCGCATGGCCGACGAGCATCTGCTGCGGGAGTGGACGGAGAGCGTGCGGGCGCTCGCCGAGATTATCAACGCGCCGGTGGTGACCGCTTCCGTGCCTTCGGGCTTTTACTCCCGCAGGGTGGCCCGAGCCGCGGCGGCGGCGGGTCTTCGGCAGCTATTCACACAGGTTCCGACCACACGCCGGGCGGAAGTGTACGGATGCGAGGTGCTGGGCCGCTTCACCATCCGCGCCTGGACTCCGCCGTCCCGAGTGTCAGCGCTGACCCGCGGGGCGTTACGGCCGCGCATCGCCGCTGCCCTTTCATGGCGCACGCGGCAGCTGGTCAAGATGGTTGCCGGAAGCGCCTACGGGGAGTTGAGGCGCGCGGTTCTCCAGCGCCGTTCCTCGACGATATCGGTGCGATCATGACCATCACGCATCGAGCCGAGATCGAGTTTCTCCGGCAGAAGACCTGGCATCGCGCGCTGGCCCTCCTGTTCGATCTCGTCTCCGTTTTTGTCGCCTGGCACGCCACAGTTCTGCTTCGCATGGCGCTTAATCCGCTGATGGCCCGGCATCTGACGCGGGCATCGCTGGCGCAGCACGCTCCCTCGGCGATGGTCGTGGTTTTTCTGTGGGCCGGTGTCGCTGCGTGGCTTCGTCTCTATACGGCGCAGCCGGTTTCGCGCCCCGGACGGCAGCTTCGACGCGTACTGCACGCCGCCGGCCTGCTGAACGCTCTGCTGATCGCCTACGCTTTCTTCTCGCGCCAGATCGGCTCCGACGATATCGCGCGGTCGTTCGTGCTGCTGTTCGCTCCGGTCACGCTGCTCCTGCTGCTGTCGGCGAATTATGGCGTGCTTGCCACGTCGATCCACATCAGCCGCCGGCTGAAGCTGCAGGAGCGTATCGCCGTCGCCGGCGATGGTCCCGAGGCAGAATCTGTCGTTGAACATCTGACCAGCTCGGGGGCGCCGGGACGTTTTGTCGGATTTATTCTGCCGCGCCGATGCGGCGAGAACGGCACGCCAGGTTTCGCCCCGATTCTTGGCACTACGGCAACCGTGGCGGAAGTGATCAATCGCGCACGCCTCGATCGGATCATCGTCGCCAACGGCTGCCTTCTGCCCGAGGAGGCGAACGACTGTCTGCGCGTGGCGCGCCGCATGGGTGTGGTAACCGCTCACGCGCTCGCCGGCATCTGCGATACGGACGGCTCCGAGCCGTATCTGCGGGTGGGCAGCGGCCTGGCCATGGTGGAACTGCGGCCGCGCCCGTTCCCGCGCAAGCATGACATCGCGAAGCGCGTCCTGGACATCTGCGGAGCGTCGCTTCTGCTGATTCTGCTGCTCCCCGTGCTCGCCGTGCTGGCTCTGATCATCAAGCTGACCTCGCCGGGGCCTCTCTTCTTCATTTCCGATCGAGTGGGCCGCGGGGGCCGGCACTTCACGTTTTTCAAGTTTCGAACCATGTTCGTCGGGGCGGATGCCTGCCGTGAACAGGCGGGCGTCAATGAGCAGAACGGACACCTTTTCAAGATTCGCTTCGACCCGCGCGTGACCCGCGCGGGCCGCTTCATGCGGCGCTACAGCCTTGACGAACTGCCGCAGCTGTTTAACGTGCTGATCGGCGATATGAGCCTGGTGGGCCCGCGCCCGCTGCCCGCGCGGGATCTCGATGCCGACGGCTGCAGCCGCATGTTCGCGGTCTGGGCTCGGGAAAGGGCGGAGGTCATGCCCGGCGTCACCTGCCTGTGGCAGATCCGCGGGCGCAGCGACCTGCCCTTCGAAAAAATGATGGAGCTGGACCTGGAGTACATCCGCAACTGGTCTCCGGGGCTGGATCTGGAAATCCTGCTGGAGACGCCGCTGGCAGTACTGTCGGGCCGGGGAGCTTACTAGCGACATGACTCCGGTCCTGGCCCCACCCGTTGAATCCGCGCCGCGCCGTTCGCTCGCCGCCTTCGTATCTCTGGTGCTTGCCGAGCTCGGCGCCCGCGGGCTGCGCTACTGCGTACTTCACACCTGGGACGAGCTTCCGGAGAACCTGCCGAGCGACCTGGATATGGCCATCGTGGCCGAGGACCTGTGGCGCATATCCGGCGTTCTGGCCGCTCTGGATGCGCAGGGCTATCGGCCCGTGCAGCTGTTCAACTACGCGCGCAACGCATACTATTTTGTCTTTGCCTGGGACGAGGACGGCGCGATCGGCACCGGCGCCATCGACTTCATCACCGAGCACCGCGAAGACAACCTGATTCTCACCACGGCCGAAGAGCTGGTACAGGGCAGACGTCTGTTTCGCGGTTTTTGGATTCCCTCGGCTGCGGCCGGTTACCGGTATCTGCTCTCCAAGAAGGTGCTCAAGGGCGCGCTTTCCGACCGGCAGGCGCGGCAACTCGGGCGGCTCGCGCGGGAGCTTGGCCCCGCAGCGGCAACGCAGATATGCGCTCGCCTTTTCGGCCGTGGCGTCGCGCAGCAGGCTGCGGCGGCCAGCGCCGGCGAAACTCTCTCGGAGCTGCTCCCGTTGTTGCGCAGGAAAATGATGCGGCGCGTCCTGACGCATGAACCATGGACGCCGCTTTGGTGCGTGCTGACCGAGGCGCCGCGCGCGGCGAGAAGGTTTCTGCGCCCGACCGGCGCCATGATCGCGGTTCTCGGTCCGGACGGCGCGGGAAAGAGCACCCTGCTCGACACCCTGGGCGCGCAGTTCACCGGAGCCTTTCGACAGCACCATCTGTTTCACTGGCGGCCCGGTCTGCTCTTCGCGCAGCGGCCGTCGCGCACAACCGACCCACACGGTCAGTCGAGCTTCGGATACCTCC
>DASRCB010000381.1:0-8635 GCA_035653295.1 Bryobacteraceae bacterium
ATCCAGGCCAATATACTTTCTGCAGTCCACCAGGGTGCTCCTTTCTGTCGGTCTCGACCCGACGTTTCAGCCTACGCTGAAAGGGGCGCCCTCTTATAATGCGTTACGCCCGGTTACGCGCCGGCTGGGGCGTGGAGCGCCCGCCCGGGCGTTGGGATGGGAGTTTATTCGGCGTCGCGGCGGAAGGCCAGGGCAAATAACCCGCGCAAGACCTCACCGCGGCTGCGCACGTCATCAGGACCGAGCCGGATGCGGTATCCCCCTTCGCGTTTGTCGAAGTCCGCCAGTTCCAGACCACTCTGCTCCAGACGGGCCTGGGTTTCGGCCGACTGCGGCAGCCGGACGGTCAGCATCAGGGTGTTCTGGCACCGGCGAAATACCACGAAGTTATGTGGCTGCCCGGCCCTGGCCCCGGCGGGGCGCAACGGGTATATCATGGCTACCCGGCCGCTGTGATCGAATTTTCGTAAAGCGCGACAGTGTCTTATTGGGCGCCGATTGAAGGTTCACAGATTTGGCGCATTCCGTGAACTCGCTCCCATCCTCGAAGCCGAGAGTGGTCGCACCTTCCTGCACCAGTGGCAAAACGCATCGTATCGAGAGTCACTTCCAGCCTGGCTGCAGAAACATGTCTCCGTGGATTCTCCCGGCCGCTCGGGAGAGGAAGAGGTACCCAAGTTCCTGTACCGGGGAGAGCCGGGGCTTTTTCGTTCTTCTCTTTCGAGCGGCGGCAGACTTGCCCGCGATGGAAGGTTCGCAGCTGCGGAAAAGCGCTTCCTCGCCGAAATGACGGAAATGGCCATGTGGGTGTGGAATATGCGTATCGCCGATCCGTTTCGCTCAATGGGGTGGCCGCAGCATTATGGTTTCCCGACACCGTGTCTCGATCTGACAAGCGACCCTGCGGTCGCTCTTCATTTTGCCGCATCTGCACCGAACGGCCCTCAGCCGGAAAAGGCCGCTGTTTTTCGAATCGATCTGGAAGCGGTCGTCGACAAGGTGTATGGGTTCGCAGGACGTCGTACGCCGCTTGCTGCTACCAGCATCGAGAACACTTACTGCACTCGTGCCGAGCGCCAACGCGCTTGGGTGATCTGCTCGCGCAACGGAAGTGTCCGCTTCAACCTACAATCGTCCCGTCACCTTTGGAAGCACATCGAAAAGTTCGTGGTCGATACGCGCGACGCCAGCGGATTTGTTCGCCCTGGTCTTCTCGATGCCCAGGATGACGTTTTCGCCAGTTGGCCATTGGCGGTTCTGCGATCGTTCAAAGCGGAAGTAGAAGGGGCCTTTCCGCGCGCACTCGCGGAGTGGATTTGCCATCGCATCCCGCTGTACGAATGGACACCCGTGGAAGTGCTTTACGACGGCTGCGGCCGAGGCTCCCGGCTCAACCTACTCTCTCCCTCGGCAGCTGCGCAACGTTTCGGACGCGACTACCGTGCGAACTTTGTCGCGGTTGTCGATGAACTAACTTCGCCGGACATCCCTGCACCGAACGGCATTCTGTTCGGCGTCCCAGCCGGAGGTACGCCCTACACCGCGAAGTGGTTCGCCCCAGGTGACGAATGCGAAGTTCAATGGCGATATCCTTTCCCGGGTCCGCGCCGATATCGTAGCCGCGCTTTCGAACGCGTGATCTTGCGCTAGAGGCGATCAAGTGCCAACGGTGTTCCTCGCAAGTCGCAGCCGGCATCCCGCGTTTAGCAACTACAATTTCCGAGTTGCGCTGCGGCGGTTGCACATCGAGCCGCCCTTCGCGATAAAGCTGACGCCACTGGAAAACCTGATTCGCGTTCACGCCATGACGGCGAGCGACGACGGCAACCGACGCGCCAGGCAGCAACGTTTCTTCCACAATTTCACGTCGCTCCTGTTTCGATCGGTAGGGTCGTTTGCGTGCTGGTTCGGCTAGGCACTCCGGGAGGCGTGGCCTTCTGGCTCGCGATGAGACGCTGGCCCCATTAATCACGAGTGGTAGCCAGCATAGCTCCACGCCTTCAGGACAAACAATACCCATTCATCTGAATCGGTACTGTAGGATCGTCAGTACCCTCCACCTTCTGCTCGCCGGCGCCGTGGTCGTCAGTTCAGGCGGAACATGCGATCGCTCGGGCCGCTGTTGGCGCACTCGCGGACTTGCAAGCACGGATCGCTGCACCAGCTCACTCACAGCCCTGAAGCGGGAAATACAATCAGAGGACGCGAGATGAAGCTCTCAGTCTTTTGCGGCGTCAGCGTGGATGGTTTTCTGGCACGGCCGGATCACACGCTCGATTTCCTGGACGCGGGCCGGCAGGAGCCACACGGCTACGAGGAGTTCTACGCCAGCGTCGATGTCGTGGTCATCGGGCGCAAGAACTTCGAAGTCGTCTGGAATTCGGCGGCTGGGCTTACGGCAGTAAGCCCGTCGTCGTGCTGAGCGCACATCCGCTCGATTTCTCGTTGGTCGAGGGAGGGTCAGTGGAGCAGATGTCGGGCGAACCCGGCGAAATCGTCACCCGGCTGCGAGACCGTCAGTATAAACACGCCTACATAGACGGAGGCGCGACGATTCAGCGATTCCTGGCAGCCGGACTGATCGATCCGCTTAGTCATCACTCGGGTGCCGGTCCTGATCGGCGCCGGTATTCCGTTGTTTGGTCCTTTGCCCCGCGACATCACTCTGGAACACATTGCGACGCGCTGCTATAACGGAGGCCTGGTGCAGAGCGAGTACGCGATCGCGCGGTGAATGGGATTGGAGCGCCTGGGACGCCTTGGCAACAGGGTACATTTTCTGCTTCGCCCTGATAAGTCATTTCTACTTTGACTTCAATTCCGAGATGGCGTATCATCGGATGCTCAACCGATCAGTTGTAAAGAGCGAATCGAGGGTCAGGGCGCATGCGCTGTCAGGGGAGTGCAGATAGCCGGTTGCCGGCGTGTCGCCGGACGGCTGCTCCGGGCAAACACAACCGATTCAAAACGCGACCTCTTCCTTGGGGGAAATCCTTCGTTCGCCGAAGGGCAGCCGAAATCCTGCCATTCGATGCCTCTTTGGAGGGCGGCGCCTTTCTACCGGCGAACCAGTTCTACTTGGCCAACCGACGACTGAAGTAACTAATCGAAAGGACTAACTCATGCTCAATTCGCCGGGGAAAAGACTCTGGAAGACATTCGCTCCGATTGCCGCCGCGCTGCTCGCGTCGGGAACCGCCGGGGCTCAGTTCACAAAGTCCTTCCAAACCAATTCGACAACCGTTTTGCCGCACACCCCTGCCTCAACGCTGTTGATCCCTTATTTCGAGGTAGACCTCAGCAACCCGAATGGGATGAACACGATTTTCACCATTAACAACAGCGGCTCCGATGCCTTATTCAGCGTCAACGGCGGCACGCCGCGCCTGGAACAGGACGGGCCCAGCGCCGTGTTGGCGCACGTGGTGATCTGGAGCGACCTGGGGGTCCCGGTTTTCAACTTCAATGTCTACCTGACCGGTTGGGATGTCGAACGGATCAACATGCGGAACGTACTGAACGGCATGCTCCCGCAGACGGCCAGCGCCGGGCAGGATCCGTCCGACACCATCAGCCCGAAAGGGCAACTCGCGCAGGACATCAATTACAACGGGTGTGGAAACTCTCAGTCTGCACCCGTGTTGAATTTTTCGGAGCCGATGCTGCCGCCCCGCCCTTTGACCGCGGCGCAGATTGCTCATATCCAGAATTCGCTGACGGGCCACGCCTCGGCGAGCGCCGGCGGAAAGTGCGCGGGGCTGAATCACTCCGACATGGTGGCGCGCGGCTATGTAACAATAGACCCCGTGAACATCTGCACTTCCAGAACGCCGGCCGATGCGGGATATATCGGCTCGGGTGGGAGCGGGGACATGACCGACCAGACCCAGCTCACCGGGGAAGTGTATTACTACAATCCCGGCCAGAACATCGGGCGCGGCGACAATGTGGTGCATGTTCACGTCGGCCAGAACTACCCCTTTACGGCGTTTCCTTCCAGGAGCTACACGTTCTATGGGCGGTTCGATGGCTTCGACGGCAGCGACGACCGGGAACCGCTTCCGACCAACTTCAGCGCCCGCTTCCTGAGCGGGTCCTTTGCCGTGCCGGCCGGTGTGGCGTTGTCGCCCCGGGACCAGCGTGCCGGCGGCGCCTTGCCGGGGAGCACGAGTCTGATTGTGTGGCGCGACCCGAAGGTCGCTCAGAGCTATTTCACCTGCGGGGTTCTACCGTCCTGGTATCCGCTCGGTCAGGAATTCATTGGCGTTTTTGACGAGCAGGAGCATGAAACCACCATTACCGGCGTGAAGCCTTTCGGAGCAGCCACGCAGTTAGTCACCATCGGCGGCCCTTCGCTGCCGGTATCGCCGCTCTCGGGTTCCATTTATCTGGGTTTGAACACCACGGTAGCGGGAGAGTCGGCGAACCTCTCCGATCAGGCAGCGGCACAGGCCTGGGTAGAGGTGGTGGAACAGGACAGTACGAGGCTGGTGAACATCCAACACAGCGCTCAGCAGATCGACAGCGCGAACCAGGCGGTTCACGGACCGATCGAGTAGATGCGGGCTGCCATGCTTGTGAGCCTGGTCCTGGCGGTTGTCATTGCCGGGACCACGGCTCAAAACCGCGCTCAGCTCACATTCGTCCCGTTCGGCCTCGGACTGCCCTCGGCCGGCCAATGGCGCGAGGGCTTTCGCCTGGCCGACATGAATGGGGATGGCCACCTCGATATCATCCACGGCCCGCCGCGAAAACAAGCGTCCTTTCCGGTCATCTTTCTCGGCGATGGAAAAGGGTCCTTCACCCGCTGGAAAGAAGCCCGCTTTCCATCACTTCCTTACGATTACGGCGACGTCGAGGTAGCCGACTTTAACGGCGACGGTCATCCGGATCTGGCCCTCGCCATTCACCACGGCGGCATCTACATTCTCAAGGGCGACGGGCGTGGAAACTTCACCGACGCGACTGCCGGCCCGCTCGTCGAAGCGCATGGCGCCGGGTTCTCGTCTCGTGCGATCCGGGTGACCGATTGGAACGGCGACGGCCGGCCCGATCTGGTGGCCGCGTGGGAAGGCCCTGTACCTGGCAGGAGCCGGCAGGACGCGGGCATGCTCGTGTTTTTGAACGGCGGCGACAAAGGATGGCGTAGGGCTGACTACACGATGAGCCCGGGAATTTATAGTGATTCGCTGGCGATCGGTGATTTTGACGGCGACGGGCATGGTGACGCGGCATCCGGCGCGAGCGTGCTGGGCCGTAGCGATCTCGTCAATCTCTCCCGCGTCGATCACGCGCAGGCCGGCGCGGTCGTGCCCATTCCCGGCTCCGTTCACTACGTGTATGCGGTTGGGGCGGGAGACTTCGACAACGATGGCCGCGACGATCTTGCGGTCGGATACGTCTCCCTCGAAAGCGACATCTGGTACTCCATCGTGGACATCTACTTCTCGCGCGCCGGAAGCCGATGGGAACGCGCCCAGCTTTCGAAAGAGCGTTCACGCAACGTCGCTTTGGCCATGGCCACCGGCCACTTGCGCGACCGGCGGACCCGTGACCTGGTTCTGTTGACCAGCCAGGGCCAGACCATCGTTTTCCTCGGCGACGGTAGTGGCAGGTTCAAGCGTAACGACGCCGTTCCGGTTTACGGTGGAGGCTGTCGCGGCGCGCACGTTGAGTTGGCCGATCTGGATGGCGACGGTCTCGACGAAATCGTGGCGTCGTTTGCCGACGAGCCTCAGGGCGTCGGCGCTGACGCGGTGTGTCCAACGGGCGGCGGCATTACGGCGTGGAAGCCAGTCCGCAAGTAATCTCCATCCGTTCAATCGGCGGACTGAAGCCGTGGGACTCCTGTTGTGCGGCTGCTTACTCGCAGCGCAAGCGGCTACGTCCTCGTTCGGGCAGTGGAGTCCCAGAAATCGAACACCACCCGAAGCGCCGACAACGCCCGCTCAATAGCGTCTCTCTGTTGCTCAAGCTGCGAGATGATGCTCTCCAAGCCGTCCACTTTGTCTCACGGAAGCATCCGCGCCGTTTCCACTGTGGTGTATTGCCTTGGGTGTTCAACTACTCCGGCATTGGTGCCGCTCAAAGCAAACAGATCATATGTGAATTTGGACCGGACAGATCACATACTACGACACGCGCAAACTGGATGCTGGACAAACCGCCTCCGTGGCCGTAGAATCTTCCGAAAAGGAGGACACGTATGCCCGAGGACGGCGGCGGCGGCGAGAACACACAGAAAGAGCACCAGTGGAATGCACTCGGGTTCATCCGAGTGCTCAGCTTCACTGCCAACCCCCCATCGGTCGCACCGTTCGCCACCACCACCCTGTCATGGCAGTTACAGATTCCCACAAATTTCAATTTTCCGGTGCAGTTCCTCGTTGATGGCAAGACATTTCACGGCAATAACGGGAGCACGAACGTTCAGCTTGTCGAGAACGGTTTGTTCGGGCTGACCGCCAAAGCGCCTCTCGTCGAGCGCGTGATCGGATCGGTGACGGTAAATGTCGATGACTCGCTATGCGTGACAGAAACCATCGACGCCAGGACGTTCGAGAACGTCGTGAAGGATCAGATCGCCGCCACGTTTCCTGCTTCAGACCAGTTCTCCTTTCGCGGCGACGGCCCGGTTGTGACGCTCGATACCGGCACGGTGAACGTGGATATTCCGCTGAACATTGATGTCCCTGACTGGTTCGATGCCGAGGCCGACTTTACCGTGCAGTTGAACGTTGAGGCGACTGGATTGCAGTCTGCGCTGCAGATCAACGTGAGCTTGACCAACGTCAATGTCGATATCAGCTGGAGCCTGATCGGCGAACTCGTGAGCCTCGGCTGCGAGCACTTCGTCGAGACCGGAATGCAAAAGGTGGCCGAAGCGTTCGTCACCCAGATCGTTAACGCGCAGTCAATCCCCAACTGCAACCTTGCATTGGACACTCTGGTAAAGAACACGGCCGCCGTCGGGAAGGCAAACGATCCGCAGCACCGCGATTTCGTGCTGACTTCGTTCGTTCTGAACGGCGACGGCCTCAGATACACCGTTTGCCCCAAACCTAACCCCTCGTCAGGCGGTGGCGGCGGAACGCTGCCGTAGTACGAAATCTTCGACAAGCAGCGAACGGCCGAGCGCATCGCACTCCGATGCCCGCGGCGGGCCTGCTGGGGCGACCAAGGGTGTATACTGACCGAACCTGGACAGCACCAGAGCGCGCTATAGGAACGAGCAGGAGTCGTTATGCAGGACTTGATCATTTGGGATAACCGGCTGAAGGGGCCAAAACCACTAGGTCGGGAGGTCCTCGAAGTTGACGAGAACGCGACGTTATCGTCGGCATTGGCGTGGGTCGTCACAAAATCCGCAGCGTACGGAGGTGATGTCCGGGTTCGCATCCTTGGGCACGGAGGGGAGCCTGTTTTGTACGAGCGCCAGGTGCCCGATGTCTGGTTTCCCTACCTTGTCAAGAACACGGCGCCGGTCGTGGCGCAGGGAGGGCTGGGGATGTGGCTCTGTAAGGAGAACCTCAGCCTCCAGACCGTAGGCTATTTCCGCGCGTGGATGGGAAAGGTCAAAAAGATCGATTTACTGGGCTGTGGAGTCGCGTACATTACGCCCGGCCTTGAGGGAAAGGCTGGCGATGGCAATCTGCTCTGCATGAAGCTTGCGCAGGTCACGCAGGCGTATGTGCGCGCCTCGACGACAGAGCAGCTTTACAACTTCCGAGCCCCAATCGACTTCGGCCCATGGGAAGGCACAGTTTTGACGTACGGGCCTTCGGGCGCCGTGGTCAAGGTGGAACATTCTCCTCAGGAGTAACGAGCGCCATAAACGTGCGAGGCATTGATAATGCCGGTCTCGATACCGGCTGGTACGCGCTTGGCGTCTGGAATCCATAGCCGGGATTTCTTACCAGATGTAGTCTTTGGCCTGCTCCCGGCGCGCATAGCTGTCCAGCACGTGCACCACGCGGATCTTCTTCAGCTTCGTCGGCGACAGCGCGCCGATGGGGATGAAGACGACGCGCCGGTTCAGGTGCGCGGCAATGGACCGGAAGATGGACGGCGGCAGGCCGTTGCGCAGCACCATTCGGCTCCCCGGTCGGGAAGTGAAAACTGACGCCGTTGGGTTACGCCGCCGGTTGCGCGCGGCTCGCGCGTGGAGCGCCCGCCCGGGCGTTGGGATGTGAGTTTATTCGGCGTCGCGGCGGAAGGCTAGGCGATGAACTGTTGGACCGTTGGCTGCGACCCGCTAACATGCACCGCCACATCCAACCCAGCCGCCGCCGGCCGCGACCATCGGCCATGCGGGAACGGTCGGCCTTGCGAACGACGTTGTAGAGGACACTGCCTCTGACGCACGTGCCAGTGGCGCGAACCAGAATAGCCTAGAAGAGTTGTTGCAGCGCCCAGCCGCCCGCGAAAAGCGCCGGTGCGTTTATACTGGATTCGTTTTTCGCTGCACGCCGTGTCCGAGCCGAACGAGCGCGACATCCTTCAGGCCGTAGAG
The DNA here is from genome assembly GCA_035653295.1 of Bryobacteraceae bacterium. Lineage (GTDB taxonomy): Bacteria > Acidobacteriota > Terriglobia > Bryobacterales > Bryobacteraceae > DASRCB01. Next base: position 8,513 of record DASRCB010000381.1, read on the forward strand.
CAGGCTTTGAGGCTTTCACCCGACGAGCGCGTGGCTTTCCTGACTCGCTTCCTGCGCTCCGACGCGACCGCCTGCGCGGAAGCGCAATCGCTGGTCGAGCTCGAAAGCCGCGTGCGGATCCTC
>DASRCB010000382.1:0-17342 GCA_035653295.1 Bryobacteraceae bacterium
CCGGATCTCACGAAGACGAAAGGCGGCCCGCGCGGCTGGGAGCCACTGCTATATGTCTGCTTCTCTCGGTTTGGCGATCAATCGCGGCTGGCACAAACGGGCAAGCTGCTGCTGCGGCACGGCGCCGATCCCAACGCGTCATTCATTACCGAGTCCTGGCCGGACAGCCCGCTGTCCTGCCTCTACGGCGCAACCGGCGCTACAAATAACGCCGAGCTTGCGCTCGCTCTGCTCGAGGCGGGCGCCAACCCGAACGACGGGGAGTCGCTGTACCATTCCACGGAGCACCACGACCTGAAATGCGTTCGGGTCCTGCTGGAACACGGCGCAACGCCCAGAGGATCGAACGCGTTGAAGCACATGCTGGATCGCGAGGACGCCGAGGGTGTGCGGCTGCTGCTCGAGGCCGGCGCCGATCCCAACGAACGCAATGCACGCGGCGACACTGCCCTCCACTGGGCGGTATGGCGCGGCCGCAGCGAGGCGATTCTCATGATGCTGCTCGATGCGGGCGCGTTGATCGATGCTCAGCGAAGCGACGGGCGGACGGCATATGCAATGGCCGTTCTTACCGGACAGACGCAGATCGCCGCATTTCTGGAATCACGTGGGGCAAGTCGCGAAATACCGGCGATCACCGCGACGGATGCGCACCTGCTTCCCGAGCTCGCGTCCGTGAACGGCCTCCAGGGCGTGCGCATGCTGCTCGAGGCGGGCGCGCCCCTGGACACGCGCGGCGACCATGGCGCGACGGCGCTGCACTTTGCCTGCTGGCAGGGGTACGGCGAAATGGCCGAGCTGCTGCTCCGGCATGGGGCCTCGCTGACCATCGAGGACGAGCAGTTTCAGGGAACCCCGGTGGGCTGGTTCAGACACGGGGCGCGCAATTGTCACGACCCGCGAGCCGACTTCGCTTCGGTCGCGCGCGCGCTGATCGCGGCAGGCGCTAAGATCCCAAAGCAGGACCTTCCCACCGGCCGGCCGGAGGCGGACGCGGTGCTCCGTCAGCACGGATTCATTGAGTGACCTTACTGTAATCAACCGGGGCTCGGGCGTGTCTAACGGTAAGTGGTTGACCAAATCTGCAGGCTTTTGCCTGTGGGCGCCGATGTTGTGCCCACGGGAGGAGTTCACTTTCGCGTATGGGCGCCCGATCACTCCAGCGTTGAGGTCGAGTTCAGCGACAGCGAGCTACAGCGTTTCAGACTAACGCGCGAGGATCGCGGCTACTGGTCCGGCGTAGTCGCGCAGGCGCGCGCAGGCATGCGGTATAAATACCGTCTGGACGGGAAGGACTCCTATCCCGATCCGGCCTCGCGCTTCCAGCCGGAGGGGCCGCATCGGCCATCGCAGATTGTCGATCCGAGCGCCTTTGAGTGGTGCGATGCCGGCTGGGAGGGTCTCTCGATCCGTGGGCAGCTGATTTATGAGCTGCACGTCGGAACATTTACGCGCGAAGGTACGTGGACTGCCGCCGAGGCGCACCTTCCGGAGCTGGCCGAGACCGGCGTCACGGTCATCGAGGTGATGCCGGTCAACGAGTTTCCCGGCCGGTTCGGCTGGGGATATGACGGAGTGCATCCCTTCGCGCCAACGCGACTGTACGGCGCCCCGGACGATTTTCGCCGCTTCATCGATCGCGCGCATGCGCTGCGGATGGCCGTGATTCTGGACGTCGTCTACAACCACCTCGGCCCCGACGGGAACTATCTGCCCTGCTTCTCCCCGTACTACTTCACGGACGAGTACGAGACCGACTGGGGCGAGGCAATCAATTTTCATGGAAAGAATTCAGGGCCCGTGCGCGAGTTCTTCACGGCGAACGCGGGCTACTGGATTTCCGAGTTTCATCTCGACGGGTTGCGCCTGGATGCAACCCAGAACATCTACGACGAACCCGACCACCACATTCTGGCCGACATCACGCGCGAAGTGCGGAAAGCGGCCGGCGCCCGAAAGACGATTCTCGTCGGCGAGAACGAGCCGCAGGAAACCCGGCTCATCGCTCCCCTCGCCGAAGGCGGCTACGGCCTGGACGCGCTCTGGAATGACGATTTCCATCACAGCGCCATGGTCCAGCTCACCGGCCGCAACGAAGCTTATTACACCGATTACCTTGGCGCCCCGCAGGAATTCATCTCGGCGGCGAAGTATGGGTACCTGTATCAGGGCCAGTGGTATGCCTGGCAGAAACAGCGCCGCGGAACGCCGTGTTTCGGATTGCGCCCGGAGGCGTTTGTCACCTTCATTCAGAACCACGACCAGGTGGCGAACTCCGCGCGCGGAGACCGATGCGGGGAGTTGACCAGCTTCGGCAAGCTGAAGGCGATGACCGCTTTGATGCTGCTGATGCCGGGCACGCCCATGTTGTTCCAGGGACAGGAGTGGGGCAGCTGCACGCCATTCCTGTACTTCGCGGACGCGCCCGCGAATATCGCCGAGCTGGTGCGAAACGGCAGGCGCGAATTCCTGCACCAGTTCAACAGCGCGGCGACGGCCGAAATGGCGGCATGCCTCCCGGATCCGGTCAGCGAACAAACGTTCGAGCGCTGCAAGCTCGATCACACCGAGCGTGAGCGGCCACGCAACCGGGCCATGCTGAATCTCCATCACGACCTGATCGCGCTGCGGCGTCGCGATCCGGCGTTCGAAGTCGTGCGCCAGGGTCAGGTGGACGGAGCAGTGCTCGCCAGCGATACGTTCGTTCTGCGCTGGTTCGGCGAGCCTCCCGACGGCGATCGTTTACTGGTGGTCAACTTCGGCCGCGATCATCATTACTCGCCCGCGCCGGAGCCACTGCTCGCGCCTCCGCCGGGCATGGAGTGGAACGTTCTGTGGTCCACTGAGGATCCGCGATATGCGGGCTGCGGAACTCCCGAATTCGACACCACCGAGAACTGGATGATTCCGGGTCACGCGGCCGCTGTACTGAGCCCCGCTCCGCGAACGCGCACGAAGCCGCTGAAAAAGAAGGTCGAGAAGAAGAATGGCTGAACTTGTCAGAAGGATGCCGTGGCCCGAGCCCGGAGCCACAAGCGGTGACGCGCTGATCACCCGCGAATGGCTGGTGACCAACGGGCTCGGCGGCTATGCGTCAGGCACCGTCGCCGGCATTATCACGCGCCGATTTCACGGATATCTGGTGGCCGCGCTTCCCAATCCGCTGGGACGCGTGATGATGCTCAACGAAGTGGTTGAGCAGTTCGCACTGCCCAATGGTCAGTGCATTCAGCTTGCCGGCGAGGAGCGCGCCGGCTCGCCGCTCAAGATGCACGGGGCGGACTACCTCACCGAGTTCCGGCTGGACAGCGGATTGCCCGTCTGGCATTACCGCGTGGACGGGTTTCTCATCGAGAAGCGGCTCATGCTGCCGCATCGCCAGAACACCGTATACGTGTGCTACCGCATTCTCGACGGCGAGGGTACGGTAAAGCTGTCGCTGCGGCCTTCGGTGAATATCCGGCCGCATGAAGCTCCCGTAAGCGCCCCGATCACGCGTCCCTACATGCTGACCGTGGTGGAGGATCAGTACGAGATCATCGCTCAGGATCTGCCGCCGCTGCGCATGATCTTATATGGCCGCGGGGCGGCGCTGACCATCGATCGCCTGCGCACGCAGGAGATCGTCTACCGCATCGAAGAGAGCCGCGGATACGAAGCGCGCGGTGATCTGTGGAGTCCGGGATATTTTCAGACCGAGATCGCGAGGGGACAGGAGGCGACTCTGGTCGCCTCGACGGAGCCCTGGGAAGTCGTTCGCGCGCTTAGCCCGCTGGACGCCTGGGACAACGAATTCGATCGCCGTAACCGGCTGCTCGCCGACGCGGATCCCGCGGTGCACGAAGGTGCGGGGGCGGAGTTGGTGCTGGCAGCCGACCAGTTCATCATTCGTCCGGCGGGCCGCCTGGCGGACACCGCGCGAGCCCAGGCAGCCGGCGACGAGGTGCGCACGGTTATCGCGGGCTATCACTGGTTCACCGACTGGGGCCGCGACACCATGATCAGCCTCGAAGGCCTGACGCTGACCACCGGCCGCCATGTCGAAGCATCGTACATCCTGCGCACCTTCGCGCATTATGTTCGCGACGGCCTCATCCCCAACATGTTTCCGGAGGGCGAAAAGGAAGGCCTGTATCACACCGCCGATGCGACGCTGTGGTTCTTCCATGCCATCGATCGCTACGTGGAGCTGACGGGCGACCGCACCATCCTGCGGTTGGTCCTGCCGAAGCTGCTGGACATCGTCGACCATCATCTGAAAGGCACGCGTTTCGGCATTCATGTGGACGCCAGCGACGATTTGCTCGTTCAGGGGGCTCAGGGCTATCAGCTGACCTGGATGGACGCCAAGGTAGGTGACTGGGTGGTCACGCCGCGGCGCGGCAAGGCGGTGGAGATCAACGCGCTTTGGTACAACGCGCTGCGGCTGCTGGAGCAGTGGCTGGTGGAGGAGAACCGGCCGGATGCCGTCCCCTCGCTGCAGCAGCATTCCGAGCGCACGTGGCATTCTTTCAACCGCAGATTCTGGAATGAGGCCACGGGTTATTTGTTCGATGTGATTGATACCGAGAGCGGCGGCAACGACGAAAGCCTGCGGCCGAACCAGTTGCTGGCCATTTCGCTGAAATATCCGGTGCTGGATCGTGTTCGGTGGAAACCGGTGGTGGATGTCTGTAATCGCGAGCTGGTGACGCCTGTCGGCCTGCGCTCACTGGGCCGGAACAGCCCCGACTACAAGCCGCGTTACGACGGCGACCTGCGCGCACGCGATGCCGCCTACCATCAGGGCACCGTCTGGGCCTGGTTAATCGGTCCGTTCATCGACGCATGGCTGAAGGTCTACCCCGATAACGTGGAGACGGCGCGGCGCTGTGTCGAAGGTTTCACGCCGCACCTCGGTGAAGCCTGTATCGGATCCATCAGCGAGATCTTCGATGCCGAACCGCCGTATACGCCGCGCGGCTGCATCGCCCAGGCATGGAGCGTGGCGGAGGTGCTGCGCTGTACGGCAAAGGTGGCCGATTTTTCGGTGTCGCGAATGCAGGCGCCGGAACTGGCGAATGCAGTGAAATGAAGCGGATCGGCCCTCTGGCATCCACCGCATGGCCTGCTCGCGCGGCCTTCAGGCAGGCGGGGGCGTCCGCAGCTCGAAGCCGAGTTGCTCCATAAAGCCCAGCCGGTCCCAAATGTTCCAGCCTTCGGCGATCCTTCCGTCTCTGATCCGGGCCAGGCTCATGCCTGATACCCTGAGCGGCCGCTGTGTCGCGGGAAAACCGAGCTGGTCGCCGGTGTGCGAACCCGTGGCCGTCCATCGGCCGGCAATCCAGTCCGCCGCCGCGACCACATCGTGCACCTCGACTTTCATATCGGGTATGGCGGACCTCACGCGATCGAAGAACACGAGGAATTCATCCGGGCCCCGGGAATCGCCCCCGCGTTCATCAAGCTCGTGAATCAGAGCGTCCGCGCCGAGAAGGTCGTAAACGGCGTTCCGGTCGCCCTGGGTCCAGACCCGGCGGAACCACTCGTGTAGAATCGTCTCAGCCATTGGGCGATTGTACAGCGTTTACCACAAGGTTAGCGAGGTAAATCAGCGCTTATCAGCGGCCAATTCCTTCAGCGCCGCGCCGGCACGCCACCAATGGCCTGCGGTCTGCGCCAGGCGCATGCACCGACGCCCGCCCATATGTCCGCGGCGTTACTTTTCGCCTTTTTTGCTTTGGTTTGAGTGGTAGCGCGCGGGAGCGGTGCTGTTCTCGTCATCCGAATCCGCCGGGCTGGCGACAAATCGGCGAGGTCCGCGTATCCCCAACCGCTTCACACGGTAGACGAAACCGGACTTGTCCTCGGTCAGGCTGATCGAGATCTCGGTGGTCAGAAAATCAGGAAGTTCCATATCTGTACTTCCCTCCTGTCTTGCAATCGATCAGAAGGTCCCAAACACGCGTGTCGCTCCTGAACAAAGCAATTCACAAACCACACCAACAGCGATAGAAATGCGCGCGGTCCGGTTTCTGAGGCGCCGCATCCGGGTTAAATCACCCAGCGTGAACGCCTTCTATAATCCGCCGGAAAGTGAACTAATGGGGTTCGGGCGGCTTGTTCAGCCTGCCGTTGCGTCTCGCGTGGAGCCGGCAGCCGACGTGGCCGCCTTCACCGCGGCTTCGTAATTCGGATGATCGGACACGTTCTTCACGTACTCAACGTGCGTGATCTTGTTGTCCCGATCCACGACGAAGATCGCCCGGCTCTCGATCCGCAGCTCCTTGATCAGCGTCCCGTAGTGCTCCCCGAACGAGCCGTTGCGATGATCCGACAACATTTTCACCTTCTCCACGCCGAAGGCATTACACCACCGCTTCTGCGCGAACGGAAGGTCCATGCTGACGGTGTACACTTCGACCCCGCCCATCTTGCCGATCTCGTCGTTGAAGCGCTTGGTCTGCATGTCGCAGACCGGTGTGTCCAGCGAAGGCACCACACTGAAAATCCGCACGGAAGTGCCTGTTTTGGAAAGGTTTACTGGCTGCAGCGTGTCGTCTATGACGTCGAAATCGGGCGCAGTGTCGCCTGGCTTCAGCTCCGGCCCGATCAGTGTCAGCGCGTTGCCGCGCAGAGTGGTAGCGCCCGGTCTCTCGATCATTTCCGACTCATTTTAACAACTCGGCGAATCGCTCCACATCGTCCGTTGGAAGCTCGCAGGCGAAATCGCGGCAAACGTAAGCCATCGTCCGGCCGTTCGCCGGCCGCATGCCGGCCAGCGTTGGACTGTACTTGCCCAACCGGTTCCGCGTCTCGTCCGAATCCACCAGCAGCACCACGTTATCCGGCAGAAATCTCTGATGCAGGTGCTCGAGAAACGCGCGGGTGCTCGCCGAATCGCGCTCTCCCGCAAGCACGATCTGCCGCGGATGCGCATGGGAGTACATCAGCGCCGAGAGCAGCGCCGGAGCGCCCGCCGGTTGCGCGGCAATGCGGGGCGCCAAGGCCCGAAAGCCGCGATCTGCGGCCGCCTGGAAATCCTCGCGGCCGGTGATCCGCGCCAGCCGCACGAGGTTCATGAGCGCGATGGAATTGCCCGCCGGCTCCGCGCCATCGTAGTCGTCCTTCATCCGCAGCGGCAGCGCGTCACCCTGTTCGGTCGTGAAGAACGCGCCGTGCTCGCGATCCTCGAACAGCTCGATCATGCGCTCGGTCAGCGCGACCGCCGCGTCCAGGTACCCAAATTCGAATACCGTCTCGTACAGATCCACCAGACCCTGCGCGAGGAATGCGTAATCGTCCAGGAACGCCGGAATCGCCGCATCTCCGTCGCGGAATCGGCGCCGCAACTCGCGGCTGCTCGAACTCCACATCCGGTCGACTACGAACGACGCCGCCCGCCGCGCCGCCTCCGCGTACTTCGGCTCATCCAGCACCTGCGCGCCGCGGGCCAGGGCGGAGATCATCAGCCCGTTCCACGACGTCAGCACTTTGTCATCCCGATGCGGCCGCGGCCGCGCCGAGCGCACGGCCAGCAGCTTTTCGCATGAAGCGCCGATCTTTTCCCGCACCATGTCCAGCGGAAGCGCGGCCGTCTTCGCGACCTCCTCCATCCTGCGCGCCAGGAACAGAATGTTGCGTCCCTTGAACTCCCCGTGCGGATCGTTGCGCACGTTCCCGTCCCGCTCCAGGCCAAAACGTTCGCAGACGAGGTCAGAGTTCGGATGCCCCAGCGCCTGCTCCACCTCCTTCGCCGTCCACAGATAGAAGGCGCCCTCGCGCCGCTGCGACGGATCTTCCGGATCCGGACTGTCGGCATCCTCCGCCGAATAGAAGGCCCCGTCCGGCGAGGTCATGTCCCGCAGCACGTAGCCAAAAATCTCGCGCGCCACCGAGGCGAAAAAATCGTCGCGCGTGATCTGGAACGCCTCCAGATACGCAACCGCGAGTTGCGCCTGGTCGTACAGCATCTTCTCGAAATGCGGCACGAACCAGATCTCGTCCACCGAGTAGCGATGGAAACCGCCGCCCAGGTGATCGTACATGCCCCCCGCGGCCATGGCCCGCAGCGTTTGCATGACCATGTCCGTCGCCTCCGGCGCGCCCATCCGCTCGGCGTAACGTAACAGGAACGACAAAACTACCGGACGAGGGAACTTCGGCGCTCCTCCAAATCCCGCGTGCGTCGAATCGAACATGCGCCGGAATGCGTGGAAGCCGGAATCGACCATCGTTTTGTCCGGCGCAACGGTTGCAGGCTCGATATTCGCATGGCTGCGTAACTGCTCGGTAACCTCGCTCGCCGACTGCAGAATCCGCGCCCGGTCTCGCTCCCATGCGTTCGCCAGGTGCTCCAGCACCGACTTGAACCCCGGCCGGCCGTAGCGGTTGTCTGGAGGGAAATAGGTACCCCCGAAGAACGGCTTCAGCTCGGGCGTCAAAAAGACCGACATGGGCCAGCCGCCGCTGCCGGTGCTGGCCTGGACGAAGGTCATATACAGGTGGTCCACGTCGGGCCGCTCCTCGCGGTCCACCTTCACCGGCACGAAATGCCGGTTCAGCACTTCCGCGATGTCCGGGCTCTCGAACGACTCGTGCTCCATCACGTGACACCAGTGACACGTGGAATAGCCAACAGACAGGAAAATCGGCTTGTCCTCGGCTCTGGCTTTATCGAAAGCTTCCTGACCCCAGGGATACCACTCCACGGGGTTGTTGGCGTGCTGAAGCAGGTACGGGCTCTTCTCCTGCGCAAGGCGGTTCATGCGCGGCTCCTCCCTCGATCAATTGTTCCACCAAGGGGATTCCCCCGACCGGATTCCGTTTCAGCCTTTGGGGGCAGGGCGCCGGCCGCCGGCGGGCTCTGAGTCCGTCTCACGGGCCTGCGGCTTCGGTTCGCCGTTGCGCTGCAGCGCGTTTCTCCCCGCCTCGATGACTCTCAGAATCGCATCCACGTCGTACACGCTTCCGCCCCACGGACCCCCGCCAATATCCTGAAGCGCCGCCCACAGCCGCGTATCGTCCGGCAGCGCGGGATCCGGCCGCAGGTCCGGCCGCGGAAGCCGGCCTGCCAGAAGGCGCCGTCCTTCTTCGGCCCCGAAAATCTGCCCCCCGCTGCCCACCAGATTGAGCGAGCCCTCTAAGCGATTCCGGTCGATGACGATCTCGATCGTGTCGCCGTCGAGCAAGCGCCCGATCGGTCCGCCCGCAAGCGCCTCCGGTGACACATGCCCGATGCACGCACCGGTGGAAACGCCGCTGAAGCGCGCGTCGGTGATCAGGGCCACGTGTTTGCCGAAATCGAGATACTTCAGCGCCGAGGTGAGCTGATACGTTTCCTCCATGCCCGCGCCCATCGGACCGCGACAGATCAGAACCAGTACATCGCCCGCCCGAATGCGTCCTTCCCGGATGGCCGCCATCGCCTCGGGCTCCGAGATGAACACGCGCGCCGGCCCGGTCTTGCGGTACACCCCGTCGGCATCCACCACCGATGGATCGATAGACGTCGCCTTGATTACTGCGCCGTCGGGCGCCAGATTCCCGTGGGGAAAGCAGACCGTGGACGTCAGCCCGCGCGCCCGTGCCTGCTCCGGCGAAGCGATCACGTCATTTGGCTCGATGCCGTCCCGTTCCTTCAGCAGGGAACGTAATCGCGTACGCCGCTCGGAACTCTCCCACCACTCCAGCACGCGATCGAGGCGTTCGCCGGTGACCGTGAGCACGCTCGTGTCCAGTAGACCGAGGCGGCGCAGATGCAGCATCACCTCCGGCACGCCGCCCGCGAGAAAAACCTGGATCGTCGGGTGATTGCGCGGCCCGTTCGGCAGCGCATCAACGATGCGCGGCACGCGCCGGTTCACGTCCGCCCAGTCCGCCGCCGTCGGACGCCGCAGCCCCGCGGCGTGCGCCACCGCGGTCAGGTGCAGGATCAGGTTCGTCGAGCCGCCGAAGGCGGCGTGCACTGCCATTGCATTTCGAACCGATACGTCGGTCAGGATGTCGCGGGATTTCAGCCCACGCGTCGCCAACTCCAGCATTGCGCGCGCCGAGCGCCGCGCCGCATCCCGCCAGATCGGATGACCCGAGGGCGCCAGCGCCGAATGCGGCATTGCCATACCCAGCGCCTCCGCAACCACCTGCGAGGTCGCCGCAGTTCCCAGAAACTGGCAGCCGCCGCCGGGCGAAGCGCACGCGCGGCAGCCCGCCTCGGCTGCTTCCTGGAGCGTGATCGCGCCATGTGAGAATCGCGCGCCGATACTCTGCACGCGCCCCGCGTCCTCGCCTGCCTCGGGCATCAGCGTGACCCCGCCGGGCACGAGCACACACGGCAGCTCGCGGGTCGCCGCAAGGGCCATCATCATGGCCGGCAAGCCTTTGTCGCATGTGGCCACGCCGATCACCCCACGCCGCGTTGGCAGCGAACGGATGAGCCGCCGCAGCACCGTGGCCGCGTCGTTGCGATAGGGCAGGCTGTCGAACATGCCGGTGGTGCCCTGCGTTCGCCCGTCGCACGGATCGGTGCAAAACGCGGCGAAGGGCACGGCGCCCGCGCTCTTCAGCTCGCGCGCCGCCGCTTCCACCAGCAGATTGACTTCCCAGTGTCCGGTGTGAAACCCGAGCGCGACAGGACTCCCATCATTGGCCCGAATGCCGCCATGCGTGCTGAGGATCAGAAACTCCGGCCCCAGCAGCCTCGCCGGATCCCACCCCATCCCGGCATCCTGCGTAAGCCCGAACAGATCCCCCGACGGCCTCGTGCGCAGCATTTCTGCCGTAATCGGCAGGGCCCCGGCCGGCCCTGCTGCGCGCGTGCGGATATCGTACAAAGCCGCGTTCCTTGTTTCGACAAGATCCTCGAAGGCCACGAGACCAGTGTTCCACGTGCGCTTACAATGAAAAACATTCGCCCATGCCGCCGAACCCCGCTCCTGCACCATCCCGCCGGGCCTTCATGGCAGGCGCCGCTCTCACCGCCGCCTCGTACGAGCGCGTCCTCGGGGCTAACGACCGCGTCGGGGTGGGATTCGTCGGCTACGGCCTGATCGGAGCGCAGCACGTTTACGATTTCCGCAATCAGCCCGACGCCAATCTGGTAGCGCTGGCCGAAACGTACGAGCCACGTCTCGAAGAAGGCGTAACGGCCTGCGGAGGCCATGCCCGCCCGTATCGCGATTTCCGTCGCATGCTCGAAGACAAGAATGTCAACGCCGTCGTCGTTTGTACCCCCGACCACTGGCACGCGCTCATCACCATGATGGCCTGCGCCGCCGGGAAAGACGTGTACGTCGAGAAGCCAATGACGCTGTTCGTGCGCGAGGGCCGCTGGATGACCGACGTCGCGCGCCGGCATAACCGCATCGTGCAGGTGGGCACGCAGCAGCGCAGCGGTCCCCACTATCAAAAAGCGCGTGAGCTCGTCCGCGCCGGCCACATCGGCAAGATCGTCGCCGCCCGCGCCAGCTTCTATCGCAACGTCATGCCCGGCTTCGGCAACCCGCCCGACGGCGCCGCACCCGCGAATTTCGATTACGATATGTGGCTCGGTCCCGCGCCGAAGCGCCCCTACAATCCCCTGCGCGGCATTTATCATTTCCGCTGGTTCTGGGATTACTCCGGCGGCCAGATGACCAACCTCGGCGCGCACGAGATCGACATCGTGCAGTGGTATCTCGATGTGAAGGGCCCGGCTGCGGTGTCGTCCATGGGCGGCCGCTTCGCTCTGGAAGGCGAAGGCGAAACGCCGGATACGCAGGACGCTGTCTTCGAATACCCCGGCGTCAACGCCACGTGGGCCGAGCGCGAGGCGAGCGCCGGTCACGACGCGCCGCACGGCCTGCAGTTCTGCGGCACCAAAGGCACTCTGGAAATCAACCGCTCGGGGTTTGAAGTGTTCCCCGACATGAAGGCCGACCCGGCCAGCCGCATCCCGCGCTTTCGAGGGCAGCCCAGTGGAGGTCCCCAGGCCTCCGCCGCGCCCCCCGAGCCGTGGACCACGCCGGCGAAAATGCCCGGCAAGTCCGCCGAGCAGTTCGCGCTGCACGCCCGTCATTTTCTGGACTGTGTGAAGTCGCGGCAGCGGCCCATCGCCGACGCTGAAGACGGGCATCGCACAGCCGTTGCCTGCCACCTCGCCAACATCTCTCTGCGCCTCGGGCGCCGCGTTCAATGGGATGCGGATCGCGAGCAGATCGTCGGCGACACTGAGGCGAATGGCTGGCTCGAACGCCCCTATCGCGCGCCGTGGGATCGCGAATTGCGGAGCCTGCTCGCATGACGCGCCGATCCTTTCTCGCCGCGTCCGCCGCACTCACCGCGGCCGGCGCAACTCCGCCTCGCTCGCAAATGGGCGTCGCGGAAACGGCCCTGCATCCGGCCAAAGACACCATCGCGTTCCTCGACTGGGCGTGGTCGCTGGGCGCCGGCGGCATTCAGGCCCACCTGACGTCCTTCGATGCCGATTATCTGAAGCGCCTGCGCGAAACGGCCGAGCAGCGCGGCATGTATATCGAGGTCATGGGCGACCTCCAGCACATCGACCACATTGCCCCCGCGGCGAGCGCCACCGGCGCCAGAGCAATCCGCGTTGTAGCTCCCGGTGCGCGCCGTTATGAGGCATTCGCCACCCTCGACGAGTGGCGAACGGCCGAAGCCGCCGCGCGGAAGCAGATCGCCGCCGCAATCCCGATCGCAGCCCAGTCCCGTGTTCCCATCGCCATCGAGAACCACCGCGACCGCACGCTCGAGGAACTGGTCGCGTTAATGCGCGAATTCGCGGGCGACTGGTTCGGGGTCAACCTCGATACCGGCAATAACATCGCTCTGCTCGACGATCCCATGGAAGTGGTCGAGCAGCTTGCGCCCTACGCCTTCGCCGCACACATCAAGGACATGGGCGTCGAGGAATACAAGGACGGGTTCCTCATCGACGAAGTCGCATTCGGTTCCGGTGTCGTGGATCTCCCCCGCGCCTGCAAACTCATCACCCGCGCCCGCCTTACGATGGAAATGCTCACCCGCGACCCCACCCCCGTCGCGTGCCTCACCGACCATTACTGGCAGGTCCTCCCGGACCGCAAGGCTTCAGGCCTGGCCCGCACCATCCGCGCGGCCCGCACGAGTGGAGCGAAGCTCCCCCGCGTCACCGGTCTCGATAAAGCCGCGCAAGCGGCAATCGAAGAAGAAACAATCCGCTACAACCTCTTCAAATCCCGCCAATTCCCGGGTTGATTCTGTGTGGGGCAGGCCCTCGGCCTGCGGCGGGCTCTCAGCCCGCCTCGTCAGTTTCTAAAAAATCCCCTTCAACTCCGCAAACCCCTCCACCCTCATCAGCCTCCTGCCATTTCGCGGGCTCCCGACTTCCTCATGCTCCAGCGCCCAGGTATGCGGATGCGGCACGAGCACCGCGTTCAATCCCGCCTCCAGCGCCGGATTGATATCCGATTTCGGCGAGTTCCCCACCATCCATGTCCGCTCGGGCTCCAGCCCCCGCTCGGCCACGATCGCCCGGTAGGAAGCCGCATCCTTCTCCCTGACGATGGCCGTGTGCCCGAACCAGATCCCCAGCCCCGAGCGGTCCAGCTTGAGCTTCTGCTCCTCCGGATGACCCTTCGTGAACAAGGTCAGATCGTGCCGCCCCGCCAGATACTCCAGCGTTTCCTCCACGCCTTCGATGAGCACCATCGGCGCTTCCAGAATCCGCTCGGCGAATGCGCCCGCCACGGCGAGATCCTCGTCGCGAATCTCCCGCTCCGCCAGACGCTCATAGCACTGCCGCAGATTCCGCGCGAAATTCAGCGATCCGTATCCGTGCGTTCGGATGTTCGCGATCTCGATCTCATCCAGAATGGCGCGAACTTCCGCCGGGCTCAGCCGCGAATGATCCAGAAAGGCGCAAAAGTCCGCGAAAGCCTGCTCGAAATAGATGTTGTTTTCCCAGAGCGTATCGTCGGCGTCAATGAGCAGGTTCAGCCTGCTCACAGCGAATCGGGAGCCTTTCCGTGCCCGTTCAGTGGCGCCACCGCCCGTACGTGCGCCGTGCGCCTTTGTCCCGGCAGCCACTTGTCCAGAAACGCCGCGATTTGCTGCATCCGCTCCCCTTCCGACCGCGTGGCCAGGAGCACCTGCCGAAAGGTCAGATCGGGCAGGCACTGCGCCAGCTGAAAACTCAGCTGCGGATCGGTTAGCGTCGGCTGCTGATAGGACTGTGGAATGGACATGTCCACCATCTCGCGGTAGCCCTGCAGAACTTTCAGGCGGACCTGGTCGTCCACCGGCTCGAACTCCTCGTCGTCGAAGAAACTCACCGCGCCCCGCAGAAACTGGCGCTCGTCGTCCAGCTCCATGATCTCGAACCGCCGCCGGCCGACGGCCACCAGGTCCATCCGCCCATCGTCGTAGCGGCGCATGATTTTATCCACCACCGCCGTGCACCCCGTGTTGACGATGCCCTTCTCGCCAGCCTGCACCACGCCGAACTCGCCGTCGCCGGCCAGAATCTCCCGCATCATCTCCTTATACCGGTCCTCGAAGATGTGCAGCGGCAGCGGCGTCCTCGGGAACAGCACCGTTTCCAGAGGGAAAAGCGGCAACAGCTGCTGCGGCATGTGTACTATTATGGCTTCTCCGGCCCTCCCCTCCATGCGAATAGACGGCAAAGTCGCTCTGGTCACCGGCGCGTCGGAAGGTATCGGAGCCGCGTGCGTGCGGGCCTTGCGCGAGCGTGGCGCGCGGGTCGCTCTCACTGCTCGGAGTGAGACGAATCTCCGCGCCGTCGCTTCGGAAACGGACCTCGTCATTCCCGGCGACCTGCTCGTGCCCGAGGATCGGCGGCGCATCGTTGAAACCACCGTCGACCATTTCGGCCAGATCGACATTCTCGTCAACAACGCTGGTATCGGCGTCTACGCTCCCGCGCACTCGGCGCAAATGCCACAGGTGCGGCATATGTTCGAGCTCAATTTCTTCGCGCCTCTTGAGATGACCCAGCTCGTCATCCCCGCCATGCGCCGGCACGGACCCGGGGGCTCCATCGTGAATGTCGGCTCCATCGCAGGCAAAGTGACCCTCCCCTGGTTCACGTTATACTCGGCTTCGAAGTATGCGTTGGGATCTCTGACCGATGGACTGCGGATGGAGCTGCGCGAGGCAGGCATTCACGCCATGACTGTCTGTCCCGGCTACGTCAAAACTGAGTTTCAGGCCCACGTGCTGGCTGGGCATGCTCCCGCGGCGCTGGCGCGCGGCCGGCAAACCTTCGCCATCACCCCCGAGCAGTGCGCCGCGGCCATTGTCCGCGGCCTCCAGCGCAACGCACGCACGGTCCTCGTCCCCCGTGTGGCATGGCTGTTCGTACTCGCGGAAAGACTCCTGCCGCGTCTCACCGATGCACAGCTGGCGCGCATCTACCGTGGGCATCGATGATTCATAAGCTTAAGCTCACTCCCGGCGTGTACCTGGTGGGCTTCATGGCCTCCGGCAAGACCACCATCGGCCGCAAACTCGCTTACGAACTCGGCTGGGCTTTCGCCGACATCGATGAGGATATCGAGGCCGAGGAGAAGTCCACCATCCATCAGATCTTCGAGGAGCGCGGTGAGGCCGAGTTCCGGAAGATCGAAACGAAAGCCATCCAGAAGCGCGTGAAATCCGTGCGCACCGGGCGGCCCATGGTGGTCGCGCTCGGCGGCGGCAGCTTTACCCAGCAGGAGAATTACGAACTGTTGGAGAACAACGGAGTTTCGATCTGGCTTGACGTGCCGCTCGCCGTGGTTCGCCGTCGGCTCGCGAACTGCGAGGATGTTCGCCCCCTCGCCCGCGACCCCGAGCGCCTCGAGCACCTCTTCTTTGCCCGCCGCGCTTCCTACCAGCGCGCCGACCACCGCATCGAGGTCACCAGCGACGAGCCCGACGACTCGGTCCACCGCATCCTCGCCCTCCCCATTTTCTGAGCTTTGCGGTGCAGGGCCTCTCCTGCGGCCGCCTCCCAGCGCACCGGACCTGTGATGCGCAAGCGCATGGCTGTGCTCCGCGTGAGGGTTCGCATATGGGACTCCTGGATCGTATGTCGATAAAGTAAGCCGGCGGATATCGGCGCCTGCGATAACCTGCGCCCGCATACAATAGCGATGCCGGATGAACTCCAACGTCGCCGTTCCCGTGAGTGCGATCCAGCACGCGCTGCGCAGCAGCCTGCCGTTTATCGCAGTGGCAACCATCGCGCTGGTCGCTGGACTGGCGGCGATTCTGCTTTCGCGGCTGCGCTCGCGTGATCGTCTGCTGCTGTGGCTGGGCATCTGCGCCACGCTCTATGGCTTGCGCCTGCTGCTGCAGAACGATCTCATCGTTCGCGCCATCACGCCGGCGTTGAACGCGCGCCCGTTCGACGTTTACATCCTGCTGTTCACGTATCTCATACCGATCCCGCTCGCAATGTTCGTGCGAGAGCTGCGCGGCCCAGGCTGGAAACACTCGATCGCCATCTGGGTCTGGGTGCAGATCGTGTTCGCGATACTCGCCATTCCGTTGGCGACGCTGGCGCGCGAGTCGCGCTGGACCGATCTGGTCAACGGACTGCTGGTTATCGGCGGGACCGTGTTGACCATCACGCATCTGGCGCCGCGCAGGAATCCCGGACCCGCGAGCGCTCTGAAATGGCCGTTCACCGTCTTCGGCGTGCTCGTGGTCCTCAACAACTTCGGCTTCCGCTTTCGCGGCGCCGATGTCGAGCCGGTGGGATTTGTTGTCCTGCTCTCCGGGCTCGCGTACGCGGCCGCCCGCCGCGCCATCTCGCGCGAGCGCAAGCTGACGGAGGTCGAGCAGGAACTGGCCACCGCCCGCCGCATCCAGACGTCGATCCTCCCGGCCGACTCACCGCATCTACCGGCGCTCAGGATCGCCACGCGGTATCAGCCCATGACCGCGGTCGCCGGTGACTTCTACGATTTCCTCCAGACCCGTGACACATCGGTCACCATCCTGGTGGCCGATGTCTCGGGCCACGGCGTCCCAGCCGCGCTCGTAGCCTCCATGCTCAAGGTCTGTCTGGCGGCGCAGCGCGAGCACGCGGACGATCCGGCGCGTGTGTTGACAGGATTGAATGCGATGCTGCGCGGCATGCTCGGCGGCCAGTATGTTACCGCGGCCTGCGCGGCGCTGGATCTGTCGGCCGAAACCGTGAGGTACGCCGGGGCAGGCCATCCGCCGGCGCTGCTGGTCCGACGGAGCAGCGGCGAACTGGTGGAGCTCGGCGAAAACGGTCTTTTCATCGGCCCTTTTCCGCACGCAACCTATTCGAACATGTCCGTCCCGTTCGCGGCTGGCGACAGGCTCCTGCTCTATACGGACGGCATCACGGAAGC
>DASRCB010000383.1:0-4941 GCA_035653295.1 Bryobacteraceae bacterium
CCCCCGACCAGGATTTCTACCAATCGCCCCGCGAGCGTGCCGTCTGAAGCGCGGAACGCAGCAAGCCTCTGCTACAAAACCGGCTCAGGAGCATTCATGCGCTTCTCTCCCGCGACCGCACTTCTGGTTCTAGCCATGGCCGTTCTTGCCCAGGATTCGCCGCCGCTGCCTCCCATTCCCGCTTACTTCGTCATCGCGCCGCCAGCCCAGTTGAAGCCAACGTATTAAATGCCGTCATTCGAGCGAGTTCCGGGCGGATCACGAGCTACTCGAGGAGAGCCACCCGACAGAGCGCATCAGTACCGCTGAACGCGCTTCCGTTCGCGCTACCGTGACCGGGGATTCGAATCATTCGGGAACGCTCTACAATGGAACCGAGGAAACATACCTTGGCACGCCAGTTCGACGTTGTGATTGAGCGGGATTCAGAGGGCTATTATGTAGCCTCGGTCCCCCAAATCGCCGCTTGTCACACGCAGGTGTCAGCGCCGGTGCAAAAATCCCCATAGTGCCGATTGAAAATTCCCCACCCCCGGACAGGTGGTGAACCGAAGCCGACTCTCTGTAAGAGAGGAGGCCCGAAACCTGTTAAGGGGTCACGAGGTGCAATCGATCGAGCAACTGAAACGAGAGGGACTGAGCATCCAGGCGATCGGTGAGCTGACCGGCTACGATCGCAAAACAATAAGGAAGTATCTGCTGAAGCCGGATGGCGCGCCGGCATACCGACCGCGAGCGCCGCAAGCCGGCAAGCTGGAGATGTTCAAACCATACCTGCAGGAGCGGCTGAAAGCCGGGGTATGGAACGCATGCGTGCTGCTGCGCGAGTTGCGCCAACGCGGATACGCCGGCGGCTACAGCATCCTGACCGACTGGCTTCGACCCCAGCGTGCGGCGGCACAGACGGTGGCTGTGCGCCGCTTCGAAACGCCTGCCGGCAAACAGGCGCAGGTGGACTGGGGACACCTCGGCACACTGGATTCAAATGGCCGCGAGCGCCAACTGTGGGGCTTCACCTTCACGCTCGGCTACAGCCGGGTCATGATGGCCGAAGCCGCGCTGGATCAGAAACTGGGGACGCTGCTCCGCATGCACGAGGAAGCATTCCGGCAGCTGGGCGGTGTGCCGCAGGAGATTCTGTACGACCGGATGAAGACGATCTGGACGGGCACGGATCAGCGTGGCGAGATCATCTGGAACGCAGTGTTTCTCGACTTCGCGCGGTACTGGGGCTTCACGCCGCGGCTGTGCCGGCCGTATCGCGCGCAGACCAAGGGCAAGATCGAAGCCGGCGTGAAGTACGTGCGGCGCAACTTCCTGTGCGGTCTGCAGGGTCAGCAGATCGGCGGCCTGACCGACTTCAACGGGCGGCTTCGCGCCTGGGTTTGGGAGGTCGCCAACCTGCGCGTGCACGGCACCACCGGCGAGCAGGTGCTGGCACGCTGGCAAAGCGAGCGATCGAGTTTACATCCTCTCAATGGGCAACCGGCTTATCCGTTCGTGGACGAGGAACTGCGGAAGGTGGCGCGCGATGCCTTCGTGGCCTTTCAGGGCAGCCGTTATTCGGTGCCCTGGGAATACGCCGGCAAGGAGGTGTGGGTTCGTGAGAGCGGCGCCGAAGTCGAGGTCCATTACGGACAGCAGCGGATCGCGATCCACCATCGCGCGATGCACAAGCACGCGCTGGTGCGCACGGCCGAGCATCACCATGGGATCCCGCTCGGAGCCCGTCAGCAGCGCAAGACGCTGGTGCACATTCGCGACTCCGCGCCGGTGGTGGAGATCCGACCATTGGCCGCTTATGAGGCCGTCGCCGGAGGTGCGCGATGACCACCATCGAGCGCCTGCATGGCGGGCTGGCCGGTCTGGGTTTGAAGACGGTGGAGGCGCGGCTGGAGAACCTGCTCGAGGATGCGGCCAAACAGGAACCGAGTTATGCGGACTTTCTGGATCAGGTGCTGAGCTGCGAGCTGGAGGCGCGGCGCACACGCTATCTGCGGGCGCGACTGCAACTGGCGCATCTGCCGTTTCTGAAGACCTTCGATCAGTTCGACTTTGGTTTTCAGCTATCGATTGACGAGCGGCAGATACGTGAACTGCGAACGCTGCGCTTTGTGCACGAGGCCAGCAATGTGATCTTCCTCGGGCCGCCGGGCGTGGGCAAGACGCACCTCAGCGTGGCGCTGGCGGAGGCGGCGATCCAGTCCGGCTTTGGCGCGTACTTCATGACCGCGCACGATCTGGTTACCGATCTGTCGCGAGCCTATCGTGATGGGCGACTGGATCGGCGCATGCGCATCTATCTTGCGCCGCGGGTGCTGGTGATTGACGAGATGGGTTACCTGCCGCTGGACGATATGGGCGCGACCATTTTCTTCCAGCTGGTGAGCGCGCGCTATGAACGGGGCAGCATCGTGCTGACGTCGAACAAGAGCTACGGCGAGTGGGGTTCCATCTTTGGAGATCCGATCATCGCCACGGCTATCCTGGATCGGCTGCTGCATCATTCGACGACGATCAACATTCGCGGGGAAAGCTATCGGCTGAAGGACCGGCGGCGAGCCGGCCTTCTGCCCGGACGGGAGCGGGAGGGGACGGCCGACTTTTCCGCAGCCCCGTCCTCCGCTCCGCCCAAACCGCGCCGCCACAATGCGGCGGCGCTGGGCTCCGCTCCGGCCGGGGCCGCGGAAAAGCATTCATGAGCTCCGGGGGTGGGGAATTTTCGATCGGCAGAATGGGGAATTTTCAACCGGTATTGACACAGGCGCGTTCGCTGGACGAGGTCACCGATCGTATGCGCGAAGCTATCGCGCTGTGCCTCGAAGTGCAGGGCGCGCCCGAGCAGGAATTGGAGTTCATCGGCATCCAGAGGGTGACCATCGCCGCATGAGCCGCGCCCCCCGGGTCACTGCCACAAGATCCTTCGGGATTGTAAAATGATGGCCGAGCAACTTTCCGAACTTCTATAGCCGCGCTTACTCCCCACAAACGCGCCTGCATCCGCTAACGACCCTGCTGCGGACGCTGACCTGCGCCTCGCCATCCCCCCGGGCGCACTCGGCGGCGAGCCAGAGGTAGACCAGAAAGCTCCGGCAGGGGAGCGAACGGCTCGCGAATCAGAAGCTCCTGGCTTGTCGGCAAATAGTGAGCAGCGAATGATCGCGAGCGGCGAACACATGGAAATTGAAGCTCCGGACGCCGTAATTCAAGCCATCACGGATGCGGTATCAGCCTCCGCAAGGCGGTCTCACTCGCTGCGCAGGAAGATAAGCGGGCGCGATCCCGGCGGCGCTCCTTCCCAGCGCCGCCGCAGGATCGTGTAGATCATTAGCCCGGTCTCGCCTTCGCCGAACAACAGGTACCGCAACGCCTGCAGCATCATTCCGCGCTGGCTCAGGCTCACGACGACGCTGGTCGGCTTCAACTCTTCCGTGAAATAAGCCAGCGTGTTGGCGATGGCGACCGCCTGTCCCGACTCGATCGTGTAGTTGTCGCCGTCGCGCCTGACCTCAACACAGACGCAACCGATAAACTCGCTGCGATTGTCGACCAGCGTCACATGCGCGAATGCCAGCGGCCCATCTACGCGGTAGTAACGCCGAAAATCAGCGGCCTTGCGCGCCAGCGTCGGTTCATCCAGCTTGTACACGGGAATGAGGTTGACCTTTTTCGCGCGCATCTCGTTCCACAGCGCTCGCGATTGCTCGTCGACGAACTCCACGTCTGTGATGCGCAGCTCCGTGGCGCGTACCGATCGGCTGATCGCGCTGACGGCCAGAATAAACAAGATGAAGATGGTCGCGATGATGATGCCATCCGGGCGCTCGATAACGTTGGCAATCGTGGTGTAAAGGAAGACGAGCGTCACGAGCCAGCAGTACGCGCTCAGCAGCCGGCGGCCCTCGCGCCAAAGCGTCAGCGATGCCGCGAACGCCGCCGAAAGCATCAACACCAGCACGCCGGTGGCGTAAGCCCCGCCCTGCGCTTCCACATTGGCGCGGAAGATCAGCGTCACAATCACGTCGAAAGTGAACAGCGTGAGCACCAGCGGCCGGGTCCACGCCGTCCATGCGGGCGCAAGCCCGACGCGCGGCAGATAGCGGGGAATCAGGTGCAGCAGGCCCGCCATCGCCGAAGCGCCGGCAAACCAGAGGATCAGGATGGTCGAAAAATCGTAGAGCGAGCCGAACCCGTTGCCCAGCAATTGGTGCGCCAGCCAGGCGATGGCGCGCCCACTCGCCGGCCCGCCCTCGCGGTACGCCGCCGGCGGAATCAGGATCACCGTGACGAAGCTCGATACCGTGAGCATGACGCTCATGATTACGGCGGCCGTGAAGAGCAGCCTGCGAGTGTTGCGAATGCGCCCCGCCGGATGCGCTGGGTCGTCGTCATCGCGCCCGCGGATCAACGGCATCACCGACACGCCCGTTTCGAAGCCGCTGAGCCCCAGAGCGAGCCGCGGGAAAGCGAGCGCGGAAAAGACGAACAGCATGGTCCAGTCGCCGCGGGCCTCCAGAGCGCGTCGCCAGCCTGCGAGCAGCGCCGGGTGCGTCATTACCTGACCGAACGCGCGCACCAGCACGATCGCATTCAGAATGAGGTAAGGAACGCACACCGCCGTTGCCAGCTCGATCGCCTCGCGGAAGCCTTTCAGAAACACCACAGCGAGCAGCGCCAGCAGGACCAGTGTGAGCCAAAGATGGCCGTGGTGGAGGTACGGGTGCAGATATGGATTCTCCACCGCGTGCGTCGCCGCGTCGGCCGCCGACAACGTCATCGTTATCACGAAGTCCGTCGCGGCGAACCCGAGCAGCGCGAGAACGAACAACCGCCCCCACCATCCCGGCAGAATGTTTTCCAGCAGCGCCAGCGACCCCTGGCCCACGAACGATCTTCCCGAAACCTGCGCATACACCGGCAGCGCGCATGCCAGCGTCACCA
>DASRCB010000384.1:0-4001 GCA_035653295.1 Bryobacteraceae bacterium
CGTCTATACCTCATTCCTCTCCGGCCCGCGGCGCTCGCCCGAGAGCGATGGGCCCGGTGAGTTTTACCTCGTGCTGCTGGACAACGGCCGCACGAAGCTGCTGGCCGACGCGGCCAAACGCGAATCGCTGTTCTGCATCCGCTGCGGCGCCTGCCTGAATTCCTGCCCGGTCTACCGAAAGATCGGCGGCCACAACTACCCGTGGGTGTACTCCGGCCCTATTGGCGCGGTCATTACCCCGCAGTATCACGGCATTCTGCACGACCCCTGGCTTCCCTATGCATCGAGTCTGTGCGGCGCCTGCGGCGAGGTGTGCCCGGTGAAGATCGACATACCGCGGCTGCTGCTCGAGCTGCGCAGCGAGGTTGTTGCGGAGAAGACGGCGCAGGGCGGCAACGGCGCCGAGAGGACCGCGTTTCGTATGTTCGCCTGGGTGGCTCGGCATCCCGGCCTGTATGCGCGATTCGCCGCGCTGGCAGCCATCCTCGCGCCGCACGGCCACGACGGTTGGTTGCGCAGTATTCCGCCGCCACGCCCGCGCGCGCTCCGCAACTGGCTCAGCCAGCGCGATCTGCCGGCGCCCGCGAAACAGAGCTTCCGCCAGTGGTGGCGGGCGCGCTCTCGCATCAGGCAGAGCTCGTGAGTAACGGATCGTCATCTCGGGAATCGGTTCTCGGGCGGGTACGCGCCGCGCTTGGGCGCAGTGCGGGGCAGCCGGCCGCTGCGCCGCCCGAAACATATCTACGCACTCCCGTTGTGGATCTCGAAACGCGCATCGACCAGTTCACCGCCGCTTTGGAGAACCTTGCCGGGTCCGTGATTCGTGTCTCCACCCGCGACGAGGCGCGCGCAGTCGTCGCGAACAGGATCGGGGCGGCAACGGCCGTGGCCTCCGGCGCGTCATTCCTGAAGGAGTGTGGCATTACCGGCCTTCCCGGCGTGCGCTCTGACTTCAGCGATGCCGCTGAGTATCGCGAGGCGTGCGCGCGCGCTGACTTCGGCATTACCAGCGCCGATTACGCGCTGGCCGATACCGGCTCACTGGTCATGTTTTCGGGCCATGAAGAGTCGCGCCTGGTGTCGCTGCTGCCGCCCGCGCATATCGCGGTCGTCCCGCTTTCACGCCTCCTCACCGGTCTCGACGAGCTGCTGACGCGCGTGCCGGCGCCAGCGGAACAGAGCAGCGCGATGATCTTCATTACCGGTCCCAGCCGCACCGCGGACATCGAACAGATTCTCGTGCGCGGCGTTCACGGACCCGGTCAGGTTACCGTAATTCTCGTCTCCCCGGTCTGATCCTGCGGCTAACAATCGGTAACCTGATTTGCCGCACAGGCATCTGACCTTTTTTGAAGGAGCGAAATGAACAGAGCACTTTTTATGGCCGTCGTCATGGGCGCTTCCTCGCTCGTTTTTGGCCAGGCTTTCGAAGGATCCATCAGCGTCGGCCGGCAGATGGAGAGCAATGCCTCGCTGGGCTCCATTGCGCAATCCGCGGCCAATGGCGGGACATTTCATTTTACTGACGGTTTCAACATGAACTTCCGCATTACCCTGAACACCTGGAAGTTCTTTGGCCACGAAATCGGCTACGCATACAATCGCACGCATCTGAATTTGAATGCGCTGGACATCACCGGCGGCTCCAACGGTCAGCAGGACCTCGGCGGCATGGCCGTGCATCAGGGTTTTTACGATTTCCTCGGCTATGCGCTGCCTGAAGGCAGCCGCATCCGCCCCTTCGGCGCCGTGGGCGTGCACTTCAGCAACTACGTGCCTCCGGGCGCCAGCGCATCGTATGGGCAGGGCGATAACAAGTTCGGATTTCAGTACGGCGGTGGCGTGAAGATCAAGGTCGCAGGCCCGTGGGGCGTGCGCTTCGACGTGCACCAGTTCACGAACCCGAAGCCCTTCAGCATTCCCGGCTCGAACGGCTGGATTCGGCAGACTGAGTTGTCGGCCGGCCTCGATTTCATGCTCTGATCATCCGCGCGCGGGAGCCCGGAGCAGATGATCTCCGGAGGCATAACAATAGCGGGGCTCAGAATCTCCGTGCTCAGGGGATCTGCGTGGACATGGGCTTCGATTTCACGCCGTCCTGAACCACCACGACCTCGAGTTTCGAGCCCGAAGCCGCCAGCGCCGCCGGCAACGCAACCGTGATCTCCGATCCGCTTACGAACTTCGAAGCCACGGTGTTCCCGTTAATGGTTACCGTGGCCTGCGCGGTGAAATCCGACCCGCTGATCGTAAGCGCAGTCCCACTGACCACCAGCTTCGTGATTGCAGGCGGTCTGGGAGCCGCCGCCGCGCCCAGCTTGTCCTTGCGCTCGTCTTCCGGACGGAAGAGCTGGACCACGATCTCCCGCAGTTTTTGCAGAACCGTGTCCGCGAAGAGGCCCACCACACCGGCGACGAAGGCGGCGGCGAACGGATCCGCCGGCGATGTTCCTTTAGGTCCGTTGATCGCTCCGATGCGATAAGCGAAGAAGACGATCAGCGCCACGCCGGCGCCGAACATCGGCCGCGAAAAGTAATAAAAGCTCCAGCTCGGCGCGAAATCTCTGTTGCCCACGAAATTGACAAAGCTACGCATTCCCGCCAACAGTGCTCCGAACGCCCCCATGAGCAGAACAATGTAGATGATCGTCAGATCCGATTGTTCGGAGACGGAGGAGAGGTGGACGACGGCGGCGGCCTTGCGGTCGGTAGAGGGGTCCACTACCGTGATCACCGCTTCGGATGCGGCTTTGTCTTCCACCGTGTAGAGCCCGTTTGCGCCCAGGCGGCCGGGGCCCGTCAGGTACCACTGCAGCGCCCCGGTGGCTGGCGGCGGACCGATGGCCGTGAACTGGATCTTCCCGCCCCGAGAAATGCCCGTCGCGTTGACCACCGAGCGGTTCATGATCATCTTCGTCGGACGCACCAGCACCTGGGCGGCTGCCGATTGGGTGCGGTCGGAGTTGCGCGTCGCGGTCACGGTGACCGGTTTTCCGCTCGGCGCTCCCGGCGCGGTGAATACGCCCGTGGGCGTGATCTCGCCCTCCGAAGCAGTCCAGATGACGGCGGCATCACCGGCCCCGGTGGCGCTGCTGAGAAACTGCAGTGCTTCGCCGGCCGGCAGCGTGGCCACGGGCGGATAGACGGCGACGGCCGGAGGAGCAGGCGGTGGCGGCCACACCCAGGTGACTGCCCAAATGAGACCGATAGAAACCAGCGCCCAGAAAATGGCAAGCACAGTCATCCAGGCGCCTGCGGACGAAATCGTCACTGAAGCGCGGTCGATTTCCGTGCCGCGGGCTGTGGCGATCACGGCGATTGTCCTGGACAGCAGAAGAAAACGAGGCGCGCGGTAACGACCAGTCCCGGGCGCGCCCGCCTCCGGCGCGATCGCGCCAAACTGCGGGGAAATGATCCAGGTATCCGCTCCCTGGCAGGTAAATTCCTGCTGACCGCCTGGCAACAGCGTGACGCATTTCGGCTGAATCATATGCTCCTTTTCGAAGCTCTCTAAAACACGGCTGTTGGTTCGCAGCAGAATATCAGAAGTGCCGCCATTTGCGCAACAATGCGGCGCCGGCGACGCCGGATCGCAGTGCTATCCTGACCTCTTCGGGTCTTATGTACAAACGTTTTCTTCCCCTGCTGTTTGTGTGTCTTCCAGCAGCCTGGGCGGGCCGCATGCGCGAATTCGCGATCTCGGGCCTTCGCTGCCAGGCTCTGAACTGCGAGACTCGCGAGGGCATCATGCCCCATCAGCTGACCACGGTCGAAGTCGCCGGGACGGCGAAGCAGTGGGCCGGTTACAGCCTTCTGTTCCGCGTCATTCGCCAAAACGATCACGCGATCGTCGCCGAGCGCGAGGGTGTCCCAGCCGCAGTTGAAGGTTGAAGCGGTGGGCTAAGTTGATATTACGCCACCTTCCCCTGGGAGGTGGCGCGATTTTCTTCTCGTCCCAGGATGACGGCAAGGGTCCAGAAGGTGCGGTGCCCGATGACTTT
>DASRCB010000385.1:0-8802 GCA_035653295.1 Bryobacteraceae bacterium
TTGATGTACATCCGATACCGGGTTACGCCTGTTCCTGGTTGCATAGCATCACCTGCACCAAACCGTTTTGATGTTGACGAACTCACGAATGCCGACGGCGCTCAGCTCGCGCCCATAGCCGGAGTGCTTTACCCCGCCGAATGGCAGGCGGGGGTCGGAGGCGACCTGACCGTTGACGAAGACCTGGCCCGCTTCGATGCCGTCGATGAACTGCTCGGTTTCAGCGGCATCCTGGGTCCACACGCTGGAGCCGAGGCCGAAGGGCGAATCGTTGGCAATTTCGACTGCATGCGCGGCATCACGCGCACGGAAAAGCATGGCCACGGGACCGAACAGCTCTTCGCGATAGACCGACGAATCGCGCGCGATGTCCGCCAGAACCGTGGGAGCGTAGTAGTTCCCGGGACCGTCGATAATGCGGCCGCCGGTCAGCAGGCGTGCGCCCTCGCGCTGCGCCCGGGTAACCTGCTCATGCAGATCTTCGCGGATTTTCGGGGTGGCGAGCGGTCCGATCTCGGTTTCGGGTTTCATTGGATCACCGACGCGCAGTGCTTCCATGCGCTCGACGAAGCGCTTCTCGAAGTCCGAGTAGATGGCGCCCGCGACGATGAATCGCTTGGCGGCGATGCACGACTGGCCGTTGTTGATGGTTCGCGCGGATACGGCGGCCTCCACGGTCGAGTTCAGATCCGTGCTGGGCATCACGATGAATGGGTCGCTGCCGCCGAGTTCCAGAACCGTTTTCTTGATCTGGCAGCCGGCTCGCCCGGCCACCGCGCGACCGGCCGGCTCACTGCCGGTGAGTGTCGCCGCCGCGATTCTCTCGTCGGCCAGCAGCGCATCGACTCGGCGCGACTCAATGAGCAGTGTCTGGAACGCGCCCTCGGGGAAACCGGCGCGATGCAGAATTTCCTCGATGGCCAGCGCGCATTGCGGCACGTTCGACGAGTGCTTCAGCAGTCCGACATTGCCCGCCATCAGGGCGGGAGCGGCGAAGCGAAAAACCTGCCAGAACGGGAAGTTCCAGGGCATTACGGCGAGCACGGGTCCCAGCGGCTGATATCGGATGAAGCTCCGGGTCGCGTTGGTGGCGATGACTTCGTCGGCCAGAAGGCGCTCGCCGTTCTCCGCGTAATAGCGGCAGGCCAGCGCGCATTTCCGCGCTTCGGCGATGGCGGAGGCGAGCGTCTTCCCCATCTCCAGGGTCATGATTCGACCGAAGCGTTCGCTCTCCTGCTCCAGGATTTGAGCGGCGCGAAGCAGGTTCGCGGCGCGGGCGCCGAAGGGCGTGCGGCGGTACTCGGTGAATGTGCGCGCAGCGAGGGCGAGCTTCTGCTCTACTTCGGCATCCGTGTGCGGGTCGAAGGTTTTCAGCGTTTCGCCGGTTGCGGGATTGATGGTTGCAATTGCCATTACTTCTTCATGTTCGTGCAGGCCAAAGGCCTGCTCCACAAAACACGCATTTCAAGCCTCCACGGCTGCTGCTGCGACGCGCGGGCGGCGATGCGAGTAGTACGCAAACAGGCCTGCCGCCACGGCCATGAACAGCGCGCAGGTGATGAACATTTTCAGCTCGAAGCGCCACACAGAATCCACCTGGCGCGAGGGGACGAATGCGACCACCGTGCCAATGAGCGTGGTCAGAAGACCGCTCACAGCCGCGAAGCGGATGCTCGCTTTCCCAGACGGCCCGAAGGCGACGCGAGCGAGCGAGGCGTACAGATAAAGATAAGAGAACATCTGGAGCACGACGGCGAGGTCCAGCAGCGTCACATAGGCCTCATGTACCGAGCTCTGACCCATGAAGCTCACGAGGATGAGGACGGACGACAGCGCCGCGATCCCAATGAGCGCCACGTGCGGCGTGTGATGTTTCGGGTGAATGCGCCCGAAGACCTCGGGCAGGTAGCGATCGAGTCCGGAGACAAAGAGAATGCGCCCCGACCCGCTCAGCCACGCGGAGGTCGATCCCACGACCGAAATCGCCAGAAGCCCGGCAAGGGGCAGCAGCAGCCACCCGAATCCCAGCCGGGCCGCCATCTTATCGACGCCCTGCAGCACTCCCTGGAGGGCCCGCACGTCCTGCTCGGGCACAGCCAGGAGGATGGCCAGCGTCGCCCCGATATACTGCACGCCCGAGAAAACACCGCCGTAGAACACGCCGCGCGGAACGGTCCGCTGCGGGTCGCGGATCTCGCCGCCCATCACCGGGCCAAGTTCCAGACCGACGAGTCCGAAGCAGATCAGGCCAAATGAGGAGATGATGCTCCAGTCCATGCGCCGCGGGGCGAAGCTGCTCGCGCTAAGGCTCACGCCGAAGCGAACCACGCTGGCGATGCCCAGCAGAATCAGGATTACCGCCGCGACGGACGTGCCAATGCCGCCGATGTTATTCACCCACTTACCGACGCCCGCGCCGCGTATGTTCGCCAGGGCGGTGAGCCAGAGCAAGCCGATGGTCAGGCACGCAAACAAGAGCGGATTATTGCCGAAACCGGCGATGTAGGTAACGATGCCCACCAAATAGAACAACAGCGTGGGGATAAAAAACATATTGGTCGTCCAGTAACACCAGCCGCACAGGAACCCGTGCAGATCGCCGAATGTCTCGCGCGTCCAGACATAGAGTCCGCCTTCGGCGGGCATGCGGTGGGACAGCTCGATGACGCCGATTCCCTGCGGCAGAAAGAACAGCAGCAGGGCGGCAATCCACAGCCACATCGTGGTCGGCCCCGCGCCGGCGATCACCGGGACCACGTTCAGGTTCGCCACGGCGACCACGCTGAGCAGCGTCAAATCCCAGACGCCCAGCGCTCGCGTCAGCGTGGGGCCGCGCCCTTCATTCACGAGGCATGCGTCCCGATCGGGCCGACGGTCATCCGTTCCTCCTGCGCGGCGGCGAGCGCGGGCGCCACTGCGGCAAACACCTGCAGGTGCTCGTCAATGTCTTTCTCGGTGTGCTGGACGGAGACGGTCCACTGCTCATCCCACCAATACGGCTGCGACAGGATTCCGCGATTCACCATCGCAAACCAGTAATGCGTCCACAGATCTTCGTCCACGTGATACCAGTCGCGATAATTGCGCACGCGACGCGGATAGAACATGAGCGCGCCGTTCGCGCCGGCGCCGTCGCAATACGCGATCAGGCCATTCTTCTTAATAGTGTCGTTATAGCCGTCTACGAGCTTACGGTTCAGCCGGCCAACGTGCTCGAAAGCGTCGCGCGTGAGCACCTCGCGAAAGCTGGCGAGGCCGGCGGCCATGACCACCGGATTGGTGTTGTAAGTCCCCGCATGGAACATCTTCTGTGTCGCGATCACGTCCATCACTTCACGGCTGGCGGCGAAGGCAGCCAAAGAGAAGCCGCCCCCAATTGATTTACCCAGGCAAACGATGTCCGGCTTTACGTCGAAGTACTCGCAGGCGCCGCCGTAAGCCAGCTTTCCGCCGGTCTTCACTTCGTCCATGATGAACATGGCCCCGTATCGCTTCGTGATGTCGCGCACGCCCTGAAGATAGCCTTCGTCGGGCATGCAGAACGCGATGTTCATCATGATCGGCTCGAGGATAACGGCCGCGATCTCAGTGCGATTCTCCTGAAAGAGCCGCTCCAGGGCGGGCAGGTTATTGAACGGCGCGACCAGCGTTGCATCGGACGTTCCCCTCAGCACGCCCGCACTGGAGACCACGGGCGTGGGCCTGTCCGGATCGCCGAACTGTCCTTCCTTCGGCTTGACGCTTACGGAAATGGCGTCATGACCGCCGTGGTAGCCGCCCTCCATCTTGACAATTTTGCTGCGACCCGTAACCGCGCGCGCCAGGCGGAGGGAGTGCATGGTTACTTCCGATCCGCTGTTGCCGAAGCGCACCATCTCTACCGGGAAGCGCTCGCAAATGACGTCGGCCAGCTCCAGCTCCATACCGTGGGGCATGCCGAACAGCGTGCCGACCGACAGCCGCTGCTCCACGGCTTTCATCACCGCGGGATGGCAGTGACCGGCGAGGAGCGCACCGTAGCAGAGGTTGTGATCCAGATACTCATTCCCGTCCAGGTCGTGAATGCGGCTCCCCTTGCCGTCACGGACGAACAACGGGTAAGGAGGATAGTACCGGTAGTTACTCCCCACGCCGAGCGGCACACGGCGCACGGCCCTCTCGTGCGCCTCGCGCGACTTCGGCGTGCGCTTCTGGTAAGTCTCCAGCTCTTTTTCGAGTGCGGCGTACATGGGTGTCCTTTGGAAATGGGCCGGCTCCGGGCAGATCACGGCGGCAGGGACGGCGGCACGGAGCCACGCTGCTGCAATGTGCAACGTTCCAGAAATTATAGCGGCGGCCCCTGGCGGATGCAAGGCGTTTTCGACAGTGGCCTCAGGAAGGGAAAGCCACGCCACACTGGCCCCGACGGCGAAGCTTCTTCGTGAAGAAATCCTTGCTTCGCCGCGATGCGCGTGCCTATAATTTCTGAAACCTTTCAGGTTGCAGGGGAAGGTTAGTGTAACGCGGCAGAGCGTCCGCCTTCGGATCCGTCTTCCGGCAGGCTGCGGAACAGCCAGGTTCGCTTCTCGCTGATGTGCCAGCTCACATTCCGACAGGGGGTGTCCGGTGAAATCACGCAGGCAGAAGTTGCTGGCGGGCTTCTTTGCGTTTTCGTGCATAGCGGGTTCGCTGGCGGTCGCGCAGACTACCGGTGACATTCGGGGCTCGATTCAGGATCCGTCAGGCGCGGTCATTCCAGGCGCGCAGGTGCTTGCTACCAGCGATGCCGGAGGCACGGAACGCCGAGCAACCAGCGACAGGGAAGGCCAGTACACGATACCGTCTGTGCCCGTCGGCACTTACAAGGTTCAGGTCAGCGCTCCCGGTTTCATGACCTTCGTGCAGCACCCCGTAATCGTGGACATCGGGCACGTGGCACTGGTGAATGCCTCGCTTCAGATCGGCATGGCGACCCAGGTAATCACGGCGGAAGCGCAGGCGCCGCTGGTCGAGACTACGAGCACTCAGCTCGGCGCGGTGATGGAAGCCACGGCCGTCGTTAACCTGCCGCTGAATACACGGGACACATACCAGCTACTCCAGTTACAACCGGGCGTCCAGTCGCAGCAGGGTTACGACCTGTTCGCGGGGAGCGAGGCGGCGGGGGCCGTGTCGGTTAACGGAGGCCGTGGCCGCGCCAATAACTTCAATGTTAATGGCGGCGACGCGAACGATCAGTTTCTCAACTCGGCCGCCATCCAGCCATCGCCGGACACGATCGAGGAGTTTCGGGTGCTGACAAACACTTTCAACGCGGAGTATGGCCGGAACTCGGGATCGGTGGTGAACGTGGTTACCAAGGGTGGAACGAACGAGTTCCACGGCGATTTGTACGAGTTTTTCCGCAACCGCGCTCTGGACGCCCGTGGGTTCTTCGACACCGAAACCCCGAAGTTCAATCAGAACCAGTACGGCGGCACCTTCGGCGGGCCGATCCGGAAAGATAAGACCTTCTTCTTCGTCAGCGCCGAAGGCCGGCAGATCCGGCAAGGTATTTCTTCGGATCTGGTGACCGTGCCCACTGTCGCCGAGCGCGCGGGCGATTTCTCGGCGGGCCAGACCTTCACCGGTACGCTGACGGACGACAATCTCGCGCAGGTCATGAGCGCTCGGCCGGGGTGCTCGTCGGCAATTGCAGCGGAGGGCGGATCGCCACTGGCCGCGGGGACCGCATGGTCGGCCATTTTCCCAGGCAACAAAATTCCCGTTTCGTGTTTTGATCCAACCGCTCTCGATCTGCTGAACCGCTTCGTCCCGCTGCCGAATATCGGCGACAACGTGCTGCAGACCGTGCCCGTACAGGGCGAAAACGCCGTCCAGTGGACCGCGCGCGGCGACCATTGGTTCAATTCCAACAATCAGCTCAGCGCCTACGCGTACTTCAACGACAGCGCCGTGCAGCAGCCGTTCGCGCGTTTCCAGGCCGCCGGCGCGGACGTTCCCGGCTTCGGATCGGACTATAACATTCGCTATCAGCAGTACAACCTTTCAGAAAACTGGACCGTCAGCCCGAGCATGGTGAACGAAGCGCACGCGACTTACTTCCGCGAAGGGCAGCTGGCCTATAACCACCCGCAGCGGACGAACCTGGTTCAGTCCTCGTGCGCGACCGTTCCCGCCGCGAACTGCTTTGCGGATCCCGCCAATCCAGACCTTGGCATTCATCCCGAGCTTGGCGCCGCGCACGAAGGCGTACCGTTTATCTCCGTGCCGGGCGGCTTTACGATCGGCAACAGCTCAGAAGGCGAGCTGCCTCAGGTGGGGAACACGTTCATGTTTTCGGACAACCTGAGCAAGGTTGCGGGCAATCACAGCCTGAAGTTCGGCGCTGACGTGCGGCGAATGCGCTTCGATCAGACGCTTTATTACAACGTCAATGGCGCGTTTTCCTATGATGGTGGCGGGACGAACGACCTCGGGGCGAGCGATCAGTTCGGCAATTATCTGCTGGGGCTCCCGAGCAGTTTCTCGCAGGGCTCGGCGCAAATCGAGCGTGTTCGCAGCACCCAGCTTTCTTTATACGCACAGGACAGCTGGAAGATCCGCCCCAGCCTGACGCTCAATTACGGACTTCGCTGGGAGCTCGATACTCCACTCACGGACGCCGGAAAGAAGGTACAGACCTACCATCCCGGCCAGGAGACGACGATCTATCCCTGCCAGTTCGGCGCCGATAACCCTTTGGCGGCGACCTTCGGCACGACGGATTGCAGCCCGGGGAGCGCGGGCGAGTCCGTGAATCCTCTCGGCCTCGTCTTCCCCGGGGATCGCGGCGTCCCAGGGTCACTTACCAATACTTACTACAAGGCGTTCGCGCCGCGTATTGGCCTCGCCTGGAGCCCGTCGGCGGACAGTAGTTTCTGGCATACGCTGCTCGGCGGCCCGGGGACCACGAGTATCCGCATGGGCTGGGGCATGTTTTATAACCCGGTGGAGCAACTCGTGCTGGAGCAGTTCAGCGCCGAACCGCCGTTCGGCGGAAGTTCCTCCTTCTCAAACCCGCTGTTCAACACCCCGTTCGAGGGCCAGGACGGCACCATCAATCCCAACCCGTTTCATGGCATTCTCAGTCCCCGGCCGGGAACGCCAATCGACTGGTCGATGTTCCGTCCCATTCTGCTGTTCGGGCAGTTCCAGCCCAACCTGCGGACTCAGTATTCGGAACAGTATAACTTCACCATTCAACGCCAGCTTCGCGGCAATATCCTGTTGCAGGCCGGCTACGTCGGCTCGCAGGGCCACCGCCTTCTTGCCTCGCACGATCTGAATTACGGGAATTCGCAGACCTGCCTGGATCTGCTGGCAATATCGAACGCGGCGAACGACCCGAGTCTGGCGTGTGGACCGTACAGCTCCGATGGCGCCTACACCATCGCCGCCGGCGAGATTCCCCCGGGCTTTACCCTGCACATGCCATACGGACCTCAGCCGACGGTAACCGGGCCGAATCCGAACCCGATTACCCTGGTCGGCATCCGGAAATATTCATCGCCGCTGTGCAATCCGATGACGGGCGTCGGATGCCCGCCTGACGGCGTGCCGGTGTTCTCGAATATCTTTGCGGAGGACACCATCGCCAACTCGAACTACAATTCGCTTCAGGTGAGCGCGGAGAAGCGCTTTTCGAAGGGCCTGCAATTCCAGGGCGCATACACATGGAGTAAGTCGATCGACAACGCATCCAGCTTCGAGAACGAGCTGAATCCGCTGAATTACCGCCTGAGCCGATCATTGTCTTACTTCGATGCCCGGCAGCGGTTCGTCTTCAGTTACTTCTATCAGTTCCCGAAGATGGGTCTGCACGGCTTTGCCGACAAGCTTCTGAACGGCTGGGAAACGTCCGGCATTCTGACGTTCCAGACAGGGTTCCCAATCCCGATCACGTCTTCCGACGATCTGGAGCTGCAGACCAGCTACTTCTTCCAGTCGGCGGGCGAACCGAATCGCATCGCTCCGCTGCACAAGCTGGACCCGCGCAATCCCCTGAACCTCGCGTTCGATCCCTCGTCATTCGTGCAGCCATCGCAGCTCGGAGTCTTTGGCAACTCCCCGCGGACGGTTTGCTGCGGCCCGGGCATTAATAACCTCGACTTCAGCATGCTCAAGGACACGAACTTCACCGAGCGCTGGAAAATGGAGTTCCGGGCGGAATTCTTTAACATCTTTAATCACGCCCAGTTCACCAGCGTGGATGGGAACATCTCCGACGGTTATCCGCAGGACGGCGGCACGTTCGGCAAAGTGCTCCGCGCGCGCGACCCGCGGCTGATTCAGTTCGCCCTGAAGCTGATCTTCTGAGCTTCGGGGGTCAGTGATTACCGGGCGCCGGCCAGCTCGCGCGCGATCACTTTTTTCATCTTCTCGAAGTCGTTCGGTTCGAAGCCAACGGACTGGAACACGATTTTGCCGTTCGGCGCTACAACATAGTTGCGCGGTATGCCAGCGTCGGCGAACATACGGTAAACGCGGCGGTCGGGATCGGCGGCAATGCGGTAGGTGACGTGTTCCTTCGTCAGAAAATTGACGACGGTACCCTGCTGTTCCTCGCGGGAAATGCCGATCATGGCAAAATGTCCCGACTTATTGGCCTGCCAGACCTCCTTTTCGAGGTGGGGCATTTCGGCGCGACAGGGGCCGCACCACGTAGCCCAGAAGTTCACCAAAACGACGTTGCCCTTCTGCGCCGCCATGTCGAACTGGTTACCGCTGAGGTCGGTGATGGTAAACGAGGGCATTGGCTGACCCACCCTCGTCTTCGCCTCG
>DASRCB010000386.1:0-27135 GCA_035653295.1 Bryobacteraceae bacterium
GCGGCGCTGCCGCTGTTCGGATTGCGCACCTCGAGCACGGTGTCCTGGTTCTGGCTCTTGTAGACGTCCAGATCGTACGAGGGCGCCGTGGAGCCCAGTCCGATCTTCGTGCCCGACTGAAACAACACCGAATTGCCGATGTCGGCGTTGTCGGTCCACATCGGGATATAGCCGGCGGTTCCGGCGCCCCCGATTGTCGATGCCGTGCCGATCGCTTCGCGCGCGTGGGTGGCCGCCGAGGCCAGGCTTTCACGGCCGGACGCGTTCGCCGCCTCCCGGGTGAGGAATGCGGAGACCGGCCTGCCGCCCAGCGTATCCGCATCGGCGGCTTTCAGAGCATAGGGAACGGCAGCCAGAAGCACGCGGCTTTGTTCCACTGCGCCGGCGGTCTGCGGCTGCACGCCGAGCCACAGCGCCTGGCCGGAGGTGAAGAGATCGAGCGGTATGCCGTTGGCCGTAGCCGCGCCCAGATGAACCGTGTAGCGTCCGTGCTCGTCGGCCTCGACGCTCTGCGTCTCCTGCCACAACGGCGTGCGGCTCGTTGGATCGCCGTAGATGGAGAAGGTGAGCGCCTGTGCACCGCTGACCGGGTGGTTCGCAGGGTCCTTTACAGCACCGCTGAAAACGATCAGGCGCAGCGCCGGCTGTCCATGTGCTGCCAGCGCGCTAACGAGACAGAACGTGCAGCACGCCCAACGGCGTCGAGCCTTAGCGTCGGGGCCAGTCATTGCGCCAGTTTGCGGATAACAGAGCGCGCTGTCGATGCTCTCGACGTGATCTTTCTGTGATCGAGATGTTACACGCTAAGTCGCTGGATATTCGCGCGTTGCCGGCAGTGGCGGCAGGCGGGTAACACACGCCGTCGCATAGAATCCTTACCTGTTAAACTCACAAAACAAGACGATGTCCCGCGCGCCGCAGCTCGTCCGATTCGGGGCTTTCGATGCGGACCTCGCTACAGGAGTTCTCCGCAAAAACGGACGAAGGGTCAAACTCCAGAACCAGCCGTTCCGTGTGCTGGCCATCCTCATCGAGCGTGGCGGCGAAACCGTCACGCGGGAGGAGTTGCGGCAGGCGCTGTGGTCCACCGATACATTCGTCGACTTTGAGCAGAGCCTCAACGCCGCTGTCGCGAAACTTCGCCAGGCCCTCGGAGATTCAGCCGATAACCCACGCTTCATCGAAACACAGACCCGGCGCGGGTACCGGTTTATCGCTGCAGTGTCCTGCGCCGGGGAGAACGGCGAGGCCCGCAACCATCCCACGCCGCCGGCCGCGGCGCCGGCTTTCGTGAGTTCCCAGGCCGCCGTTGACGCGCCTGGCGCCAGACCTCGCCGCCCATGGCGCTGGATGGTCTTTGTCTTTGTTCTGTTTGCGGTTGGCGCTGTCCTGGGGTTCGGGTTCCGGCACAGGCTGAACCGCGCAGCGCAGGAAGCCTCGGCCGAATCGGCGGGGGCGACCATCCTCCCGGTGGTCAGTCTTCCCGGTGAGCAAAGCATGCCGGCGCTCTCGCCCGATGGCAGCCGGGTCGCCTTTGTGTGGGAAGCTCCGGAGCGTGAGAAGAGGGGCATCTACACGGCCGTGGTGGGCACGCAGAGCATTCTGCGGATGACCGCTAACGAGCACGATTATTGTCCGTCGTGGTCTCCCGACGGCCGGTACCTGGCATTCCTGCGCGCCGATGAGGCTCACCTGCGAATCATGGAAGCGCCGGCTCTCGGCGGTGAGGAGAGAACCATTTACTCCGCGATCGCTCCTTCGGCCGGGCCCGATGACAACAACGCGGGACTCTCATTCTCCCCCGATGGCGAATCCATTGCTTTCCCGCTTTGGGACAACTCCGCGCAACAGAGCTCGATTGCCGCGCTCTCCTTGAACGACTCGCGTGTGAAGACGCTTACGCGGCCGCCGGCCGGTATGCTCGATGGCCGCCCGGCCGTTTCCCCGGATGGCGAGAAGATCGTCTTTATCCGATCATCAGCGCTCGGTTACGCGGACGAACTCATGGTGGTTTCCCGGTCTGGCGATGGGCTCAGCGCCCTCACCATCGATCATCAGCGGATCTTCGGTCCGCCCTCGTGGACGCCCGACAGCCGGGAAGTCGTTTTTTCGTCCAACCGCGGCGGACTGGCCACCTTATGGCGAGTCTCACTTGCGGGTGGAGATCCGCAACGCGTCCCGGGCGCCGGTCCGGTTGCCTGGTATCCTTCCGTCGCTGTGTCCGGCTCCGAGTTGGTCTACGAGAATGTCGATGAGCAGGAAAACCTGTGGCGTCTCCCGCTTCGCGATCCGCGGCACGCGAGCGGGACGGCCTCGATCGCCGTCAGCGCCGCGAAGACGTGTAACTGCATCCCACAGTTCTCGCCCGATGGGAGGAAAATCGCCTTCCAAAGCGGGCGATCCGGGTACCCTGAAATCTGGATCAGCGATACAGACGGCTCTCACGCAGTTCAGGCGACGGACGTGCGAAATTTGAGCGGCACGCCGCGCTGGTCGCCGGACAGCCGCTATATTGCGTTCGATTCTCGTCCCGGGCAGCACAGTGAAATCCATGTCCTTGACACATCCACCGGAGCCATGATCCCGGTCGCTGCGTTTCCATCCGCCGATAACGTCATCCCCAGCTGGTCGCGTGACGGGCAGTGGATCTACTTCGCATCCGACGTGACGAAGCATTTCCAGATCTGGAAAATCGCGGTAAAGAACGGAGCGGCAGCGCCCGGCGGTGCAGGTAACCCGGGGTGGAGGTTATACGGCCTTTGAATCGGCGGCCGGAAAAGAACTGTTTTTCACGCGCATGAACCAGCCCGGTATGTGGGTGACCAGTCCCAATGGGGGCGTCGAGCGCGCGGTCTGGTCCGGCCCCGGTCCCGATTACTGGAGCAACTGGGCAGTCAGTAAGAGCGGTCTCTTCTTCCTTGCTCCGAGACCCGGCGCCCCGCCAGAGATCGAGTTCTTCGATTTCCAGACGTCACGGCCGTGGCGCATCGGCGCATTGGCGAAACCTTCGTTTTTCGGGTTCGCGGTCTCGCCGGATGAACGTTCGCTGCTCTATTCGCAATGGGACCGCAGCGAACGCAATCTGCTTCTGGTGAAGAATTTTCGCTGAGGTCCTGTTCGTAATGGGGGGGCGGGTCCTCGGCTGCGGCGGACTCGGAGTCCTCCCGCGTCCGTTTACGACTCCGTCCAATGCGCGGCGCCCACGATTACGACAGCACCGGTTCGGCGGCATGCGTCGGCGGCGGCAAAACCACCACGCCGTTTTCCGTGACGGTGTAGCCGCGGGCGCGATCCTCGTCCAGGTTGTAGCCGATGGTGGTCGCCTCCGGAATGATGGTGTGCGCGGGAACGATGGTATGCCGCAGGCGGCTGTAGCGGCCGATCTCACAATGCGCCATCAGAATCGAACTCTCGATCTCGCAGTAGCTGTTGACCCGCACCCCCGGCGACAGCACACTGTGCACCACGCGCCCGCCGGACACGATGCAGCCGGACGAAACGATGGAGTCCAGCGCCACACCCATGCGCCTTCCTTCCATGGCGAACACGAACTTGGCCGGAGGCTGCTGCACCAGCCGCGTGCGCACCGGCCAACGCTGGTCGTAGAGGTTGAACTCCGGCGTGACCTCGACCAGATCCATGTTGGCGTCATAGTAGGCGTCCAGGGTGCCCACATCGCGCCAGTAGCGCACCGTCTTCCGGTTCAGGTCGCGAAAATCGTAGGCCATAACCTTGGCCCGGTTGAGCCAGTTTGGAATTACGTCGCGGCCGAAATCATGGGATGAGTTCGGGTCCGCCGCATCTTCGAGCAGCGCCTGCAGCAGCGCCGGCGTGTTAAAGACATAAATACCCATCGAGGCGCTCACCATGTCCGGGTTAAAAGCCGAGCGAGTTGGATTTCCGTGCTGGGGTTTCTCCTCGAAACCGGTCACCCGGCAGTGACCGTCGAGCTGCACCACTC
Organism: Bryobacteraceae bacterium; assembly: GCA_035653295.1. Classification (GTDB taxonomy): domain Bacteria; phylum Acidobacteriota; class Terriglobia; order Bryobacterales; family Bryobacteraceae; genus DASRCB01. Next base: position 3,962 of record DASRCB010000386.1, read on the forward strand.
CGAAACGCCGCGCCTCCTCCGGCGCGATCTGAATGGTGGCGATGGTAATGTCCGCCTCGTGATGGCGGTGCCAGTCCACCATCTCGTGGTAGTCCATCTTGTAAATGTGATCGCCGGAGAGCACCAGCACCATCTCGGGGTCCTCGCTGCGAATGCTCTCGATGTTCTGATACACAGCGTCGGCGGTGCCCAGATACCAGTCCTCGTGAATGCGCTTCATCGGTGGAATCACTTCAATGAACTCGTTCAGCTCACCGGAGAAGATGTTCCACCCTTCACGAATGTGCCGGGTCAGCTCCAGGGCCTTGTACATGGTGAGAATGAATACGCGCCGGATATCGGAGTTAATGCAGTTGGAAAGAGTGAAATCGATAATCCGATACGCGCCCCCGAAAGGGACGGCCGGTTTGGCGGTATTCAGAGTGAGCGGCGACAGGCGTTCGCCAGCGCCGCCCGCAAGGAGAATAGCGAGTACGTTCTGCATGCAGAGACTTCGGTGGCTTGCGCGTTTCCAGACGCTATAACCAAGTCTAGTATGATGAAGAGGAGCTTCAACAGCCCTTCACGTGACGTTACGGTTACCGCGACGAGGGGCTAATTCACGGCGGAGAGGGGTGATCGTTCATTGGCCGAAGTACTCGTGCAGGAAGGTGAAACGCTCGAAAGCGCACTCCGCCGTTTCAAGCGCAAGGTCCAGCAGGAAGACATCATCAAGGAGATCAAGCGCCACTCCTTTTACCTGAAGCCCGGCGAACGCCGCCGGACCAAGGAAGCCCTGGCGCGGAAGCGGAATCGCAAAAAGCGCAATAAGGACGTCGAGTAGTATCGCGAGCCGAAAGGGCCGGGCGAGAGCCTGTCTTTTCGGCTCGTCGTGTCTTCGGCCGCTCCCGCGCACTATGGCCATTGCAATTATATCCGCAGTGGATATAATTGGCGCATGGCTGTCCGTCAGGCTGATCCGCCCCCGCCCGAGAGCTTCCTTCCTCTGCCGGTCGCGACATTTCACATTCTTATGGCGGTGGCCGATGAGGACCGGCACGGCTACGCCATCATTCAGGACGTGGAGGGGCGCACCGGCGGTGATCTGAGGCTCAGCGCCGGCACGCTGTACCGCACCATCCAGCGCCTGCTGGAGCAGGGCCTGATCACAGAGACGAATGAGCGCCCGGCTCCCGAGCTCGATGACGAGCGCCGCCGGTACTATCGCATCACCGCGCTTGGATCGGCGGTGGCGCGGGCCGAAGCGACGCGGCTGGCGAAACTGGTCCGGCTCGCGCGCATCAGCGGATTTGCTCCGGAGAAGGCGTGATGCGGTTCTACCAGGCCCTGCTGCTCCTCTACCCGAAATCATTCCGTGCCGAGTACGGCGAGGAAATGTGCGCCGTATACGGACGCCGGGGCGCGTCGCGCGTGTCCGCCGTTTTGGAAGTGCTGCGCAATGCGCCGGCCGCGCACGCCGACATCCTTCGCCAGGATCTGCGCCAGGCCCGCCGCTCGCTGGCGCGCACGCCGGGCTTCGCCATCGCCGCGATCCTCGTTTTGGCGCTCGCTATTGGAGCGAACACGGCAGTGTTTTCCGTGACGGATTACGCGCTCATCCGGCCCCTGCCGTTTCCGCATTCGGACCGGCTGGTCCACATGTGGGAGAACCTGCCGGGCTATTCGCGAATGGAGCTTTCCCCGGTGAACTACCGCGATTGGAAGCGGATGACCAACTCATATGAGCGCATGGCCGCCATGGTGGACATGTCCGCCAATCTCATCGGCCAGGGCAACCCGGAGCGCATTGACGCCGAGTCGGTTACTGGCGACTTCTTTTCCGTCCTGGGCGTCACGCCAGTTATCGGCCGGTCCATCGCACCCGCGGATGCGCGCAATGACGCGCCGCTCACGGCCGTCCTCAGCTATAGCCTGTATGAAAACCTCTTCGGCGGGGATCCCGCCGTTCTCGGACGGAAGATCAGCCTCGACGGCTCACCTTATGTCGTCATCGGAGTCATGCCGCCGGACTTCCGTTACCCCGACCGGGACGCCGAGCTGTGGCGGCCGCTTCAGCTTCCGCCGGACGCGTTCGAGGATCGCAACGACAACTACCTTCGCGTCGTCGCGCGTCTCCGGCCCGGCATGTCGCTCGAGCAGGCCCGTGCGGAAATGGACGTTGTTACCGGCCAGCTCCGGCGGCAATACCCGCGCGAGTTGCGCCAGCACGGCGCGAGCATCAATCTCATGCGCGATGAGATCTCCAGCCGGACGCGCTTGCTGCTTGTGGCGCTGGACGGCGCCGCGCTTTGCGTCATTCTGATCGCGTGCACCAATCTCGCCGGGTTGCTGCTGGCGCGCGCGCTGGCACGGCGACGGGAACTCGCTGTCCGGACGGCTCTCGGCGCCGGGCGCGAGCGCATTGTGCGCCAACTTGTCACCGAAAGCCTGGTTCTCGCGCTGCTCGGTGGAGTGGCCGGTGTGCTGGTCGCAGCCGCGGCCCTGCCGTTGCTGACCCGGCTCATGCCCACGCTTCCCGTCAGCGGGCCACCGTCGATGGACCTGCGTGTGCTCGGCTTCGCCGCCGTCCTGACCGCGTTTACGGGCTTCGCCTTCGGCGCCATTCCTGCCGCGCGTGTTTGCCGCCGCGCCGACCTCAGCGATTTGGGCGACCGTTCACACGCCGTCACACGGCAGACCGCGGGCCTGCGATCCGCGCTCATTCTCGGCGAAGTCACGCTGTCGCTCGTGCTGGTGATCTCGGCCGGCCTCCTGCTGCGGGCGCTGGCGCGGATTCAATCCGCCGATCCCGGCTTCCGTACCGAAGGAGTGCTCACGCTCGAGACCCCGCTGCCCATGCCCAAATACAAGACGCTGGCGAAGCGCGACGCATTCTACCGGCAGGTTCTCAGCGACGTGCAGGCGCTGCCTGGAGTCTCCGCCGCGGGCTACATCAGCTTCATGCCGATGACTATGACCGGCGGCATCTGGCCCGTGGACATTGACGGCAAAACGCTCGATCGTTCGGCGGGACATTCGGCCAGCCTGCGATTCATCACCCCGGGGTTCTTCAGCGCTCTGCAAATCCCGCTCCACACTGGGCGCAATCTTGCAGAGTCGGATAACACCAACACGCAGGCCGTCGCCGTTGTGAGTGAGTCGTTCGCGCGGCGCTACTGGCCCGGGCAGAATGCCCTCGGCCATCATTTCAGGTTCGGTCTTCGCGACCGGACGATTGTGGGTGTAGTCGGCGATATTCGCGTTCGCGGTCTCGAGGGGCCCAGCGAACCGCAGGTCTATCTGCCGTATGTCCAGCAGCGCGATGACGAGCTCATCTTCTACGCGCCGCAGGACCTAGCCATCCGCGCGTCGGGGAATGCCGCGGCGCTGCTGCCCGCCATCCGTCGTATCGTGCATCGCGCCGAGCCGGAGGAGCCGATCTCGCACGTGCGCATGCTCGCCGACATCGTGCAGACGCAAACTGCCGCGCGGACCGTGCAGGTGCGTATCCTCGGCGCCTTCGCCGTGCTCGCGCTTCTGCTGGCCGGCGTCGGCATTCATGGCCTGTTGTCGTTCACGGTCTCGAATCGCGCCGGCGAACTGGCCGTCCGCATTGCCCTGGGCGCACAGAGGCGGGACATTCTGCGGCTCGTCCTGGTTCAAAGCCTCGCGCTTTCCTGTGCCGCAATCGTTCTCGGCGTAGTGCTGGCCTGGGGCGCCGCGCACGCCATGCAGGCCCTCCTGGCAGGTGTTTCTCCGGCTGACTCTGCCACTTTCCTCATCGCCGTCTCACTTTGCTTCGCCATGGCGCTGGCCGGTAGTCTGATACCCGCCCTTCGGGCCCTGCGCGTTGACCCGCTTACGGCGCTTCGGGCGTGATCCACTGGCCCGAGCCGGTGGCTCGAAATATGGCATCGATGACGGCCATATTTCGCAGCGAGTCCTCCAGCGGGGTCGGCACTTCGCCGTGTCCGCGAATCGCTCTCGAAAACGCATCCGCCTGGATGGTGTATTGATTCACCACTGGGAACTCTTCGACGCGAATGCCTGCGCCGAACAGATCCGATCCGTCGTCGATGAATATACGGCAGGGTTGGTTCGGCGGAGCATTAAAGGGGATCTCCACCTCGATACGCCCTCGCGTGCCGAGGATCTGGACGCGCTGCCACGGTACCAGCTGGGTGCCGCAGGTGAACAGCGCCTGGCCGCTGGGGAACTCCAGAATCGCGGAGGTCAGGCGGTCCACTTCCATACCGGGATCCCGCTCCATCAGCGCGGCCACTCGCCGCGGCTCCTCCTCGAACAGGAAGCGTGAGATCTGGATGGGGTAGCAGCCGATATCCATCAACCCGCCGCCGCCGATATCGGCCTGATTGCGGATGTTTGCCGGATCGTCGTTGAAGTAGCTGAACCCGGTCATGATGGCGCGCAGGGCGCCGATTCCGCCTGAGCGCACCAGTTCGCGGGCGCGCAGCCACTGCGGATGGGTGCGCACCATGAACGCCTCCCCGATCTTCACCCCGGTGCGGTCGCGCGCGGCAATGAGGGCGCAGCACTCGGCGGTGCTGAGGCCGATCGGCTTCTCACAAAGGACGTGCTTGCCCGCTTCGGCCGCGCGAATGGACCACGGCACGTGCAAATGGTTCGGAAGCGGATTGTAGACGGCTTCGATATCCGGATCCGCGAGGAGTTCCTCGTAGGAGCCGTACCAGCGGGGAATCCCGAGCTCGGCGGCGGCCTCACGAGCCTTCCGCGCATCGCGTGAGGCGATCGCCGTAACCTCCGACATCTCTCCGCGCTGCATAGCGGGGATCACCTTCACGGTGGCGATCCGCGCCACCCCCAGAACACCCCAGTGCACTTTCCGCATAGGAAGTGTGTTCAGTGTATCGTGGGCGGGGTCAGGTCTCTACGATACGCAGCGTGATCGCGCAACGGCCGGGATGCTCGGCCTTAATGGGCCGCGTTCTGCTCGGACGGGACGTGCTCTTCGCTGGCCTTCAGCGGATACTTCGCGCCTTCGGGAATTGGCGCCAGCATCTGCTCCTTGCGGTAAATCAGCGTGGAAGTGTTGTAGCTGGCGATCTCGAACCCGTGGCCGTGCGTGATCGCGTCCGTGGGACAGGCTTCCACACAGTAGCCGCAGAAGATGCAGCGGTTGTAGTCGATGTTGTAAACCTTCGCGTAGCGGTCGCCGCCGCTGATGCGCACCAGATCCGTATTCTCGGCCGCCTCGATGTAGATGCAATCCGAGGGGCATGCCGCCGCGCACAGGAAGCAGGCCACACACTTTTCGAGGCCATTCTCGTCGCGCTGCAGCACGTGCACGCCGCGATAACGCTCCTGGAAATTCGGCGGCGCGTCCGGATACACTTCCGTGATGGTCGGGTTGAACATCTCCCGGAAAGTGACGCCCATCCCTTTGGCAATGGCCGCCGCGGAATCCAGAACTTCGGTGAGCTTCGGCATCCTCAGTTCCGAGTTTAGCAGGGGAAGGCGCCAGCACCCGCGCTATGGTTGGCGTTAGTGATCCGCACCATCATCTTCGACCTTGGTGGCGTTATCGTGCCTTTCGACATGGCACGTGGATACGCCGCGCTCGAGCGCCTCTCCGGCTGCCCGGCCGCGGAGATTCCGAAGCGGCTCGCCGCCACAGACCTGGTGCGCCGTTTCGAGACCGGCGGTCTCGAGCCGCGGGAGTTCGTCGCGCAGTTGAGCTCCCACCTTGGCGTCAACACCAGCTATGAGGAGTTCTGCAGCCTGTGGTCCTGCATCTTCCTCCCAGGGACACTCGTGCCAGAGGTCGCCATCGAAGCTCTGCACCGCCGCCATCGACTGCTGCTGCTGTCCAACACGAATTCTCTGCATTTCGAGATGATTTCCGCGTCTTACCCTGTGTTGCGCCACTTTGACGATGTCATCCTTTCCCATGAAGTGGGCCTCCTGAAACCCGCGCCGGAGATATACGCGGCGGCCATCGCCCGCGCCGGCTGCTTCCCCGGCGAGTGCCTCTTCATCGACGATCTCGCCGTTAACGTCAAGGCCGCCCGATCCGCCGGAATCGACGCGCTCCGTTTCGAGAGCTGGGAAAGTCTGCAGCCTGAGCTGCGCTCCCGCGGCATCTACTGGGAATAGTGAGCCACGCCGCATGCATGCGATCAAGAACGGCATCCTCATGGCCGTGCTGGCGCACTCCTTCATCGGCGCCTCGCTCATATGGGACAAGGTTCTGCTCCGAAACCCCCAAACGAAAAACCTTCCCGCCTATGTCTTCTGGCTGGGCGCGATCAGCATTTTCGGTCTGGCTCTGCTGCCGTTCGGCTTCCATGTGCCTGCGCCGAACCTGTGCGCCATCGCATTTCTTGCGGGCGTGCTGAATCTGGTTGCTTCCTGGTTTTACTACTATGCCCTGAACGCCGGCGAGGCCTCGGAAACGCTGGCCATCATGGGAGGCTTTTCCCCGGTGGCGACCGCCCTGATCGCAGTGCCTCTGTTGAAACAGCCGCTGGGACGCAGCCCGGTGGCGTTCTCGCTCATGGTGGCCGGCGGGTTCGTCATGTTCCTGTCGGAAAACCTGAATGTCAGACGCGTGCTGCCCAGCGTCCTGACTGGATCGGTGACATTCGGCCTGGTCAACGTCCTCGAGAAAATCGTCTACGACCAGACGAATTTCGTGTCCGGCTATGTCGTTTTCACTCTGGGGACCGTCGCCGGCGCGCTGGCAATGCTGCTGCGCCCTTCCTGGCGCCGCCAGATTTTCACAACCTCGGAAAACGCCCCGCCGCGCAGCCGTTTCTGGTACTTCATTAACCGCTTCGTCAACGGCCTCGGCTCCTTCCTTGTGTATTACGCCATCAGCCTTGCCGCGCCGGCTCTCGTTGACGCCATCACCGGCCTGCGATACGTCATCATCTTTATCGGCGCGTGGCTGCTCACGCGCTGGCATCCCGACTGGCTGAAGGAAGAGTTCTCCGGGCGGGTCCTGCTGGCCAAGGCCGGGGGAACGGCGCTCGTAATCGCCGGGCTCGTACTGCTGAGCATTACCGAAGGCGGCGCCGCCTCCTCCGGATAGCCGTATCAGACGAACCGTCCGCCGCGTCTATGGACGAACTATGGAACGCCCCTGGCACAAAAGCGCGATCGTCTACACCGTTGATGTCGAAACTTTCGCCGATGGAAATGGCGATGGCATCGGCGATTTTCAGGGCCTCGCCGGCAAGCTGGACTACCTGGCCGGTCTGAACATCAACTGCATTTGGCTGCAGCCCTTCTTTCCCTCGCCTAATCGCGATCATGGCTACGACATCGCCGACTACTACACCGTCGATCCGCGCCACGGCACGCTGGGCGACTTCGTGGAGTTTTCTCAGGCTGCCCGTGACCGCGGTATCCGCGTCATCGCCGATCTGGTGGTGAACCATACCTCCATCGATCACCCCTGGTTTCAGGAGGCCCGGCGAGACGAAAAATCGAAATACCGTCAGTATTACGTCTGGTCAAAGGACAAGCCGGCAAATGCGGACCAGGGCATGGTCTTCCCCGGGAAGGAGAAAACCACCTGGACATGGGATGACTGCGCGAAGCGCTATTATTACCACCGTTTCTACTGGCATCAGCCGGATCTCGACACCGGAAACCCCGCCGTGCGCAACGAGATCGACAAGATCATCAAATGCTGGCTGCAACTCGGCGTATCGGGGTTTCGGGTTGACGCGCTCCCGTTCATCATTACCTCCAAGGGGCCGGGAAAATCAGGCTTCGGCGACTGCCCCGAGTACCTCGTGGCCATGCGCCAGTGCCTGTCCTGGCATCGTGGAGACGCTGTGTTCATGGGCGAGGCAAACCTTCCACCCGAGCAGGTCCCGATGTACTTCGGCGAGGGCGATCGCGTTCACGTCATCTTCAATTTCTTCGTCAATCAGCATTTCTTTCTCGCGCTCGCCAGAGGCGATGCGCGGCCCATCGTGGATGCTTACGCAGCGCTTCCGAAGATCCCGGAATTCTGTCAATGGGCCAACTTCCTGCGCACGCACGACGAGCTCGATCTGGCCCGCCTGACCGATGCCGAGCGGCAGGAGGTTTTTCGCGCCTTCGGCCCCGAGCCGAACATGCAGCTTTACGGCCGTGGCATCCGGCGGCGGCTTGCGCCTATGCTCGGCAACGATCGCGCGCGCATCGAACTGGCGCACAGCATAATGCTCACCCTGCCCGGCACGCCGGTCCTGCGGTATGGGGATGAGATCGGCATGGGAGAGAACCTCGCTCTCGAAGAACGCGACAGCATCCGCACTCCCATGCAATGGGCAAACACCAGCAATGGCGGCTTTTCGACCGCCCCGGCCGGCAGGCTCGTGCTGCCGGTCATCGGCGGCGGTGAGTTCGGTTATGAAAAGGTCAATGTGGCGGCGCAGCAGCGCGACCCGGAGTCGTTGCTCAACTGGGTGGAGAAAATGACCCGTTTACGGATGCGCGTTCCTGAGTTCGGAGCGGGTTCCGCGGCATTCCTGGAGACGAGCGACCCGGCGGTGCTGGCCCAGTGCAGCACGCTCGGCCCTTCCTCCGTCTTTGCCGTTCACAACCTGAGCGCGCGCGGCGTTGAAGTGGACGTGAACCTGGGCCGCGGGGTCGACGGGCTCTTCGATCTGCTGACCAACCGCGAGCACGAGGTTCGCAGTCCCGAGCGGCATCGCTTCCAGTTGAACCCGTACGGCTATCTGTGGCTGCGCTCAGGCGGCGGGAACGATACCTGATCGCGGCCGCGGAACGCAGTCCCCTTTTTCTCGATTTTTGCGCTTGAATATAACGAGAGGAACTGCAACATGGCTTCCACGCCTCAGCGTTATATTTTGGCTCCCGTGCAGGGCTTTCGCGCGTCGCGCGACAATCCCCGCGAAATGAGCCTGTTCTCCAGTCTTCACCGGCTTGCGACGACCAGCGCCGTTGGCGCGCTGAGCTCACCGTTGGGCGCGGGCATCCCGATGCGGGTAGTCGATTCGATCGGAGAAACGAAACCGAAGCTGATCGAATGCCTGCCGGAGAATCTCGCCGCGTTGCGCGCGAGTCATCCATCGATGCGCATCCTGCCGGTCGTTTATTACCAGCCGGCGCTCGCGCCGCGCGCGCGCGTCCGTCGCGCTATGGCTATGGCCGCGGCCGCGGCGGCGCCCGCACCCGCTCCCGGCCTCTCCGTTCAGGTGCTTTCCGGCGCGACCGGCAGCCCCGCGGCCGGCGTCACCGTGGTGGCCTTCACCGATTTCGCCAGCCGCACTGGAGCGGAAGGCACCACCGACGCCGCCGGGCGCGTCACGCTTGCGCTCGGGGGCGTTACGGCCCACATCGAGCGCCTTTATATCTATCCGCCCACCGATCCTGCCAGCGGCGACTGGCCGGCGCTCCAGGAGAACGTAGTTCTGAACTCGGGCGACACTATCCAGCTGCTGGCCGTCGATCTGTCATTCCAGGACTGCGTCCGCCACTTCTACGGAGCCGATGACCTGGCGCTCGGCGCCGGCGTCACCGTCGGCGTGGTCGACTCGGGCGTAGCCCTGAATCACCCGGACCTGACCGTCAGCGGGGGTCAGAACACGGTTACCGGCGAAGATCCTTCGCTGTTCGGCGACAATGCCACGGAAGGACATGGCACTCATGTCGCCGGCATCATCGCCGCCCGTGGGACGCCTCCCACCGGCATCCGCGGGGTTGCGCCAGGAGTTACGCTGCGCAGCTATCGCGTCTTTGGGCAGGGGCAGCTGAACGCATCGAACTACGACATCGCCAAGGCAGTCGATGCCGCGGTTTCCGACGGCTGCATGCTGCTGAACCTGAGCCTTGGCAGCGCCGCGGGCAGCCCACCGGACCCCGCGCTCGAGTCCGCCCTGACGGATGCTCATAACGCCGGCGTGCTCGTCTTCGTGGCCAACGGAAACGATGGACGCCAGCCGGTCGGGTATCCCGCTTCCGACACCTTCAGCCAGGCGGTTTCGGCCATGGGCCGCACCGGCACGTTCCCCGACGGAACCGAACCCGCAGGCAGCGTCGCGGCGCCGTTCGGAACCGACCCGGCGAATTTTATTGCTGATTTCTCCAATATCGGCCCGGAAACCGACTTTACCGGACCGGGGGTAGGCGTCATTTCCACGCTGCCCGGCGGCTACGGCGTCATGAGCGGAACTTCGATGGCCACTCCCGCCGAGGTCGGGGCCGCGGCGCGCGTGCTGTCCGCGGATCCGAGCATACTGGCCATGGCCGCGAACGCCGACCGCACCGCGGCGATGATCGCCGCGCTCGCCGCAAAGACGACGGATCTCGGCTTCGATCCGACGTTCGAAGGCAAGGGAATCATCACGCCCTGACACTGCTATGGTGGCTGTATGGCGCGGTTCATTCTTCGTTATTCAGGTGGCGCGGCCCCAGAGGAGCACGCCGACCTCGTCAACGCGGCCTCGAATGTGAAGGTCCTCGACCGCAGTCCGAAGATGATGCTCGTCGAAGCCAGTGAAGACGACGCCCAAAAACTCGCAGGACAGCTTCCGGGGTGGAGTCTGCACCCCGAGCAGCAATACAACATCCCGGACACGCGGAAGCGCATCGTCAACGACGTCGAGCCGGCATAGCCCGCTCACTACCAAACGCAGTAACCTTGCCGGGTGCGGCAACGGATTTACGATCTGTCGCGTCAGAAACGCCAGGGCAGGCAGGAGCGGCCCGACATCCGATCTGGACGGTCGGCTTGACGCCTATTTCGCGACGCTCCGCTCCTGGCCGCTTAGCAGCGCCCTGAAACGCAGTATCGCGAACTGGCCGTTGTACGCCGCAGTCAGTGGATCGGCGATGGCGATGGTTGGAGGCGCGGCGGCGGCAGCAATCGTTGCCGGCGGCCCGGCCGCCGCGGAACCGACCGCGAGCGTCCGGCTCATCAGGCGGCAAATTCGAAATCCGCCCGATTCATCGCTCGTGCGAAAGCGGGCGTCATCAGGCCGGGCGCGTCACTCCGCCCAGCGAAGTTAGGAACTCGCCATTCCACCATGACGAGCCTGGCGCGGCGGCCGCGGACGCAGTTCCTGATTGTCGAGCACGCCGCCGCCATCTCCAATCCGCTCGCCGCCGCCGAAGCAGTTAACGATTTTCTGGGCGGAAGGCTCGATGTCCGAAAAATGGCCGCCCGAGTCGACCCCGCCCTGCACCGCAACAAGCGTCAGGAGTTCTCCGCCGAACGCTTGTCGGTACGTAGTGTGAGCAAATGATGCAGCGCGAAGGCGACTTCATCCGGGTGCGAGGCGCACCAGGCAACGATGCGCTCGAACCTGATGGTGTCGTCCGCGGTGAGGCTGAGTTCCATCAGCTCGGCTTCGATGATCTCCGGGTCGCGCATGAGACTTCCAGCATGCCATAGGCGCCTCAGATCCGGCGGCGCTTCCATGAGCCGCGCAGGAACATTGTCAGGCTGAGGATGGTCATCACCAGTTCCGCGATGGGAATGGACATGAACACGCCGCGCACACCGAGCCGCGCCGGATATGCGAGCACCCATGCGAGCGGGATCTCACAGCACCAGAAGGAGACGATGTTGACCATCGTCGGCGTGACGGTGTCGCCGGCGCCGTTGAAGGCCTGCAGCAGAACCATGGTCCAGGCGTAGACCAGGTTGCCGAAGCCGATGATGCGCAGGCAGTCTACCGCGAACGGCGCTTCTACCGCGCTGCCAGTGAAGACGCGCACCAGTTCGCGTGGCATGAAGATGAACACCACGGCCACCGCGCCCAGCAACAGGCTGTTGTAGAGGCCGGTGAGGTACACGGCCCGCTCCGCGCGCTCGGGCTTGCCCGCGCCGAGGTTCTGTCCCACCATGGTTGCGGCGGCGCCGCTCAGTCCCCAGCAGGGAAGAATGGCGAATATAAAGATGCGAATGCCGATGGTGTACCCGGCCAGAGCGAGGCTGCCGAAGGTGCTGATGATGCGGACCAGCGCGATCCAGCTGGTGTGCGCCACGGCGAACTGCAGGACGCCGGTCACCGACACGCGCGCCAGCGAATAAATGACGCGCGGCGCCACCCGCCAATCCGCTGGGCGAATACGGATGCGAGTGTGCCCACGGGTCAGGATCCAGATTTGATACAGCACGCCGCAGGAGCGGCCGATGAGGGTGGATACTCCCGCCCCGGTGACACCGAGGGCGGGGAACGGCCCCAGCCCGAAAATCAGGCAGGGATCCAGCGCCAGGTTGATCAGGTTCGCGAACCAGAGCACGCGCATGGCGACCGCTGCATCGCCGGCGCCGCGGAAGATGGAGTTGCACAGGAACAGGAGCATCACCGAGACGCTGCCGCCGAACACGACGGAGGTGTAGCGATGGCCCACCGCGATCAGGTCCGGCGGCGCGCCCATCCATTGCAGCAGCTTCGGCGCGAGCCAGAATCCGGGAAAGCCCATCAGCGCGGCAAGCGCCACGCCGAGGAAGATGGCCTGCACCGCGGCCCGCACAGCCCCGTGATTATCTTTTTCGCCGATGCGCCGCGCGACCATGGCCGTGGTGGACATGCTCACGCCGACCGCGACGGAAAAGACCAGGGAGAGCATCGATTCGGTCAGGCCGACCGTCGCGACGGCGTTGGCGCCCAGCCGAGTTACCCAGAAAACATCGACAATGGCGAACAGGGATTCCATGCACATCTCCAGCACCATGGGTATGGCGAGGAGCAGCACGGCGCGGCTGATTGATCCTTCCGTGAAGTCTTGGCGCGTGCCGCGAATCGCTTCCAGGACCTGCCGCCAAATGCCGGGGCGGCGCTCGCCCAAAGCAGTAAGAGTGGTCGCCATAGCCGGACGCCTCCACGCGTCCGCGAACTTACAGAGGCAGTTACGCCCTAAATTACTTTATTGACTTAGTTACAGGTTGCGAGGCCGCTCTTAACGGACCCGTACGAAGACGAGTGGCGCCTCGACCTTAAACGGGAACACAACGATGCTGCGCGAGCAGCACGCGGCGATCGCGATGGCGTCCGAGCTGTGTGTGTCCGTCTTCACGGGAGGTGCGGGATACTCGAATCCCGTGCAGTCACTATACCCGGAATCGCGATGTTTTGCAAGCCATATTCACGGTCGAGTGGTGGCGCAGACGTTACACTGGACCTGAATGGAAGAGGAGGTCTTAGGCAAAGCGTACGACAGCAGGCTGATGAAGCGGCTGCTGACGTACATGCGCCCTTACCGGACGGCGGTCGCCGCATCGCTGCTGTTCCTGCTGGTGAATTCCGTTCTGCAGATTCTGGGGCCTCTTCTGACGAAAATGGCGGTGGACCGGTACCTCGCGCCCAATCCGCGATTCACGCATACCCTGTTCGGCGGCTGGTTTTCGGCCAACCCATGGACCGGGCTCATGCAGATTTCGATCCTCTATCTGGCGGCGGTCATCGGCGCGCTGCTCTGCGATTTCGCGCAAACCTGGCTGATGCAGTGGACCGGCCAGAAAGCCATGTTCGACCTGCGGCGGCAGCTCATGCAACGCCTGCAGGAACTCGATATCGCGCACTACGACCGCAATCCGGTCGGCCGCATGGTCACCCGCGTGACCACCGATGTCGATGTGTTGAACGATCTGTTCGCGTCTGGTCTGGTGACGATCATCGGCGATCTGTTGATGCTGGCGTTCGTGGTGCTGGCCATGCTGCGGCTGAGTCCCGGCATGACGGGCATGCTGCTCGCCGCCACGCCGTTCGTGGTTCTGACCACCACCATCTTCCGCCGAGCCGTGCAGCAAAGCTATCGGCGCATTCGCGTGGCCATCGCGAAGATCAACTCGTACCTGCAGGAACACCTCACCGGAATGGTCGTTTTGCAGTTATTCAATCGGGAGGAGCGAAGCCGCGCCGAATTCGAGCTTGTCAACAGGCAGCACATGGATGCATTCAAGGATTCAATCGGCGCGTACGGCTGGTTCTATCCGGTGGTGGAATTTATCGGCATGATTGCACTGGCGGCGCTGCTCTCCTACGGCGGCGTGCGGATTCGGAGTGGCGCGCTGTCCCTCGGTGTGCTGGTGGCGTTCTTCCAGTACGGCCTGCGCTTCTTCCGGCCCATCCAGGACCTGAGCGAGAAATATAACATCCTGCAGTCGGCAATGGCGGCATCCGAGCGGATTTTCAAGCTGCTGGATACGAAAGCGACCGTGCTCTCGCCGGGCTCGCCGAAGCCCGTTCCGGCGGGGCCGGTGGCGATTGAGTTCGATCATGTGTGGTTCGCGTACAAGGACGAGGACTGGGTGCTGCGCGATGTGAGCTTTCGGATCGACTCCGGCGAGACGATCGCCGTTGTGGGGCACACCGGGGCGGGCAAGACAACGCTCACGAACCTGCTGCTGCGGTTCTATGACATCCAGCGCGGGGCGATTCGCATCGGCGGCGTGGATATTCGCGACTTCGGCCTTCAGGATCTGCGGCGGCAGTTCGGCATCGTGCTTCAGGATTCGTTCTTGTTTACCGGGACCGTGGCGGGTAACATCCGCCTTGGAACCGGCGGCATTTCGGACGAGCTGCTGCGGCACGCCGCCGAGCGTGTGAACCTGCTCGATTTTGTCGAGGGCCTGCCGGAAAAGTTCGAGCAGCCGGTCCGTGAGCGGGGCGTCGGTTTTTCGACCGGGCAGAAGCAGCTGATCAGCTTCGCGCGGGCGCTGGCGCACGATCCGCGGATTCTGATCCTCGATGAGGCGACCTCGAGCGTGGATACCGAGACGGAGTTCCGGGTGCGGGCCGCGCTGGAGAACCTGGTGACGGGGCGGACATCGATCGTGATTGCGCATCGTCTGTCGACCATCCAGCGGGCCACGCGCATTCTGGTGATGCACAAAGGCCAGCTGCGCGAAAGCGGGTCGCATCAGGAGCTGCTTGCCCAGCGAGGCATCTATTGGAAGCTCTTCCAGCTGCAATATAGTGATCAGGATCGTGGTCAGGTATTGGCTGTGGATGAGCGCTGATACCGCCCGATTCTGATTCGCGGGTGATTCCGGTCACAGCGCCAGCAGCAATACCCCCACCGCCACCAGCAGAGCCCCGGCCCAGCGCATGGCCACGATGTGCTCGCCGAGCAGGAACTTCGCCAGGATGGTCTCGGCCAGGAAACTTGCCGCCGTCGCCGGCACGGCGAAGCTCACGTTTGCAATCGAAAGCAGCGCCAGCAGCGAAAAAAACGAAACCGCCATGGCCGCAATTCCGCCCATGATAAACGGGCTCCTGGCCAGGCGATAAATCAGGTGAGCAACATGCCGCGGCCGGAAGTTCTCGACTTCGCCGTGGCGCTTCATGCCAGCCGTGTTCAGCAGATCGCCCGCGGTGTTGCCCAGCACGATGATGGCGACGAGAATCCACTTCATTCGTCGTCTTCTTCGCGATGTACGGGGGTCGTGGTGGGCGTGGTGCGGCCCACCAGAACTGCGCCCGCGGTGATGGCCAGAATGCCCGCCCAGTGTAAGCCCGGCACTCGCTCCCCCAGCGCGAAATGCCCCAGCAGCGCGATCAGGACATAGGCGATCGCCGTTACCGGCAGAACGTAACTCAAGTCTGCCCAGCTCAGCAGTGAAAGATTCGAGAACAGCCAGCACGCCAGCAGACAGACCCCCGCGGCGACAAACGGATTCAACAGGGCCGCCAGATACGGAAGCGGCGACCCCGTCACCGTGCGGCCCACCTGGCGCATGCCGATACTGAGCATGAAGTTGCCGCAGACATTCGAGACGATAACAACGGTCGTGAAGATCGCCGTCTTCCGGCGGAGCGCGCGCGACTCGGCTGCGGGAGTGAGCACTACTGTGCAGACGCGCTCCCGCGCCCGCTCATTTCGCAATCAGCGGTTCAATCGTACAGGACGTCGGCCATGGTCGGAATCGGGCCGCCGCGCGTCTCCAGATACTTGATCAGCGCCGGCTCGGAGCCGTCGAAGAAGTTGTCGAGCAGATCGCGGACGGCGACAGCACGCAGCGCTTCCCGGCTTACCGCCGGCGTGTACACGAAGGCGCGCCCCGCTTTGCGGCGAGCCACCGCGCCTTTGCGCAGCAGCCGGTCGAGCAGGGTCATAACCGTCGTATACGCCAGTTTGCGCCGCGGCTCGAGCGCGCTGCGCACGTCGGCTACCGTGCCCTCCCCTCGTGTCCAAAGGACCTTCATACACTGCAGCTCCAAAGGCGCAGGCATTTCGCGCGTTCGTACAGGTGCAGCCATTAGTTTCGTTTGTTGAGTGCTTCCTGAAGTTTCTCGCCAAAAAGAGATCCCGTAACGGGACGGGGACGCGGCTCCTGCCGCGGGCTGTGGGTTTCCGGCCCAGGCGGATCGCCCGGCGGGCGCGTGGGCTCAGCGGTCTCGCTCCACGCCAGCAGCGGCAGTGCTTCCGCCTGCGTGGGAGCCGGCTCCTGAGCCGCCGCCATCGAGTCGGAAGAAGCGGCCGCCGCCGCGCTCTGGGCAGCCGGCGCGCCGTTCAGCCACACCGATTTCTTGAATACCGGCCGTTCCAGAGACGAGCTCCATCCGGTCCAGCAGCCGTCCGCGTGCCGGTCCCGGGCGATGGTGGCGCGCATGCACTCCATCTTCGAATCCAGGTTGTCGAGGTGATGCAGCAACATTGCTTCAGGAAACAGCGGCACCTTGGGAGAGCCGAACTCCAGCTCGCCATGGTGGCTGATGATCAGGTGCTCCAGCAGTGTACGGAGCTGCGGGGGAAAGTCGGGTACGAGAGCGATCTTCTCGGACAGCATGCGAAGGGCGATCACGATGTGCCCCAGCAGCTGCCCTTCGGTGGTGTAAGTGAAGCTGCGCTGATAACTCAGCTCGGAAATCTTGCCGATGTCGTGCAGCACCGCACCCGCCAGGACCAGATCCAAATCGACGCCAACGTTTCCGTAATGCCCGCAGATCATACGGGCCAGCTTGCAGACCGAGAGCACGTGTTCCAGCAGGCCGCCGAGAAATGCGTGATGAACGTTCTTCGCCGCGGGCGCGGTCTTGTACCCCCGCGCGATCTGCTCATCGTCGAGAAACGCGTCCAGCAGACGCCGCAGATGTGGGTTCGAGACCCCCCGCGCGATATCGCGCAGCTCCGCGTACATCTGTTCCGGATCGCGCTCGGAAGAGGGAAAGTAATCCGCGAAATCGACGCTCTGGTCCTGCACCCGGACCATCTTGTGGATGGTGAACTGTGGGCGCCCCTGAAAGATCTGCATGACGCCCTTCACCCGCACGAAGTCGTCGCGTTCGAAGGTGTCCATCACTTCGGCGACGTTGTCCCACATCTTGGCCTCGATGTCGCCGCTGCGGTCGGCCAGTACCATCGACAGATACGGCTCGCCCGTTTTCTTCTGCCGCACGTCCTTGTGCTGCACCAGGAATATCGAGACCACAACCTGGTTAGGAACGAGCTGGCCGACGAAAAGCGCCTTCATGAGAGCTAGCGCGAGGAGCTCTTGCCTTCCGCTGACGAAGAAGTTCCAGGAATCGGAACGCCCAGGAGCTTCTTATGGCGCCTGGCGCTGGTCACCTCGGCTTTGGTCACCGTCTCCGGCTTGAGCTGCGCCATTTCCACCCAGCGCGTGTCTTTGTGCGGCGCCGCGCCGGTGTCTACATAACCGGGCTTGATTTCGAGGAAGGCCTGCTCGCGAAGTTTCGTCAGATACTCGCGTAAAGCGGGCTGCATCTTCGGGGACAGGATCTTATCCATGATCTCCGGCTCCACTTCGTCCAGCGAAGCCTGGCCGGCCTTCTGGTGGTCCTCCACCTTAAGAATCAGAAAGCCATTGGCCACACGAATGGGATCGGTCACGTAGCCGCGCTCCTTGTCCCAGACCGCGTTCTCGACCTGCGCGGCGAGTTCGCCCTTCTTCCACCCGCCCAGATCGCCGCCCTGCTTCGCAGTGACGGCGTCGGAGTTGTCCAGCGCCATTTGCCCGAACTTCTCACCGCCGCGCGCGCGCCTGACCAGATCGTCCGCCTTCTTCTTCGCGGCGGCGATACCGGCATCGTCCTTCCCTTCGGTGGAGATCAGAATCTCCCGGAGGAACACGCGCTCATCGCGGATGAAGTCCTTCTTGTGCTCGTTGTAATACTTCTCGATGTCTTGGTGCGGCACCTGCATGCGCGACATCACTTCCTGCCGGATAACGCGCTGCTGGAGCATCTGATTGGTCATGTCCTGTTTGTAGTCTTCGAAGGTCATGCCCGTCTGCTCGTGCACTGCCTCGTGGAACTTTTCGGGGTCGGGAATGCCGATCTGTTTCTGGATTTCGGCCAGTTGGCGGATCACGTCGGTGTCGACCTTGATGTCCAGGTCCTTGCCCTTCTGAACGAGCAGCAACTGATCGATCTTTTCGCGAAGAGCGTTCCTGTCGAAGTCGGCGAGCATCTGCTGGGCTTTGGCGGGAGGCGTCTTCTGGCGCTCCAGTTCGGCCGCGGCTTCGGCGTGGGCCCTTTGGAGGTCGCCGCGGGTGACGATCTCGCCGTTCACCTTGGCGATAATCTCTTCCATTACCTGAACTTCCGCGAAAGCGGATACACTCCCGGCAATGAGCAGCGCAATGGCAGCGCAAAACTTCATATACCCTACATTATCGCCGATCGAGCATCCTGGCGCATTGCCCGTTATGGGGTGTGGCAGGTCTGGACACGGACTCGCAACCGAGGGCAGGCCGTTTCGCCTGGCAACGCGCGTTAGGCGATTACGGAGATAAAGCGCATCGCGCGAACACGCCAGACGGACAGGGAAGCTGCCCCAGCAACAGGCTGATCCTGATCTATGTCCCCGGTGACGGAACCTAAAATGAAAACAGACGGCTCCGCAATGTCGCCCATCCTTTCCCGCGACGAACTTCTGCGCGCGCGCGCACGGTGGCGGGACGAGCGCCGTACGGTCGTGTTCACCAACGGCTGTTACGACATCCTCCACCCGGGTCACGTCCGCTTTCTCGATCAAGCGAGGTCTCTCGGCGACATTCTCGTGCTCGCTCTCAACACCGATGCCAGCGTCCGCCGCAACAAAGGCGGAGCCCGCCCGATCGTCCCAGAGCAGGACCGCGCTACGGTCGCCGCCGCGCTCTCCTGCGTGGACGCCGTGACTCTGTTCGACGAGGACACGCCACGCGAGCTGATCGCCCAGCTTCTCCCCGATGTCCTTGTTAAAGGAGCCGACTGGAATCATTTCGTTGCGGGCCGTGAGGAAGTCGAAGCCGCCGGAGGCCGCGTGCTCACCATCCCGCTCGAGCCCGGGTACTCTACCTCGGAGATCATTCGCAGGATTCAGGCACTGCCCGCGTGACCCACCCCGCCATCCGAGAACTGTTTCAAAGCCTGGGGCGCAATGCCGCCTTCCAGGAGGTCGCCGGCCAGCTCACGCGCAATCCGTCCGCCTCGGTCTCGCTCTCCGGGCTGACCACAAGCGCGAAGGCCATCTACATCGTTCTGCTCTGGCAGGTGCTGGAGCGGCCCATGATCGTCGTTGTTGACGGCAACAAGCAGGCCGAGATCCTCACCGAACTAGCCGAAACGTTCTTCGACATTCTCGTAACGGCTCGCGAGATTCCACGTCCCCAGCTCATTCCTGCCCTCGACGTCCTGCCGAATCAGCGGCTGTCGCCACACAGCGAAGTCAGTGAACAGCGCGCCACCGGGCTCTGGCGCATGTCCGTCGGCCGCACTACCATCACGGTCACGCCGGCAGCATCCGCCCTGCTCCGCACTGAATCGGCGGACTTTTACCGCCAGCTCGCGCTCAGTCTTCGTGTCGGCGAGGAAATCCCCCTCGAAGACCTCATCCAGCACCTGGAGAGTATCGGCTACGAGAAACGCGAGCCGGTGGAAATGGTCGGCGAGTATTCGCTTCGCGGAGGCATACTTGACGTGTTCCCTGCCGAAGCCTCCAAACCCGTGCGCATCGAGCTGTTCGGGGATCTGATCGAATCGATCCGCCGCTTCGACGTCGACAGCCAGCGCTCCATTATCAAGATCAACGAAACCACGCTGCTGCCCCTGATCGAGTATCCGCGTTCCGCCCGTCTGTTCCGCGAACTCTCCGAGCACATCGAAACGGCGAGTCCGGGAGACCCTTTCGCCGGATGGGAATTCGCCGTGCCGCTCGCCCATGCCCGCGAACACGCGCTCTTCGATCTCGCCGAGAATCCGCTCGTCGTGCTCGACGAGCCCGAGCAGATCGCGACTGCTTCCGACCGCCTCTGGATGCGCCTCGAGGATCCCGATCGGCCGGGCTATGCGCCGCCGGAAGCGAACTTCCGCCGCTGGGGCGAGATTCGCGCGCGTCTTGAAGGCGCTGCGCAGCTCACTCTGCGCGAGCTGGAGTTCGGCGATGCCGCGCCGCACATCCCCTCACGTCCGTCCATGGCGTTCCGCGGCAACATCCCCGTCGCCGTCGCTGAAGCGCGCAGCCTCGTCGAACAGGGCGAGCGCGTCGCATTCTTCGCCCGCACCACCGGCGAGCTGGAACGCCTCGCCGACATCTTCCGCGAGTACTCCATCCCCTATCAGCTCGGCATCGAGCCATCGGAGGCCGGCTCCGGCTACCTCGCCGAGCGCGCCTACCTCGCAGGTTCCGTCGCCAGCACGTACCTGGTCAAAGGCGCCGTGCGCCGCGGCGTCATCTTCCCCGACGCCCGCATCGCCGTCTTCGGCGCAGAGGACCTGTTCGAAACCTCCGACCTCGTCGCGCGTCCCGGGCCCTCACGCGCCGGTCTCGCCGCTTTCCAGGCCGATCTCGCCGACCTCAAGCCCGGCGATTACGTCGTCCACTCCACTCACGGCATCGGCCGCTTCCTCGGGACGCGCGAGATCGCCCAGGGCGAGCAGTCCGGCGACTTCATGCTGCTGGAATACGCCGCCGACGCTCGCCTTTACGTCCCGCTCACGCGCATGGACCTCGTGCAGAAATTCCGTGGCGCGGGCGAGGGTTCGGCGCCGCCGCTCGACCGCCTCGGCGGAGTCACCTGGGAGCGCACCAAGTCGAAGGTCAAGGCCAAAATGCGCGACATGGCGGACGAGCTGCTCAAGCTCTACGCCGAGCGACGCATGGTCGAGGGTTTCTCGTTCTCCACCGATTCCAACTGGCAGCGTGAGTTCGAGGACGCCTTCGAGTTCGCACCCACCAAAGACCAGAACGAGGCCGTGAAGCAGATCAAGAAGGACATGGAGGACCCGCATCCCATGGACCGTCTGCTGTGTGGCGACGTGGGCTACGGGAAGACCGAGGTCGCCATGCGCGCCGCCTTTAAGGCTCTCGGCGACGGCAAACAGGTTGCCGTGCTCGCGCCCACTACGGTCCTCACCTTCCAGCACTATGAGACCTTCAAACGCCGCTTCGCTTCATTCCCCGTACGCGTGGAGATGCTCAGCCGCTTCGTCCCGCCGAAAGAGATGAAGCAGGTCCTCGAACACCTCGCGGCCGGCAAGGTGGATGTCGTGGTGGGTACCCACCGTCTGCTATCGAAGGATGTTGAATTCCGCGATCTCGGCCTGCTCATCGTGGACGAAGAGCAGCGCTTTGGAGTGCGCCATAAGGAGCGTCTGAAGCAGATTCGGAAAAACGTGGACGTGCTCACCATGAGCGCCACTCCAATTCCGCGCACGCTGCACATGTCGCTCCTTGGGATTCGCGATATGTCGGTCATCGAAACCCCGCCGAAGGATCGGCTCGCAATCCATACAGTGGTCGCGCACTTTGACCCGGAGCTGATCCGCACGGCCATTGAGCAGGAGCTCAGCCGCGGCGGCCAGGTCTACTTCGTCCATAACCGCATTGACACGATCTTTATGCGCGCCGCGATGATTCAGGAGTTGCTGCCGCACTGCCGTATCGGGGTTGGTCATGGGCAGATGGGTGAGGCCGAGCTGGAGAAGGTCCTCCTTGGCTTCATGCGCCATGAGTACGACGTGTTCGTCTCGACAACTATTGTCGAGAATGGCCTCGACATCCCTCTCGCCAATACGATGATCATCGAGAACGCGGAACGCTACGGCCTGTCCGAGCTGTACCAACTGCGCGGCCGTGTCGGCCGCTCCAACCGCCGCGCCTATGCCTATCTGCTGGTGCCCGCCGATACGGAGCTGAGCGAGATCGCGCGCAAGCGTCTCGCCGCGCTGCGTGAGTTCAGCGATCTCGGCGCGGGCTTCAAAATCGCCGCTCTCGATCTGGAACTGCGCGGCGCTGGCAACATCCTCGGCGGCGAACAGCACGGCCACATTGCCGCCGTCGGTTTCGACATGTATGTGCGTCTGCTGGAGGAAACCGTTCACGAGCTGCGCGGCGAGCGCGTGCCGCTGCAGGTCCAGTCCACCATCAACCTCGGCCTCGATATCCGCATCCCGCCGGAATATATCGCTGAAGAGCACCAGCGCCTGCGCGCGTACAAGCGAATCGCAGACGTAAAGACGGAAGAAGACGCCGCAAAAGCCCGCGCCGATCTGGAAGACCGCTACGGACCCCCGCCCGAGGCCGTGCTCACGCTCATTCGCTTTTCACTGCTGAAGAGCGCTGCGGAGCGGCTAGGCATCGAAGCCATCGATCGCCGCCAGGGCGTGATCAACGTGAAATTCCACAAGGACACGCAGATCGACCCCATGCGGCTGATGGAAGTGGTACAGCAGACGAAAGACGCCCAGTTCACTCCCGCCGGCGTGCTGCGACTGCCGGCCGACGGCCAGCAGCCGGCGCAGTTGCTGGATTTCCTGGCCGCCCAACTCTCGGTGCTCGCGTAGAAAGGTCTTGGTGCAGGCGCTCGCCCTCCGGCGCGCTCTCAGCCCGCCAGCCGCGCACCGACGTCTCAGAACGCTTCCGCGCCGGCCTCGGCGACAGAATGGTCCTGCTTGCCGCTGCCGCCGCTTACGCCGATCGCACCCACCACCTTGCCTCCTTCCCTGAGAGGCATGCCGCCGGCGAAAATCATGATCCGGCCGTGATTGGAAACGTGAATGCCGAAGAAGTCCGTACCCGGCTGACTGAGCTCCGAAAGCTCTTTGGTGGCGATATCGAAAGCCCGCGAGGTGAAGGCCTTGTTGATGGCAATGTCGATGCTGCCAAGCCATGCGCCTTCCATGCGTTCGAAGGCCAGCAGGTTCCCACCCTCGTCCACTACTGCGATGTTCATCGGCTGGCCGATTTCGGAGGCCTTCTTCTCCGCGGCGGCGATCACTTTGCGTGCGCGTTCCAGGGTCATCATG
>DASRCB010000387.1:0-45263 GCA_035653295.1 Bryobacteraceae bacterium
CGAGCGTCATATCGGGATAGAGGCGAGGCGCGAGGCGCAGCGGAACAGCATCCTCGACCGCCGCCGAGCCGCGACCGGCGGATGCAGCCTGCTCCAGTGCGGTAACCGGAACACAGGCCCATCCGTTGATGTGCCGATTCACCAGGACAAACTCGAGCTGATTTTTGCGTGCCGTCGCGAGGGATTCGGCAACACTGGTCTCTTCATCGATTCCCTGCCCGGTGGGCAGGCGCATGGCGTCTTCGACGCGAAGCACGGACGCGACCCGCTTCTCCTCGGCCGAAGGCAGATCGAAGCCCTCCTGGCGCGCCAGCATGGTGAAGAACGGTACCGGCTGAAGCGCGCGGGAGATCAGGTAGGAGATGGTGTTGGCGATCATGACCGGCAGAATAATCACGTAGCTGGCGCTGATCTCGAACACCATGAAGATGGAGGTCATGGGCGCGCGGAACACGCCCGCGAAGAACGTGCCCATTCCGACCAGCACGTAAGCATCCGAGGAACTGCTGGGAAATGGCCAGAAGCGATGGGAAAGGCCGCCCAGACCTCCACCCAGCATTGCGCCAATGAAGAGTGCGGGTGCGAACATCCCTCCGGGAATTCCCGCGCCGAAGCAGCACACCGTGACCAGCGCTTTGGCGAGACCAAGGGCGATGAGCATCTGCCAGATGAACCGGTCATGCAGCGCCTGGTCGATGGTGCCATAGCCCGCGCCCATTACCCCCGGCAGGAAGAGGCCGACGAGACCCACAATCGTTCCGCCTATGATGGGCAGCATGTAATGCATCCAGCGCGGGAAGCGATCCACGGTGTGGCGCACGAACGCGACCACCTTGATGAAAAGCGCCGAGAGAAGTCCGCAAACCACGCCGATGGCGGCGTAGACCAGAAGCTCGGAGGGATGCAGGAATTCGAACACGGGGACGCGGAACAAAGGCTCGTTTCCAAGAAACCAGCGTTCTACGACAACCGCCGACACCGCGGACAGCACGATCGAGCCGAGCACAGAGGCATTCCACGACGCCAGCACCTCTTCCATGACGAACAACACGCCGGCGATCGGGGTGTTGAACGCCGCGGCGATTCCGGCCGCCGCTCCGATAGGTGCGATCAGGCGCATGGTCTCGCGGTGGAGGCCGAACATACGGCCCAGCAATGACGCCACGCCAGCCCCCATCTGGAGCGCCGGATCCTCAGGGCCCAGCGAATTTCCCGAGCCGATCGCGATGGAGCAGGCCAGGAACTTGCCGGGAATCGTTTGGGACGACACGTAGCCGTCGGACACATAGATCGCCGCTTTCGTCTGATTGACGCCGCTGCCCTGAGCGGAGCGAAAGACGCGCAGCACCAGAAAGCTGGCGATGGCGGCGCCGACCGCCGGGACGATGACGCGCGCGGCGGGAAATCGATCGGACAGGCTGACCAGTGCGGACCAGTTGACGAACTCGATGGCGATGTGGAAGCACACCACCAACAGTCCGGCGAAAATGCCGATGAAGATCGAGAGGGCCAGCAGACGTTGCGGCTCGGTGAACGCCGGCCAGCGAAAATGCGGGTGGTCCGCGTGCGCGGTTTCGGTTTCCGGCTGCTCAACCGGCGTCATGGCTGTTTTTCCACCATGGTCAGAACGGCTGCGAGGACGGGATCGGGCGGCGCGTTGCCGCAGAGTTCGCCGCGGTCGTGGCCCAGTTGGACGGCGAGCGCGATGGTTCTGGGAATCAGACCCTCGCGCGGCAGCTTTCGTTTCGGATGAAGAATATCGTTGGCCGCGGCAATGTCCTTCTGTTGCGGGTCTGACAGGGTCTTCCCGGCGGCGCACGATTGCACGGCGTCGAGGCTGCGGCTCAGCAATTCAGTGGCGCGCGTGAGCCGCTCCGCGGAGGTGAGGGTCGGCAGCGCGGGATCGAGGGCGATGATGTCGTTCACCGTCTCGATCCGTTTCCAGAGGTTCTGGTCGTGAGGACTGAGATGCCACGCGTGGCGCAGGGAGTTGCGAGCGTCCACGTATTTGCCTTCAGCCACCTGCGCATCGGCCAGCGCCTGCCAGGCTTCCAGAAAGCGCGCGTTGGCGCCCACCACGTCGCGGAGCACGTCCTCGGCGTTGGCCGGGGCGCCGAATTGCAGCAGCATGCGCCCAACCTGGAGGCGGAGGCGCGCATCCTCGGGCGCCTCGGCGTAAAGCTCCATCAGCTCGCCGATGACCTGCTTTCGATCATTGTGTCGCGCCAGCAGATGGATCAGCTCGAGGCGCGCCTGCACACGATTCTGCACGGCGTTGCTGCTCCACAGCCCGTAGACAGCGCGATGATACCAGGACACGGCATCGCGGATCTTATTCTGCCGCGCGTAGGCGCGGGCGAGGGTCAGGTTGACCACCGCATCGGTGGGATCTTCCTCGTGCAGTTCCGCGAGGTGCGCTTCGGCTTCGCTGAATCGCCCGGTCTGCAACAGAGCACGGGCAAGTTCCAGCCGGAACGCGGGATCGGAGGGATCGAACTCCAGGGCGCGCCGATACTGCTCGATGGCCTCGTCATACCGTCCCTGCGACTCGAAATCGCGCGCACGCTCTGCGTAGGACTCCGAGAGCGAGGTCCGTTGTTTCCGGTACGCGCGGGCCACTCCGGTCGTGAGCGCGAACATCGCGACGAGGGCCAATGCAAGGAGCGTGAAACTCCGCCGCGCTCCGGTAAACCACCGCACCCTTTAAGGGTAGCGGGCGCGAGATGGTCCTACCTTACTTTCTTCCGTGAAGCGTTACACAGTCGTAACGATCGGATTCGAGAACAAGCGCGGTATACTCCCGGCGATGACTCTCGACTTTTCGGGTAAGACGGCGATGGTTACGGGTGGCGCGCACGGCATTGGGCAGGCCTGCGCGAGGAGATTGGCCGCCAGCGGGGCACGGGTTTGGATTCTCGACCGCGAGCCCTCAAACAACGCTGATCGGACGCTCGCCGTGGATGTCAGCGACGCCGGCTCGATCAGCCGTGCGGTGGAGACCGTCGTCGGCCAGGACGGCCGACTCGATGTTGCGTTGATCAACGCCGGCATTGGCACACCGGCGAAACTTCTGGATACCTCCGACGATCACTGGAACCGCACCCTGGCGGTGAATCTCACGGGGGCTTTTTACACGGTCCGCGCCGCGGCGCGCGTCATGGCCGTTCGAAAGCAGGGCGCTATCGTCATCACCGCGTCAACGAACTCCTGGGATGGGGAGAGCGATCTTACGGCGTACAACGCCAGCAAGGCGGGCCTGCTCGGCCTCCTGCATACCGCTGCCAACGAGCTGGGCCCGTACGGCATCCGCGTGAACGCCGTTTGTCCGGGGCTGATCCGCACGCGCCTGACCGCGGCGCATTTCTCGAATCCCGTGGTCCTGAAGGACTACTTCCGGGATATCCCGCTGGGGCGCGGCGGCGAGCCGGATGAGGTCGCCGCGGCGGTTGCCTTCCTGGCCTCCGATGCCGCCTCGTTCATCACCGGGGCGACGCTGCTGGTGGATGGCGGCCAGATGGCAACGAAATTCGGCCCGTGGAGCGACGACATCGGTCGTTTCGATCGCGACCGCTGGGTACTGGATTAAGCCAGGACGAGATTCAGCACGGCTCCAGGGCGTTTCCCCGGGCGACTTGTCCCTTGCGCGGACTTAGCATCGGGTCATGCTGGTTCCTCTGCTCTTTTTCGTGTCTGCGCTCGCAGTGAAACAGGACCAGACGCCGCTGCGTGCGGGTTGCTCGGCCGATGACGAGGTTCTGGCCACGCTGGCAGCCGGCGCAAAGCTGGACGTGCACTACGCCATCGCCGATGGATCCAACTGCTTCAGCGTGACGGCCACGGTGGACGGAAAGAGAGTGCAGGGCTTTATGCCCGGCGATGCGCTCACCGGGGTGGATGCATTCGAGCACGAACGCGCTTCGGCCGGCGATCCGGAGAGCATCCGCATGATGGCGCCCATGGTAGAAAAGCTCAGCAAACAATTAGCCGCGCAGATCGGTGATCCGGATGTCGTGCGCGCGCTGGAGCTGGTGCGCGCCAATCAGCCGGCCGAGGCGCTTCGGATTCTCGAGCCGCTGGAAAAGAAATATGGACGCGATCCCAACTTCCTGGTGCTCGCGGGGATGGCGGCGTATAAGTCGGACAATGTCCGGGCGGCGCTCGACTACTGGAAGCGCTCGCTCGATCTTCAGCCCAACGACAACCTCGCCGCGCTTTACGCCAAGGCTACGCGCGAGGCGTCGGCGGACAAGAGCGGCGAGAAGCTCTACGGCAACCGGGTGCTGCTCCGCTATGAAGGCGAGAACCTGCCGCCCGACACGGCGCGGACGGTGGTGGCGCTGCTGGATACGGAATTCATGCGCATTTCTTCCCAGCTGGGCTGCCCGGCGGAGGAGAAGATCGTGGCCATCGTGCAGAGCAGGGACGCATATTACAAGACCACCGGGTCAGCTGAGTGGAGCGACGGCCAGTATGACGGCCGCATTCACGTGGCGCTCCTGGAAGGCCCGAATCTCGGTCCCGAAACGCGCCGCACGCTGACGCACGAAATCGTGCACGCATGCCTTACCAATATCCCGTCGGGCGGGACGCCGTGGCCGTCCTGGCTGCAGGAGGGCATTGCGCAGAAGCTTTCCGGGGACCGTCTGCCGGAGCCGATTCGTGCGCAGCTGAAGGAAATGGCCGCTTCGCACCAGATTCCGAAGCTGGAAAATCTGGGCGGCAACTGGCTGCGCCTGAACGCCACGAACGCGCGCGTCGCGTACAGTCTGGCGCTTGCCGCGGCGGACGAGCTGTTCGCCAATTATCAGAACTTCGGGATTCGGAATATTTTGAATAATCCCGACCGGCTGCCGCAGATCACTATGGATCTGGACAAGCGCCTCGGGCTCTGATTACTGCACGCGCCCGCGCGCCGTCACGTCAATCGCCTTATCGACCCGATCGCCGCGGATGCCGAATACCCGGTCGTGCATGTTGATGGTGGTGCAGACGTGGTTGGGGACCACGCGCAGGCGCTCGCCTACATGCAGCCGGCCCGGGGCGCGGCTGACATCCAGATGACCGTGCTCTTCCGAGAAGCCGATCAGATCGATATCCGGGTTGCCGATCACCCATCCGAAGCCGCGGCCATCGCCGACGAACAACGCGTCGGAGGAAAACGTCTTGGAGCCTCCATCCACCATGGCGCGATTCGGAACCGCGTCGCTGACGACGGTCACCAGCACCGATATGGCGCACTCGTCCATGCCCCCGACGCCGACGGTCACCATGTTGCGATCGAGAAATGCGTACATGCCGGGGCGAATCTCGGTGAGGCCGTGGAACAGATGCGACTGGAACGCCGTCGCCGTCGAGCCGCCGCTCACGACCGTGATCGGGATGCCGGCGCGCTCGAATGCTTCGTAATGGGCGTCAAGCCGCTGGTTCACCGCATCGATCAGCGGCGGCTGCTCGGCCGCGGGCTTCTTAATGTGCCCGGGATAGAACATCAGCCCATCGAAGCGGACGGCAGGATTCTCCGCCACCTCGCGCGCCAGCGCGAGGGCCGCCTCCGGCGTTCCCACTCCGCAGCGACCGAAACCGGCATCAATCTCCACCAGAATCCCGATCTCCACGCCACGCGCCGCGGCCTGCCGCGAAAGGCATTCGATGGCCTCGCGCGAATCGAGGCTCACGCGCAGGCGGGCCCGGGTGGCGAGGTCAGCAACGCGGCCGGCCTTCTGCGCGCTGACGATGGGATAGGCGAGCAGAATGTCATCGATGCCGGCGTTCACCATTATTTCGGCCTCACCGGGCTTGGCCACGGTGATGCCGCAGGCGCCGGCGGCGATCTGCATCTTCGCGATATCGGGATTCTTATGTGTCTTGGTGTGCGGCCGCAGCGCCAGACCGTGCTCGCGGCAGTAGCGCGCCATGCGCTCGATGTTGCGTTCGAGGCGGTCCAGATCGATCAGCACCGCCGGCGTGTCCAGTTCGTCGATTTTCATTGCATTGTCAGGACGACGCGAAAGCGCGCCGCGCCGCTCATCATCCGATCGTACGCCTCCGCCGCGCGCTCCAGCGGGTAATATTCGTTCATCGATCGTACCCCGTTCATCTGCGCGAAGCGCATGGTGTCTTCTGAATCGATGGATGCGCCCGAGGGCCAGCCGGTAATCGTAAGGCGGCCGCCGATGAGTCGCGCCAGGGCGATGGGCGCCGGATCGCTGGCGGCCCCAAGTACGATGAGCTTTCCGCCCACGCCCAGGCCGCCGATCACAGCAGTCATCGCCTTGCCGCTCGTTACGGTGGCCAGCACCACCGTCGCGCCGCCGAGCCGTTGCAGCTCCTCGGCCGGGTCCTGCGCCTCGGTGTCGATATAATGCCGCGCGCCCAGGCTGCGCGCCAGCTCCTCTTTATCGCGTCCACGGGCGAGCGCGACGGTATTGAACCCCATACGCGCCGCGAACTGCACGCCCAGATGCCCGAGGCCGCCAATTCCCAGAATGCCGACCAGATCGCCGCTTCGCGCTCCGCTGTTGCGCAACGAATTGAAAGTTGTGATTCCGGCACACAGCAGCGGCCCGGCGTCCTTCGCCTCCAGCCCCGGCGGCATGCGCGCCACGGCTGACGAAGGAACGATGACGTAATCAGCGTAGCCGCCGTCCATGGTGATTCCCGGGATGCGGCTGTTGCGGCAGGCGATCAGATCGCCGCGGCGGCACGGCTCGCACCAGTTGCAGTTGCCGCCGAACCAGCCCGCCCCGGCGGCCTGCCCGACCTCCAGACCCTGCACTCCGGCGCCAAGCGCATCAACAACGCCCGCGATCTCATGACCGGGCACACAGGGATAGGTCATGCCGGGCAGACGGTTTTCCTTCAACAATGAGTCGCTGTGGCAGACGCCGCATGCCGCCACCCGAACGCGCGCCCACCCGGCGGGAGGATCGGGAACATCGCGCTCCACCATCTCCAGCGGCCCACCCGGCCGCGTCACCTGCACGGCGCGCATCTTCGGCATGCCTTATTGTCGGACAGAGCTATCGCGTGAAGCTGCGGATAGCCTCGTCCTCGTTGTGGAACACCTCGAAGACGGTGTAGAGGCGCGTCAGCTGCATCAGGCTTTCGCCGGCGGGATTCAGGTTCATCAGCTTGAGCCGGCCGCCGCGGTGTTTGAGTGTGGTGTACGCGCTCACCAGCTCGCCGAGGCCGCTGGAATCGATGTGATGGACCTCCTTCATGTTGAGCAGCACCCTGAGCTTGCCCTTGTCCACCAGCGCGTGGATGGTTTCCCGGAACGCGGCGGTCGCATCGCCCAGAACCAGGCGGCCGATGAGTGTCAGCACGACAACGCCCTCAACCTCCCAGTCGATGAACACCAACGGCTGACTCGGCTTGCGCATCGGTTGATAGTATCGAACCAATGCATCCGCAGTCTATCCTGTCCGCGATCACGGGAATCGGCGTGGTGCCGATCATTCGCGCCGAGAGCACCGAGGCCGCCATTCGCGCCTGCGAAGCGATTTATCGCGGGGGTATCCGCGCGATCGAGATCACGATGACGGTGCCCGGGGCCATCCGCGCGCTGGAGAAGCTGGCCGATCAGTTCGGCGACCAGATCGTGCTCGGCGCCGGCACCGTGCTCGACCCGGAAACGGCACGCGCCTGCATGCTGGCCGGGGCGCAGTTTTTCGTCACGCCGGCTCTCAACGTGAAGACCATCGAGATCGCCAAGCGCTATTCGAAGCCGATCATGCCCGGCGCGCTCACGCCGACCGAGATTCTGGCGGCGTGGGATGCGGGCGCGGACGCGGTGAAGGTGTTTCCCTGCGGCGCGGTCGGCGGACCGAAGTACATCAAAGCCATCAAAGCGCCGTTGCCGCACGTCGAACTGGTGCCCACCGGAGGCGTGAACCTCGAGACGACCCCGGAGTTCCTGAAAGCGGGCGCCTGCGCCGTGGGGGTCGGCGCTGAGCTGGTGGACGCGGCGAGCCTTCGGGCGGGAAACTTCGGCGTATTCGAGCAGCGCGCAAAGCAGTATCTGGAAGTGGTGGCGCAGGCTCGCGGCGCCATGCGGCAGTGACATTGATATGCTCCAGTTACAGGAGTAATCACCATGCATTCCGACGAACTGTCCCGCCGCAGTCTTTTGAAGGCTTCCGCTGCCGCCGCGCTCGCCGCCGCCGCCCGGCCCGTCCTTGCCGCCAGCGACAGGATCACCATCGGCTGGATCGGCACCGGCACGCGCGGCTACTACCTGATGGAGCGGCTGTACAAGGGCAGTCCGGATCTGGCCACCGTGGTCGCGGTCTGCGACACTTACACCGGCAACCTCGCCAAAGCGAAGGATCGCGTGCAGACGATGGGCGGCAACACTCCGAAGACCTACGAAAACTACATGGACCTGCTGGCCGACCCATCGATCGACGCAGTGTTCATTTCCACGCCGGAACATCTGCACTACCCGATGTTCATGGCGGCGATCAAGGCCGGCAAGAACATTTATGTCGAGAAGCCGCTGGCGCACACCATCGAGCAGGGCGAGGAAATGGTCAAGGCGGCGGAGCAGTCGGGGAAAGTGGTGCAGGTCGGAACACAGAACCGCAGCAATTCCCTGTACATCCAGGCCCAGAAGATGGTGGCCGACGGACTGATCGGCAATATCCACTACGTTCGCGCGTTCTGGTATCGCAACGCGCTGCCGGCGCAGCCCGCATGGCGGTACGACATCCCCGCCGACACCACGCCCGAGAATACCGACTGGGAGAAGTTTCTCGGCTCCGCCCCGCAACGTCCGTTCGATAAACAACGCTATTTCCAGTGGCGGTTGTACTGGGACTACTCAGGCGGCATCTCCACCGACCTGCTGGTGCACCAGACCGACATTACGAATTTCGTCTGCGGAAAGACCGTGCCGGCTTCGTGCATGGCGTCCGGCGGCATCTATCGCTGGACCCAGAATGATGATCGCGAAGTGCCGGATACGCTGAGCGCGATCTACGATTATCGCGATCCGTTCCACATCAACTACAGCTGCTATCTCGGGAACGCGCACTACGGCTACGGCGAGAACTTCATGGGCGACGAGGGCACGATTGAAGTGCTGAACCGGCAGACCCTGAACTTTTATCCCGAGAAGTTCCGCGGCAAGGGAGGCGTTGACGCGACGCCGCCGGCAATCGCCGCGCGCAGGGAGCAGCATATCGATCTGCCGGGGAACGACAACAAGGCGGTCGAGGCGCACATCCACAATTTCCTCGAGGCCATTAAGGGGAACGCGAAGGTGATCGCGCCTCCGGAAATCGGGCAGCAGGCGGCCATTTCGGGCCACATGGCGACACTGTCGTATCGCAGCAGCAAGAAGGTGTTGTGGGACGACAACACGCGCAAGGTCAGCTACGTGTCGTAAGCTAATCGGCAATGATCATCTTCGCCGCGATTCTCGCGACATTCGTGTATGGCATGATCGCCGCCATGCTGGGGACCATTCTGCCGGACCTCTCGGCGCGATTCAAGCTGACGCCGCGCGAGAACGGCCGCATTGCCTTTTCGCAGGCGCTGGGGCTGGTGATCGCGTCCATAGCGGTCGGCCCGTTGATCGACCAGTCCGGCAAGAAGATTGCGCTGGTCATCGGACTGGCGCTCATCTCGGCAGCGCTGTTTCTCCTGCCGCGGTCGAGCGGCTTCGGAACCATCGCGGCGTATCTGTTCCTGCTGGGACTGGGCGGAGGAATCATCGTGGTGGGCGCCAACACGCTGGCCGGAGACGTCAACCCGGCGCACAAGGCGATGACGCTCAACCTGCTGAACCTGTTCTTCGGGCTGGGCGGATTCGCGACGCCGTTCATCGCCGCGAATCTGTTCAAGAGCAATTCCATGCGGCTTTGCTACAGCGTGGCCATATTGACGGTTGTGTCCCTCGCGGTGAACGCGGCGACGCCGATGCCACGAGCCGTTCCGACCACCCCCGCGGCAACCCAGCATGAGACCGCCGCGCCGGGCAGCACGGGCGGGGAAGCGCCCGGCACTCCCGCCCAGCCGCGAGGGTTGTTCAATAATCCCGCGCTGTGGCTGTTCTGTGTGTTGATGTTTCTGTACGTGGCTTCCGAGGTCGGCGTGTGGAACTGGCTGGTTCAGCACCTCATCGCGCAGGGGATACCGGAGAAGCGCGCGCTGAACGTGTTGTCGTTCGGATTCGCGCTGGGGCTGCTGGTTGGGCGGGTGGCCATCGCGCCGGTGCTGATCACCGTGCCCGGAATCTCGGTGCTGCTGGGGTCGAGCATCGCCATGCTGATTACCACGTGGGCCATGCTGCGCTCGCGAACGCCGGGCGTGGCCTGGGTGCTGGTGTTCATCGCCGGCCTGGCGATGGCCCCGGTCTTCCCGACGACGCTGGCCATGGTGCAGGACAATTTCTCGCCGGCGGTTCAGGCTACGGCGACCGGCATTGTCGTAACCCTGGGCTGGATTGGTCTGGCGGTGAGTTCGCCGATCATCGGCGGCATTGCGGGCGGGGATCCGAAACGCCTGAAGAAGGCGCTACTGGTGCTGCCGGTCATGGCGGCGCTGATCGTGGTAGTAAACCTCGCTCTGCGGCCGTACCTCATCCACTGACACGCCATTCCCGGCGGAGAAGGGGCTGAAGTTGGTGTCGTAGTCGAACGGGTCAAGACCCTCGGCGCGTTTTAACCCGTTCACGACGGCATAGGTGAGCGGCGTCGCAAGCACCTCGTAGGCGACCTTTCCCAGATAGGCGGACGCGATCAGCCGCAGGATCGCGCTGGTCGAGGTGCTGCCCGCGAACGCGACCGACATGACAACGATGGTGTCCACGGCCTGCCCGACAACGGTCGATCCCACGGTGCGCGTCCACAGCCTGCGGCCGCCGGTCAGGATCTTCATCTTCGCCATAACGTACGAATTGGCGAACTCCCCGCACCAGAACGCCAGCAGGCTGGCGACGATCAGGCGCGGGATGAAATCGAAGACCGTCGCGAAAGCCGCCTGGTTATGCCATTCGGGCGCGGGCGGCAGCGCGACGGCTATCAGTCCCATGATGGCCAGCAGGCCGGAGGCAAAGAAACCGATCCAGATGGCACGCCGCGAAGCCGCGTAGCCGTAGACTTCGGTGAAGACGTCCCCGAAGATGTAGGTCATCGGGAACAGAAGCTGTGCTCCGCTGATGCGAAACGGTCCCAGGGCACAGATTTTCTGGCCAACCAGATTCGAGATGAGCAGCACCACGACGAAAATGGCCAGCAGCAGGTCGTAATGCCGGAACGGGGCCCGTGCAGCGGGCTTCAAAACTCGACCACCGCCATTCGCCCGTCAGTTTCAATGGCGTCGCCGGTGCCGTTTACAGCGGTGTGCGGCACATTATCGCGATCCACCAGCGCCAGTCCCCTGACGTCGCGCGTGAAGACCAGGTCACTCACTACCTTGGCGCGCTCATGATCGATGTCCGAGTCGATCTTGTGAATGAAGGTGCGCTGCTCATCGGAGAAGGAGATGCCGATATCGTGCGTGGCCGCGCAGACCCACACGGACTGGCCGTTGAAGCGCTCCGGCATCATCCAGATGCGCAGGTGATGCCGCGCGGCGAAGGTATTGTTCTGTTTCTGAAAGACGAAATCCGGCGGGTGTCCGTTCAGCAGGAGCAGGGAAACGGGCGCTTCCTGATAACCGCGCATCTCCGCAATGGCGCGAAACGTCTCCAGTTTCGACTCGCCGCTCAGCTTCGCCGCCGCGCTCCATCCCGCATCGCGAAAGGCGCGCTCCAGGTCCTCTCGGGCGCCGATGAACATCAGGTTCGTGATGTCTGAGGGCACGCCGGTCTGGGTAATGGTGCGGAAGGGCTCGTGGGCGGCCAGAGCAGCGAGACGGTCCGCCGGCTCGATGGGCGCAATGGCCGGCTCCGAGGCGGCGCCATTCCAATCGAGCGGCTTTGTCAGCGCGATGGTCATCTCGACCCCGGCCGGGTACACGATATTCGGATCGGCTGATTTGACGAATGCGCCTTTAATCGTCCCCAGCAACTGCGCGAAGTCGGCGTTCTGCTGCGCGATCCTGTTGATGCCCTGATCGAGGCGGGAGCTGATGCTGTCGTTCGGGGTGATGCCCACGATCCGCCCCTGATCGTCCACTTCCTCGCGCGCATTGTCCACTTCGGTGAGGCGGGCAGCGAGGCGCGCCGAATGCCCGGCAGTATCTCTGATGCCCGTGAAATCGAGCGCGAGCACGATGTGATCGTCAGCGGTCTTGGCCGGAGTTATCGAGGCCACATGGCCGGTGACGATCGCGCCCTGGGCAACGGCCAGTTGGCCGTGGACCAGCACCGGGGCAATGACCACCGCCGAAAACGGATCGCCGGGACGCGCAGTGGTCGAGTCAATGCCCGTGGTCAGCCGAATCTGGATTTTCTGGCCCGCCGGGATCTCCGTGGCAAGGAGCGAAACAGCCGCCACGAGCGCAAGTAATACCGCCAACATCTGTTTTCCATTATCGCGATCCGTCGCTAACTCGATGGTTATAATGGGCCTGATGAAAATTGCCGCCGGCATTGTCTGCGCTGGTCTCGCGGTCGCGCTCTGCGGCTGCCATCGCGACATTCAGAACCCGGAAGCGGTCCGCCAGGGCGTGCTCCGGTACCTGGCGAAGCGGCAGGACCTGGGCGCCATGGACGTCAGCATCTCCTCCGTGTCATTTCGCAGCGATGAAGCCGATGCGGTGGTCCATTTTCAATCGAAGAGCAATAACGCTCGCAACGCCGGCCTGGATATCAAGTACATCCTGACGCGAAGCGGTAACGAGTGGGTGGTGAAGGGCCGCTCCGGGATGGGCGCGTCCGGCGCGAATCCGCATGGAGACATGGGGGCGGGCGGCGCGAATCCGCACGGGGACATGGGAGGCGCCGGCGCTGCTCCGGCATTACCTCCCGGACATCCGGCGATCCCGAACAAGTAATGAAACGCGTCGCAGTGCTCGGCGGAGGTCCCGCCGGATCGTTCGCCGCAGAGCGGCTCGCGCGCGGCGGTCTGGACACCGTCCTCATCGATGAGAAGCTGGCGTGGGAGAAGCCCTGCGGGGGCGGGATCACCTGCAAAGCATGGCGCGAGTATCCGTTCCTGAAAGAGAACGGCGCGGCGAAGCGCTACATCACCGAGACCTCGCTCACCGCGCCAGGAGCGGGAGCGGCGACGCTGCGCCTGAGTGAGCCGCTGTTGATCTATTCCCGATTCGATCTGAACGGCATGCTTCTGCAGCGGGCCGAGCGCGCCGGCGCGCACATCGAGAGGACGCGGGTCACCGGACTTGTGCGCCGCGGGAGCGGGTGGACGATTCGCACCACAGCGGGCGCCATGGAGGCGGATTTCTGCATCGTCGCCATGGGCGCCCGCAATCCGGTGCGCGAGGTGGGCACGGAGTGGGCGGCTCGTGACACGATGACCGCGCTCGGGTATTACGTCGAATCAAGTACGCAGACGCACATCGACGTCCAGTTCATTGACGGCTTCGAAGGGTATATCTGGGTTTTTCCGCGCTGCGGGCACGCGTCGGTGGGCATCTGCGGCAAAGGCGTTCCCGCGCAGCAAATGCGCGCGATGCTGGAGCGCTACATGGACGATCGGGGGATCGCCTGGCGCGGCTCACGGTTCTACGCGCACATGCTGCCCTCGCTGGAGCCAGGCTCCTGGAAGCGGAATCGGCTTGCGGGTGACGGGTGGATGGCGGTCGGGGACTCGGCTGGCCTGGTGGATCCGATCACCGGCGAGGGCTTGTATTACGCAATGCGTTCCGGCGACCTCGCGGCGCAGGCCCTGCTCGATGATGCGCGGCCGGTGGTCGAGCGCGGGCGGCTCTATCGCTCGCTGCTCCACAGCGATTTTGGCGCGGATCTGGAATTCGCGGCCACGATCTCGCGCCGGTTTTATCTCGGTCGGTTTCTGTTTGGCTCGATTCCCGGCCGGATGGTCCAGTTCGCTCGGCAGAGTTCGCGATTTTATTACCTGGTGGACCAGCTCTTTTCCGGCGCGCAGCAGTACCGCACCCTGCGCCGCCGCGTTTACCGCGATTTCGCCTGTTCGGCGCTGCAGCTCGCCAAAGCCGCTCTTACCGCCTCATAGCGGGTTCGAAAGGCTGGCGGACGGCGTCCGCGTTCGCATGACCACGGGCTCCACCAGCCGCGACACGGCATCGATCGCGCGCGAGGCCACTCGCATCGGCCCGAGAATCTCGGCCGCGAGCTGTTGGAAACGCTCCTCGCCGCGCAGCACGCGGCAAAGTGTCCGCCAGGCATGATCGTTGTTGCGGAACAGCTGGTACACGCGCTTCGGGAAAATGGTCGAGAAGCGCAGTAGGGCCCGCGAGCAGGCCAGCTCCGCCCGGACCGGCGGCAGCAGCTCGGCGGAGTAGGAGCTGAAATCCCGTACGCCCGACGAGAGCGCCCGGACTATGGATTTCGCCGCGATCGCTGCGCTGCGACAGGCGAAGAACAGGCCTTCGCCGGTAAACGGTTCTACTAAACCGGCGGCATCGCCCACCAGCAGCACGCTCCGGTTCGCCACCCGCGATCGGCTGGTCAGGGTGGGGAGTTGGTGGCCGGTGAAGGTTACCTGGTCGAGCGATCCGGATTTCAAAATACCGAGCGATCTCACGAACACGGACGCATACTCGCGGAGATGCTTTGCCAGAGCCACGGGTGCGCCCGCTCCCACGTTCACGAAGCCGTCCTTGGGAAACGCCCACGCGTATCCGCTGGGCAGCGTTCCCCAGTCGAGGCACATGCGCCGCTGTTCCAGAACATCGGGGGCTACCAGCCGCTCCGGAACCTCGCAATAGACCGCGGCCTGCCAGAAGTACGCCTCGCGAGGGTTCAGTTGGTTGCGCACGACGCTGTTTGCCCCGTCGGCGCCGACCAGGCAATCGGCGGTGACAGGCCCATCGTCGGTGACCACGGTCACACGGCCATCAGCGGCAATCGTCAGACTGCGAACGCGCGCGCTCTCCCGAATTTGTGCGCCGGCGTCCTGAGCGCGCCGCAGGAGGTGTTCGTCAAATTCCGAGCGGAGAACGGTATAAACGATGGTCTCGGAGTTCGTTCGGGTGTGCGGACCTCCCAGGGCGAAGGTCAGGGTGATATCGCTGATGCTGCCGCGCACCACGGGCCTGATGTCCAGCGGCAGTTCGGGGATGATGCGCGCCTGAAGGCCGCCGCCGCAGGCCTTGGGGCGGGGGAATGTCCTGGCTTCCAGCACGAGCACGCGCAGACCGGCCTTTGCGAGATGGAACGCTGTCAGCGATCCCGCGGGACCGCCGCCAACCACGATCGCGTCGTAGTGCGATGTCGAATTGGAATTCGTATTCAGGCCCCCCGCCGGCGATCCCTATTATACGGTGTAAGATAATGCAGCCATGCGCCTTTCGCGATCGCAGGAGATCTTTGCGCGCGCCCAGACGCTGATCCCTGGCGGCGTGAACTCGCCGGTGCGCGCCTTTCGCGGCGTTGGCGGAACGCCCCCGTTCATCGCACGCGGCGAAGGCTCGAAGCTTTACGACGTCGATGGCAACGAGTACATCGATTATGTCGGCTCGTGGGGACCGCTGATCCTCGGCCATCGCGCGCCGCCGGTTCTCGACGCGTTGCGGGAAACGCTCGACATCGGAACCAGCTTTGGCGCTCCCACGGAGCGCGAAGTGGACCTCGCCGCTCTGATCTGCGAATGCGTGCCTTCCATCGAGATGGTGCGGCTGGTGAACTCCGGCACGGAGGCGACCATGAGCGCGCTGCGCGTGGCGCGCGGGTATACAGGCCGGGATCTTACGGTCAAGTTCGAGGGCTGCTATCACGGCCACGTCGACTCCCTGCTGGTGAAGGCCGGCTCGGGAATGGCCACGCTGGGCATTGCCGATACGCAGGGCGTGCCCCGGAGCTTCGCGGAAACGACGCTGGCGCTGCGGTACAACTCGATCGACGCGGTGGAGGCCGTTTTCGCCGCGCGGGGTGACGAAATTGCGGCAGTGATCGTCGAGCCCGTGGCCGGCAACATGGGCTGCGTGCCACCGCGGCCGGGCTTCCTGCAAGCGCTGCGCGAACTCACCTCGCGACACGGCGCGCTGCTGATCATTGACGAGGTGATGACCGGTTTCCGCGTGGCTCTGGGCGGTGCGCAGCAGCTATACGGCATTCGTCCGGATCTCACGACCCTGGGGAAGATCGTAGGCGGCGGCTTGCCGATCGCAGCCTACGGCGGGCGCGCGGATATCATGACCCGCGTGGCGCCAACGGGGCCGATCTACCAGGCTGGCACACTCTCCGGCAATCCTCTGGCAGTGGCGGCCGGGCTGGCCATGCTGCGCTATCTGAAAGCGCATCCCGAGGTGTATCGCAGGCTGGAAGAAATGGGGAGCCGCATTTCCGCCAGCGCGCCCGACGGGATCACGGTGAACCGCGTCGGCTCGATGTTCACGTTCTTCTTCACCGCGCAGCCGGTCACGGACTACGAATCCGCGCGCACGTCCGATCTGGCCCGCTTTCGCGCCTTCTTCCACTGGATGCTGGAGCGCGGCGTTTACCTGGCCCCCTCGCAGTTCGAGGCCGCGTTTATCTCCGCCGCGCACACCGATGAAGACATCGAGAAGACGATTGCCGCTGCGCGCGCGTTCTTTGCGCGGTCCGTTCCCGCGCGGGGGTAAGGCGGGACAAGGCGACGAATCAGCTCACAATTCGACGCCCATGCCGGTCCACTCCACGACCTGGCGGCGGGTCATCGCCTGATGGCCCAGAATGGCGGTCAGGGCGGCCGTCGCCCCAATGGTGACATCCGCCGGAGGTTTAGCGCCGTTGATCACCGAATCATAGAACGCCGCTATATGGGCATGAGGATCGTCCGGCTGCGGCTTTTCCGCGAGCACAACGGGGCTGCTGTCCTCGGCAGGACCATACATGGTCGGAGTACCTATGAAATCGACCGCGCCCTTCGCGCCGTAAACGTAAATGTACTGGCCGCCGCCGGGCAGGTGGGGCGGGTGAAATACGTTCTGAGTGAATGACAGTTCGATGCCACCGGGGTATTCGTAACTCAACGTTCCGCAATCGAAGATCGTTCTGCCCGGCGGATCGTTCCTGTGCAGCATGATGGCTCCGAACCCGCATGCGCGCACGGGGTGCGAACCAATGATCCAGTTGCACAGATCGAGGTTATGGACTGACTGCTCGATCAGATATCCGCCTGAGCGTTTCACATCGAAATACCAGTCCGCCGACGTTCCATCGTGGGGCAGGTCAGCGGAGGCATGGCGCTGCGCCTTCAGCATGGCGACCTCGCCGATCACGCCTTCACGGATTTTGCGGATCGCCTCGACATATTGTTTGAAGGAGCGCATCTGCTGGCCAGGCACGAACACCTTGTTCGATTTCCGCGCCGCCTCCACGATGGCGCGCACCTGTTCCGGAGTGATTCCGATCGGCTTCTCGCAATAGACGTTCTTGCCCGCCTGGAGCGCCGCGACGGCCATTTGCGAGTGCAGATCGGGCGGCGAGGCGATAAACACCGCATCGACATCCCTGCGATCGAGAAGCTTTCGCCAGTCCACGTAAGTGGACGGATTGTCTCGAGCCGCGGCTGTCGCGGCTTTATCCAGCCGGTCGGGCTTGACATCGCAGAGCGCGACGACTTTGGCGTTCGGCTGCGCGAGCACGCCTTCCAGAAGGTAAGCGCCGCGGTTGCCAACGCCGATGATGCCCGTACCGACTGCGTGCGATGAGGTTTGCCCCGCCGCGGCAGCCGCCGCTGCCGACCCCAGCAGAAAGATCCTGCGGTTCATTGATGCCTCCACGAAGACGACATTCTATCGTTGCCCTGGGGCAGAATAGGATTGCATCCGGACCCGCGTGAAGATCGCCACGTTCAACATCAACAACATCAACAAGCGCCTGACGAATCTCCTCCAATGGCTGGAACGAGCTAAACCTGACGTAGCCTGCCTTCAGGAACTCAGAGCCGAACAGCGCGCGCTACCGGACGCCGAGATCAGGAAGCTCGGTTACGGCGCCGTATGGCATGGCGAACGCTCCTGGAATGGGGTAGGCATCCTGGCGCGAAACGCGGATCCCGTACTGACCAGGGTCGGCCTGCCGGGAGATGCTGACGACCGGCAGGCGCGCTACATCGAAGCGGCGGTCAACGGGATTCTGATCGCGTGCATCTACCTCCCGAACGGGAATCCGCAGCCCGGCCCGAAGTTCGACTACAAGCTCGCCTGGTTCGAGCGTCTGATCTCGCATGCCAGGACGCTCCTCGCAAGCGGCGCCCCGGTAGTGTTAGCTGGCGACTTCAACGTCGTCCCGGCCGCGCAGGATATCTACCCTACGCGATCGCTCGACAACAACGCACTGGTGCAGCCCGCGAGCCGGGCCGCGTTCACACGTCTGCTGCAGCAAGGCTGGACGGATGCATTGCGGCGGCTGCAGCCGGAGGGACCACTGTGGACCTTCTGGGATTACGAACGCGGCCGATGGCCTGCTGACAAAGGGATGCGGCTCGATCATTTCCTGCTGTCACCGGCGATCACGCCTCGCCTGATCGACGGCGGGGTGGACAGATGGGTACGTGGGGAACCGAACGCGAGCGACCACGCACCGGCGTGGATCCGGCTGGATGATTGAGGACCAGGCCGTTAACCGGCCGCGGGAGGCGCCGCAGCAACTTCGTTCTCGAAGCTGACGGGCGGATTGTAGAAGAGGAAACGGCCGCAGCTTTCGCAGAACATCAGCTGATCGCCGCGCCTCAGGTCCTGCCAGAACTGCGGGCGCAGGGCGATCTGGCAAGCGGAGCAACGTCCCTCCACGGCTTCGGCCACCGCGGATCCGCCGTGCCATTTGCGGCGAATGCGCTCGTAATCGCGCACCAGCCTGGGCTCCATGCCGGCGGCCAGTTCGCGGCGTTCGCCCCGCAGGACCGTAAGCTGCTGCTCGTCGTCGGCGGTACGCTCGCGGGCGCGCTGCTTCTCGGCCTCCACCTGGGCGCGCTCTTTCTTCAGCTCCGCCTCGGCGCGTTTGACGTTGGCTTCCAGCGGCTCGGATTCCCCCATGAGGTCGAGGATGCGGTCCTCGGCCTTGCGAATCTCGCGCGCGGCGTAGTCGATCTCGTTCTGAAAGGCCCGATACTGCTCGTTGGTTTTGGCCTGCAGCATCTGATCTTTCAGCTTCGAGATCTTCTGGTCGTGGACTTTCGTGTCGTCCTCGAGCCGCTTGCGATCCTTCTGGTTCGCGCTGAGCGCGGCGCGATCCGCTTCGAGCCGGCGGTTATGGGCGTCCAGCGCCTTCTCGATCTGGGCGATATGCCGGGGCAGTGCCGCGACTTCCTTTTCCAGCTCGGCAATCTGTGAATCGAGGTTCTGAAGGCGGGTGACCAGCTCGATTTCTGCGGTCATTGAATTGCATTTTAGCACGCAGGTTTCGAGCGCCCCGGCGTCTCGGAAAAGACCTGCGGTAAAGAAATTCAGATGCTATGTTACACTCGCCCATGAACTTGTGGGTGTTTCGGCGCGGCGACTGGGAATCGCGCCCGATGCCGGAAGGAAATCCTCCTGGTAATCTTGGCCTGGCGCGTG
Organism: Bryobacteraceae bacterium; assembly: GCA_035653295.1. Taxonomy (GTDB): domain Bacteria; phylum Acidobacteriota; class Terriglobia; order Bryobacterales; family Bryobacteraceae; genus DASRCB01. The sequence goes on from DASRCB010000387.1 coordinate 19,591, forward strand.
CTGCGCAGACGTTCGCACCCGATGCCGCCGTAAAGGTCTACACGGGACGCGCGGGGGCCGAGTTCTCCTACGGTATCGCCCTGAGGATCGGCGCCGTACCCGTTCCGCGCGAAGAGTGGATCTGCGTCCCGGATTTGCCGAGTCTGCTGGGCATCATGCAGTTGTTAGGGCCCTGGCTGCGAGGCGAGGCGTCCCTCGAGGCGTATCTCTCCGCGATGCTGGACGAGCGGCTGGGGCCGCCGGACGACAAACCTGCCGCCACCGGAAGCACGCGCGGCCTGACCGCGATGAGCCAGGTGCTGTTCGACAACAGCGGTATTGAAGCCGATCTGGATGATCTTCTGCGGCAACTCGAAGGGCGTGGCGGGGCTGCGGCGGCGTGCCTCGAAGGCGTGTTGCGCGACGTCGGAGGCGTCCGGGCGCAGATTACGGCCGAGGGCGACCCGAACGGTACGCGGTGCGACGCGGTTCTGGCGCTGCTGCAGAGCGCGTCCCTGCTGTTGCACTCGGGAGAAGAGGCGGGCGCGGTGGAGGAGGTAAGAAAGGCCATCGCTGCGTGGAAACTGGATGGCGAACCCCTGCTGCCGTAAGGGGTTTCGTTTCCCAGGAGCGAAAGGCCCGCGATAGAATTGAGGTCTGCCCATGGCGCGCTGGTGGACATCCCTGCTGGCAAACGTGCCGAAGCTGAACCTCACGGCCGCGGTCGATATCCTGTGCGTCGCCTTCCTCATTTATCAGTTCATTTCCATTGTCCGCGGCCGGCGCGCCGCTCATATTCTCACCGGACTCGCGTTCGTGCTGGCCGTTTATGTGGTCGCGCTGCTGGCCCATCTCGAGCTGTTGCGCACCATCCTGGCCACGCTGGCCCCGTACACTGCGTTCGCTCTTATCGTGATGTTTCAGTCCGAGATTCGCCGTCTGCTGGCCCGTCTGGGCCGCCGGCGGATGTTCGGATTCGCCCCACTGCAGCGCCGCGAGGTTACGGACGAAATCCTGCTCGCCGTGGGACAGCTTGCCGCGCAAAACACCGGCGCTCTTATTGTGATGGAGCGGCACATCGGACTGCGCACGTTCGTGGAAAGCGGAGTGGCCCTGGATGCTCGACTGTCGCGCGATCTGCTCATGACCATTTTCCATCCCGGGGCGCTGCTGCACGACGGCGCGGTGATCGTGCACGGCGATCGGGTGGCCGCGGCGGCCTGCTTCCTTCCCCTCACCACCAACCCGGCCCTGTCCAGCCATCTGGGCACCCGGCATCGCGCCGGCATCGGAGTGACTGAGGAAACCGACTGCCTGTCCATCATCGTTTCCGAGGAGACGGGCCGAATTTCGGTTGCGGCGTTCGGTGAGATCGAGATGGACGTCACCCTGGATCGCGTCCGCGAGCGTTTGTCGGACGGCCATCGTCAACCGCGGCCCGCCGAGCCCAGCGCGCAGGCGCTGCGCGAGACTTCGGTCCCGGGACGATGAGACGCGCTCTCACCGCGAACCTCGGCTGGAAACTGCTTTCGGTCGGTCTGGCTTTCGTGCTGTGGGCCATCATGGGCCGGCAGTCGGAAATGGAAATGAACGTTTCCGCGCCGGTGCAGTACAAGAATATTCCCGACGATTTGGAGATCAGCTCGGAAATACCCGAGCATGTCAGCCTGGATATTCGCGGACCCGCCGACCGGCTGACACCCGCATATCTGGCCAACGCGAGCGTGGAGCTGGATTTTGGAGCGATGCACTCGCCCGGCGAGCGGACTTTCAACATCGACAGTCACGACACGCGGCTCCCGCTGGGAATTCTGCTGACCCGCGCCGTTCCCTCGCAGATCCGCGTCCGCTTCGACCGCACGGCAACGCGCGACGTGCCGCTGCGCGCGCGGTTCTATGGCTCGCCCCCGGACGGTTACCACGTGGCCGAATGCATTCTCCAGCCTCCCGTCATTCACCTGCGCGGGCCGGAAAGCCACGTCGCCGCGATCACCGAGGTGCAGACCGACCCCATCGACCTGCACGATATCATCGGCAGGCACGTGGGACGCGTGCACGCCTATGTCGGCGATCCGCAGGTGCGCGTCGTGGGACAGGAATACATCGATTACGAACTGACCATGGAAAAGGGCAGGCGTTAAAGGACAAAGTACAGAAATGAGTCGTGAGCTGTTTGGCACGGATGGCATCCGTGGTGTAGCGGGCGAATATCCGCTGGATCGGAAAACGACGGCCGCGGTTGGCGCGGCGCTGGGGAAATGGGTGCGCACCTCCGCCGGCGAGCATCCCCCGGCCGTAGTTATCGGCATGGATACGCGCGAGTCCGGGCCGTGGATCGCGGCCGAGATCGCGGGCGGACTCGCCGGCTCGGGGGTCAGCGCGCAGTTCTCCGGCGTGACCACAACGCCGGGCGTGGCGTATCTGGCGAAGACGGGCCCGTTCGCGGCCGGAGTGATGATCTCCGCCTCGCACAATCCATATCGCGACAACGGCATCAAGGTAATTGGCCACGACGGCTACAAGCTGCCGGACGCGACTGAGGAATTGATCGAAAAGGACATTTTCCGGGCGCTCGAGTCCGGCGCCGCGACCAGCGCCGTCGAGCTTCCCGTGGATCACCATCTGGATGATGTGTACGCCGATCATCTGGCGGCCACGATTCCCGGGGGACTGGCGGATTTCGATATCATCGCCGACTGCGCCAACGGCGGCTCGTACGAACTCGCGCCCGCGCTGTTCGCGCGCCTCGGCGCAAGGGTGCACACCATCGCCGCCTCGCCGAACGGGCGCAACATCAACCTAAGTTGCGGGTCGCTGCATCTGGAGCACGTTCGCGCGGCGGTGCTGGAGCGCGGCGCGCGCCTGGGCGTCGCGTTTGACGGCGACGCCGACCGGGCGCTGTTCGTATCGGCGTCCGGGCGAATCATCGACGGTGACGCCGTGCTGCTGGTAAACGGACGAGATTTGCACGCCCAGGGCCGGCTGCGCGACTGCAACGGACAGCCGGTGGTGGTTGCGACGCAGATGTCCAACCTGGGACTGGAACGCGCGCTGCAGCGGGACGGCATCGCCCTGGTGCGCACACCTGTAGGCGACAAATACGTTCTGGAAGAGATGCGTCGTCGAGGCGCGATGCTTGGCGGCGAGCAGTCCGGCCACGTAATCTTTCTGGACTCGGCTACCACCGGCGACGGCATTCTCACCGCGCTGCGGGTCATGGATGTGGTTCAGCGCAGCGGGCGAACGCTGGACGATCTAACCGCGGATCTCGAAGTTTTTCCGCAGCTGTTGGTCAACGTGCGGGTGAAGCACAAGCGTCCCCTGAGCGAGCTGGATTCGGTCCAGGCAGCGATTCGCGACACGGAGGCCGAATTCGCCGGGGCTGGGCGGGTCCTGGTCCGTTTCTCCGGCACCGAGCCGCTGGCGCGCGTCATGGTGGAAGGCCGCAGCGACGACCAGGTGCGGCAGGCGGCCAACCTCATTGCCGACCGGCTGCGAGCCGAGCTCGGCGCCGAGTAGCGCTGAAACACTCGCGGCGGGGTCGAATCCAACGGTCGGAGGCTGAGCCCATGAAAGTCCCATTCCTGATCGGCCGGCTGGTGTTCGGCGGCTTCTTCCTGTACAACGGCATCAATCACTTCCGGAATCGCCGCCCGCTGTCGCAGTATGCCGGAGCCAAGCACGTCCCGCAGCCGGAAGCGGCCGTCATGGTTTCCGGTGCTGCGCTGCTGATTGGGGGGACCAGCATCCTTCTGGGCATCAAGCCCAAACTGGGCGCGGCGGCGATCATTGGCTTCCTTGCCGGCGTGTCGCCCATGATCCACGACTTCTGGCATGCCCAGGATCCCGGCCAGCGGCAGAACGACATGATTCACTTCATGAAGAACATTGCGCTGCTTGGAGCGGCCGTGGCTCTGGCCAGCGTGGAGGAGCCATGGCCGGCTAGTGTGCCCATGCCTCGCGGCTCCTCGATATCCGCCGTCACCGACAAGGTGCAGCGGACCTTCGAGAAGGTCGCCGCCTAGCCGGCGCCCCATTCGGCGCGCATCGGTACACTGGAGCTGATGTTCGCCGCAGAACTGTTCGAGCCCCGCCATTTCCGCATTTCCGAGATTCCTGTGCGCGATCCCGCGCCTGGAGAGGTTCAGGTAGCCGTGCGCATGGTCGGCATCTGCGGCTCCGATCTGCATTATTTTTCCGAAGGCGGCATCGGCGAAACAAAGTGTGTTTACCCCATGGTGTTGGGGCACGAGCCGATCGGATCGGTGCTGCGCGCCGGCGCGGGCGTGAGCGGGTGGAACGAAGGTGATCCTGTCGCGCTGGAGCCCGCGGTCTACTGCTACCACTGCGAGTTCTGCATGAGCGGACATCACAACGTCTGCGCGAATGTCGGGTTTCACGGTTCGCCGGTGCTGCCCGGCTTTTTCCGCGAGGTGGTCAACCTTCCCGAGGCGAACGTCATTGCGCTGCCGAGGGGCATGGCCGAGCGCACCGCCGTCCTGCATGAGCCGCTTTCCGTAGTGCTGCATTCGATGACATTCGCGCGGCCAGAGCCAGGCGAATCGGCGATTGTGTTCGGGGCAGGGCCGATCGGGCTGCTGACAATCGCGGTCCTGAAGCTCTCCGGCGTCCGCCGTATCTGGGCTGTGGAGCCGGTGGGACATCGCCGCGAGCTGGCGCGCGATGTCGGCGCCGAGGAGGCGATCGACCCGGCGCAGGCCGATCCGGTGCGGGAGATCCTTCGGGCGACAAGCGGGCGCGGCGTGGACCTGGCCATCGACTGCGCGGCGCGGAACGTGACCGTGAACCAGTGCCTGCACGTCGTTCGGCGCGCCGGGCGCGTGCTGGTGACGGGCATCCCGTCCGAGGTGCAAACACCGGTGGAGTTCCACACCATGCGCCGCAAAGAGATCACGCTGGTGAGCCCGCACCGCTCCAATCGTGACGGGCACAGGACCCTGGAACTGCTGGCCGATGAGCCGGAACGGTTCGCGCCCATCGTGACGCACGTGCGCTCCATGGCCGCGGCGCAAAGCGCGTTCGAGCTGCTGGAGCGCTACGCGGACGGGGTGGGCAAGATGGCGCTGACCATTTGACGCACACGGGGTGCAAAGCCCGTACGAACGCATCGGCAGTGACGACGTCGGCGCGCCGCGGGAACACTTCAAGATACTGCCGTCCACGGTCCGGGATAGTACCCTTGCTCTGTCGAAATCCGAACGAATCTGGTGTATGCTGTTTTTGGAACCGCCGCAGGTGTGTGCTGCGGCGGTTTCGCCGGCTACCGGTTTCGCGATACCAGCGTTACGGTGATTCTGAAGATAACCTTCAGGACCAGTCGTACCAGGGGCATGACTGCCTCCTTTCCGGCTCGAAACGTGGATTGGGGCCCGGTGCTAATCACACCGGGCCTCGGTGTCTCGAGCCTCCATGGCCGGCTCTCGATCACCACACACCGAGTCCACATCGTCCGGAAACGAGTTACTGCAGTTGCCGCGGCGCTGCTCTCACCAGCGGATGCTAGAATCGAGTCTTCTCTCACCAGATGGAGCGGGCCGCGAAATCCCTTGCGAAGCTGAAGACCACAGGTGTCGTCTCGCCCGACGATCTGGCGCGCGCGGCATGGCCGCTCGCGGTGGGGAAACGCCTGGCCGACCGCACGCGCCCGCTGCGGCTGGTGCGCTCCACGCTCCTGGTGGAAGTGGAAGATGCGGTGTGGCAGAGGCAGTTGCACCAGATGCGTGGACAGATTCTGACGCGCATCCGCCAGGTCCTCGGTGACGACGTCATCGACGAGGTAGAGTTCCGCATCGGCGTGCCACGACGCCCGCCGCAGATGGCTGCCTCGACGCGGGATGGGGCCGAGTCGGTTCAGGATCCTGTCCTGCGCATGCTCTACGACCGCGCAAAGAAGAAGGCCGTTTCGTGAAGCTCACCGAGGACGAAGTTCGTTACGTCGCCGATTTGGCCAACCTCCGGCTCACAGAAGACGAAGTTCGTCGCATGTCGGCTGATCTGGGCGCGATTCTCACACATATAGAAACGTTGAACGAGCTGGATACGAAAGATGTCGAGCCCATGGCCCAGGTGCTTTATGACGCCGGAGAGACCGCGACACTGCGCGAGGACGTGGAACGGCCCGGCGTGGGCGCCGAGACCGCACTGGCGAACGCGCCGCTGGCGGGCGCAGGATATTTCAAGGTACCGAAAGTCATCGAGCGATGATCGAATCGCTCGTACCGTCGCTCACTATTGCTGAGGTTCACGCCGGCCTGCGATCCGGCCGCTACAGCGCGGTCGAGTTGGCCGAAGCCGCGCTCCTGCACGGCGAAAAGCAGAATTCCGCCACCAACGCCTTCCTGCAGTTTTCGCCGGAGCGCGCCATCGCCGCCGCCCGGCGCGTTGATCAGAAACTGGCGGACGGCATCGATCCCGGTGCTCTGGCCGGCGTGCCCATCGCCGTGAAGGACGTCATCCTTACGAAGGGCGTACGCACCACCTGCGGATCGAAACTGCTGGCCAGCTATATCCCACCGTACGATGCGACGGTCGTGGAGCGGCTGGAGGAAGCGGGTGGCGTAATCATCGGCAAGACCAACTGCGACGAGTTCGCGATGGGCTCGTCGAACGAGAACTCGGCGTTCGGTCCGGTGCACAACCCGCGCGCGCTCGATCGCGTTCCTGGCGGCTCCAGCGGCGGCTCGGCGGCGGCTGTGGCGCAGGGCACGGCGGTGGTCTCGCTCGGCTCCGATACGGGCGGTTCCATCCGCCAGCCCGCATCATTCTGCGGAGTGGTCGGCGTCACTCCGACCTACGGCCGCGTGTCGCGATATGGTCTGACCGCCTTCGCGAGCTCGCTCGATCATATCGGTCCGTTCGCGCGTACAGTGCGAGACGCCGCCACGCTGCTGCGCGTGATCGCCGGCCGCGATCCATTGGACTCCACTTCCGCGTTTGCGCCCGTGCCGGACTACGGCTCACAACTTGACGGAAATGTGCGCGGCCTCAGGATCGGGCTGCCGCGGGAGTACTTCACCGAGCTTCCCGCCGAGTCCGGCGACCTGATCATGCGCGGAGTCGACAAGCTGAAAAAGCTGGGATGCGAGGTTCGGGAGATCAGCCTGCCGACCACGAAGTACGCCATCTCCTGCTACTACATCATCTGCACCGCTGAAGCCAGCTCGAATCTGGCGCGATATGACGGCGTTCGGTACACCATGCGTTCCGACGACGCCGGCACGCTCAGCGACATGTATCGAAGCACGCGCGGCGAGGGCTTCGGAGCGGAGTGCAAGCGGCGGATCATGCTCGGCACGTATGTGCTGAGCGCGGGTTACTACGAGGCCTACTACCTCAAAGCGCAAAAGGTGCGCAGTCTGATCGCGCGCGATTACACCGATGCGTTCGCCCAGGTGGACGCCATCGTTGCGCCCGTGTCGCCGTTCCCGGCGTTCCGCATTGGCGAAAAGATTGACGATCCCATGGCCATGTATCTCTCCGACATCTACACCATTACGGGCGATCTGGCGGGAATTCCGTGCATGAGCATCCCCTGCGGCAACACCGCCGAGGGACTTCCCGTGGGAATGCAGATCCTCACGAAGCACTTTGATGAAACGGGCATGTTCCGCCTCGCCGATGCGTTCGAGCGCGCCGGCGGATTCGCGGGCTGACACCGCCTCAGTGCTTCAGAATCCAGCTGGAGATCTTGTCCAGGGCCACGGGCGAGATCGTCTCCTCGATTTCGGCGTATTCACTCAGCGCGCCCGTCTTCGCAGTCTGGAACAGGTGATTCAGACCCGGCAGCTCATCCACTTCGAAATCGCGATTGCCTCCCTGCTCCAGAGCAGTGCGGATCGGTGGCAGGTTTTGCTGCGGCGGAACCTGAAGATCCTTCTCGCCGTTGATGGCGAGCACGGGACACGTAAGTTTCCTCAGCGTGGCCGCGGGATCGTAGTCCAGCAGCCACCGGAACCAGGGCGAGCCGATCATCTTCGCCTGAACACCCATCTGGTCGTCCGGGACCACGCCGGCGAACTGCTGCTTCATCTTCTTCTCGAGCGCGGCGTTGTCCTTCTCCTCGCGAACGAGCTTCAGCATGGCGCGCTGCTGCTCCGCTTTCTTGTCGACCTCCTCCTTACTCATGCCCGACGCCTGGAGAATCAGCCGTTGTTGCGCGACGAGAATCTGCGCGAGCGAGACGCCTGGACCGGCCATGAGGACGATGAACGCGACATCAGGATTCCGCGCGGCCACCATAGGCGCCACGATGCCGCCCTCGCTATGCCCGATAAGCCCGATTCTCTGCGGGTCTCCTTCGGAGCGGGTTTTCAGCCATGCAACGCCGGCCTCAGCGTCTGAGGCGAAATCGGCGGTCGTCGCGGAGGTGAAATCGCCGCCGGATTTCGCCGTGCCCCGGTCGTCCGCGCGCAGCACCGCGATACCGTGGCGAGTCAGATAATCGGCGAGAACGAGAAAGGGCTTGTGGCCCAGCAGACTCTCATCGCGGTCCTGCGGACCCGATCCCGTGATCAGCACCACGGCCGGAAACGGGCCTTTTCCCTGCGGCACGGTGAAGGTCGCGGCCAGCGTGATCCCAGCGGATTTGTTCTCGTAAGTCACATCCTCGGATCGGTACGGGTACGGCCTGGCCGGGGTCTGTGGCCGTTTGCGCTCCAGCGCAGCAGCGTCTTTCACCCGTGTGAGGTTTAACGGCGTGGTGTTTCCTGCCTGCGTCCATGACCCCTCGATCGCATCAAGGACGGGGTTGAGTTCGCCGGTGAACTCGCCGGCAATCTGCTTCAGCGTGATCGTCACCGATTTCCCGTCGCGCGCCACGCTCGTTGCTGGCAGGCCCATGGCGCCCTGGTCCGGGCTGTCGAGGGTGGCGGTGAGCCCGTCCTCGGTATTGATGAGGTGAAAGATGACACGCAGCTTGATGAGCTTCATATCCAGCGTGCCCATCCAGGCGCCGTCGATCTCCGAGGGCTTGGCCGGTTTGTGCATTTCCTTGAAACCCGCCGGGGGACGTCGGAATTCGAGCGGGAACGTTTGCTTCTGAGTCCATGTGCCGGTAATCGCCGACGCGTCGGCGTTCACCGTGCCTTCATACGATCCGTGCACCGCGGCGACGGCGAAGGTTAGCTTTGAATCCTTCAATGAAATGGAGTCGAGTGGAGTCCCGTTGGCCGCAGGCTGATCGATGCTGTCCATCGTTCCTTTGAAACCGGCATCGGCGGCGGTGATATGAAGAACCAGCCGGAGCTCCGCCGGTCCGACGTGCAGCGTGCCCAGCCAGTCACCCGTAATCGTCTGGGCCCGCAGAGCGCATATCGCGACCGCGCTCAGTGCCGCAACCGCAAGTGGTTTCTTCATCTACCTCTCCAGCGCATTCAATTCATCGATCGCCCGCTGCAGCCTGCGAGCGGCGTGTTGATTCAGCCAGCCGATGACGGCGAACGCCAGCGCAGCGAGAATCGCATACCCGCCGATGAACAAGCCAGTATGACGCAGGTGTGCGGCGGGTTGCAGCAGCCCGCCCACGATAAACAAAGCGAGACCGGGTATGAGCGGAGCCAGATACCACGACCAGACACTCGCGAGCAGATCGCGCTGGCGCTCGAGTTCGCGACGGTAAAATGCTACCCAGCCGGAGGCGGCGAGGTCCGCCGGGAGATTCCGCGCCGAACCGCGGCGATAAAGCTGAACGACGACATACAGGACGCCAGCGATGCATACGATCGCCGCAACCCTGGTCAGGCCGGTCGCCACACGCCAGGCGAAATAACTCATTACCGGCACGACGAGCGCCGCGGCGGCGAACTCACGGGCGTTTCTCCACAGGATGCGCCTGCGAAGCTTTCCCGCTTTTCTGCGAATGTCTTCCAACGACATCGTCATACCCTCCAATTCCTGGTTCTGCCAGATTTCCTTCATGGGATCACTCATGCCAGCCTCCTTCGTGGAAGCGGCGGCTCAGCACGTTCCTGAGCCGGTGAATCTTCATCGCGACATTCCCCGGCGACAGCCCGGTAATCTCGCCGATAGATGCTGCGTCCATATCCTCCAGGTAGCAGATCATCACCTGACGGTCAGTGGGCGCGAGTTGCTGAATCAACAAGTGCAGCTTCTCCAGGGCCCGCCGGCGATCCGCGGCTGGCTCGGCCGGCTGTTCGGTCGGAATTTTCTCGAGTTCCTCGAACGTTATCAGCCGCGACCGCTGCCTCCGCTCGCGAATAACGTACGAGGCGGCCGTGTTATGGGCCACCCGATACACCCATGTGCGCGTCGAGCAGCGGCCATCGAATGCGGCGAAACTGCGCCAGAGCTGCAGATGGATATCCTGAAGCAAATCGCGGCGGCGCTCCGGATCCGCCTCATAGGCGCGGGCCAGACGTTCCAGCCCGGCGCCGAACTCCGCGGCAGCGGCGGTGTAGCGATCATCCTGGGTCGATTCCTCTGGTTGGATGACCTCAGTTTGCCTCACATCTGAGGTAGTCGGCGGGGCGCGCGATTTCTAACAAGCCGGGGCGCGGCGTGCGACATGCTATAATCAAGTCTCCGCCGATTCCGCGTACCTCCCTGATTCTGCGGTAGTTACGGAACCGTGACAGCGCTCCAACAACTCGCTCCCGACGCCATTGCCGCCCTCATTGATCACACCATTCTGCGCGCCGACGCGACCCGGGGTGACGTCGTCCGCGTCTGCGCCGAAGCCCTCGAGAACGGCTTCGCATCGGTCTGCGTCAACTCCTATTGGATTCCCGTTGTCACGGCGGAACTCGCCGGGTCCAGCGTCAGTCCCTGCGCGGCGGTAGGCTTCCCGCTCGGCGCCATGTCGACGGAAGCCAAGCTCGCCGAGACGCAAGCCGCGCTGCGCGACGGCGCGCGCGAGATCGACATGATGCTCAACATCGGCGCTCTCCGCGATGGTGATTTCGCCACGGTGCGCTCCGATATCGACGCGCTGGTCTGTGTCTGCCATCGCCAGCACGCGCTGCTGAAGGTGATCCTCGAGACCGCATTGCTGACCGACACCGAGAAGCGCAGCGCCTGCCTGTTAGCTAAAACGGCGCATGCCGATTTTGTGAAGACCTCGACAGGTTTCGGCACGTCCGGCGCCACGGTTGCGGACGTGCGGCTGATGCGCGAATCCGTGGGGAGCGAAGTGCGCGTGAAAGCCTCGGGCGGTATTCGCACCCTCACCGATCTCCTCGCCATGGTGGAAGCGGGCGCGGATCGCATCGGCACGAGCGCCGGGGTTGCTATCGTTACTGCTGCCCGCGCCGGAGGCGCGCACGCGTGAGTTCCTCGCCTGTCCGGCCTGATGTTCCCTTTCAGGAACGGGCCGAGTTGCTGGATTTCCTCCTCGAGGTTGTCGCCGCAACCGCGGAGACACTGGACCTCGACCGCATCCTCGCGAACGTAGCCGGCTTCGTCAAAGAAGTTATATCCTACGATCTCTTTGCCATCCTGCTTTACAGCGAGAAGGCGAACGGCCTGCGCATCCGCTACTCCATCGGGCATCGCGAAGAGATTGTGCGCAACCTCGTAATCCCGCTGGACGAGGGCATCACCGGCCTCGCCGCCATGCGTCGGCAGCCCGTGCTCGTACCCGACGTGCGGCAGGAGCCCCGGTACCTGAGCGCGATGGACGCCGTACGGGCGGAGTTGGCGGTTCCAATGATCGCCCGCGGCAAGCTGGTGGGAGTCATCGACGTACAGTCCACCACGCTCAACGCCTACAACGAGCAGGACCGTTCGCTGCTCACGCTCATCGCCATGCGGATTGCGGTTTCCATCGACAACGCGCGCCTCTACCGGCGGGTGGAGCGAAACAACCGCACCCTGCGCACGCTGGCGCACCTGTCCCAGGAGTTCAGCTCCATTCTGGCGCTGGACGAGCTGCTCGACCGCATCGCAAAGACCATCCACTCCATGATCAGTTACGACGCCTTCAGCATCCTGCTCGTGGATGCGGAGAATCGCGTCCTCCGCCACCGTTTCAGTCAGCGCTACGACAAGCGGGTAGATCTGGACAACATCCCCCTCGGGAAAGGCCTCACCGGCGCCGCGGCAGAATCGCGCGAAGTGGTGCGCGTCGCCGACACGCTTGCTGATCCGCGCTACATCGCCTCCCATCCGGACATCCGCTCCGAGGTCGCCGCGCCCCTGATGGTTCAGGACCGCGTGGTGGGCGTCATCGATCTCGAAAGCGAGCGCATCAACTTCTTCACCGACGAGCACGTGCGTCTGCTTCGCCTGCTCGCGCCGCAGATCGCCAGTTCGGTGGAGAATGCCCGGCTTTATGAAGAGCTGGGCCTGCGCGAGAAGCGCATGGAAGAAGACCTGCGCGCCGCGCGGAAGCTGCAGTCCGTGCTGCTGCCCCGCCAGGCGCCGGACATTCGCGGCCTCGAGATCGCGCTCAAGGCCCGGCCCGCGCGCGAGATCAGCGGCGACCTGTACGACTTCTTCGAACACGGTGACGACTATGCGCTGCTGGCGTTCGGCGATGTCAGCGGCAAAGGCGCCGCGGCGGCCCTGTACGGCGCCCTCGTGTCCGGTCTGCTGCGCTCGCTTGCGCCACGGCGCCGCGGACCGGCGATGCTCATGCGGGCCATCAACGAAGTACTGCTCGAGCGCAAGGTCGACGCGCAGTATGTCGTGCTCACGCTCGCGCTGTGGGAAAGCCGCAACTGCCGCCTCGTGATGGCCAACGCCGGCGGCATTCCGCCCATGATCTGCCGCGCGGGCGAGATCCTGAAGCTGCGTGTGGAGGGCGTCCCACTCGGTCTGCTCGACGATCGCGAATACGACGAAGTCGCGTTTGAAGCGCAGCCCGGCGACGTCATCCTCTTCTACTCCGATGGCATTCAGGACCAGATCAACCAGGCGGAAGAAGAGTACGACCGTCCGCGCATCACCCGCATTCTGAAGCAGCATTATGCCCAGGACCCGAAGGCCATCGCCGCTGCGGTCTTCGAGGATCTTGACCAATTCCGCGGCGCGGCGCCGATCTTCGATGACCAGACGCTGGTCGTTTACAAGGTCGTGTGATGCAGCCGTTCACGTATCGCGATAACACCCTGTATTGTGACGAGACGCCCCTGGCCGACATCGCGCGCCGCACCGGCACGCCGGCTTACGTGTACTCGAAAAGCGCGATTCTCGATCGCTTCCGGGCTTACGATGATGCCTTTGGGGTGCAGCCTCATCGCGTCTGCTACGCCGTCAAGGCCAACTCCAACCTGGCAATCCTGAGACTGCTGGCCGAAGCAGGCGCGGGCTTCGACATCGTGTCCGGCGGCGAATTGTTCCGTGTGCTGAAGGCCGGCGGCGATCCACAATCCATCGTCTTCAGCGGCGTCGGGAAGACCGCCGACGAGATCGACTGCGCGCTCCAGGCTGGCATTCACGGCTTCAACTGTGAATCGGAAACCGAGCTGGGGCTCATTGATTCGCTCGCGGCGCGCCGAGCGCTGAGGGCGCACATCGCTCTTCGTGTGAACCCCGATGTGGATGCCGCCACGCATCCTTACATCTCCACTGGTCTCCGCGAGCACAAATTCGGCGTGGACATGCACGACGCGGAAGCGCTGTACGCGCGTGCTCTCGCGCTGCCGAACCTCATCCCGCACGGGGTCAGCTGCCACATCGGCTCGCAGATTCTCGATCCCGCGCCGATGCTCGAGTCGCTGGACAAAATGCTGGAACTCATCAAGCGACTGCGCGCGCGCGGCGTTCCGCTGACCACGCTCGATCTGGGAGGCGGTCTCGGCGTGCCATACAAGCCGGGCGAGAAGCGCCCCGCCGTCGCGCCGTTTCTCGAAACGGTCTGCAGCCGCGTCGCGGGGCGCGATCTCACGGTTCTGGTTGAACCCGGGCGCTCCATCGTGGGCGAAGCGGGCGTGCTCATTACGCGCGTGCTGTACCGCAAGACCGCAGGCGCCAAGGAGTTCGTCATCGTCGATGCCGCCATGAACGATCTCATCCGCCCTGCGCTGTACCAGTCGCATCACGAGATCATCCCGCTGCGGAAGTCCGATCGCGGGCGCATCCGCGCCGATGTCGTCGGCCCGGTCTGCGAAAGCGGCGATTTCCTGGCGCGCGCCCGGGAAATGGACAACGTCATGCCCGGTGACCTGCTGGCCATCTGCACAGCCGGCGCCTACGGCTTCGTCCAGTCGTCCAACTACAACTCCCGCCCGCGCGCCTGCGAGGTCCTGGTGGATGGCGCCGAGTGGCGGGTGGTGCGGCGGCGGGAAACGTATGAAGATCTGATCCGCGGCGAAATGTAGCCGGCCATCCCGTCAAACCCCGCCAGTTAACGATGCGCCCGAAAGCCCCGTCAGTCATGTAGAGCGGGCGTTTTGCCTGGCTCGTCCGCGCGCCTTGTTATGCTGGCCGAAGAAGCAGCTCTGCCATTCCCCGAGTCACCCTGCGTGCCAGCTCCCCAGCCGAAACGCGTCCCCGTTGAGGTGGACGAGGACCTCGTCCTCGCCGCCCAGGACGGCGATCGCGCCGCGTTCACTCGCCTTTACGAGGATTTCGCGCCTATGGTCCATGGCATCCTGCTGGCCCGGGCGCCGCGCGACGAGGTGGACGATTTAATGCAGGACGTATTCCTCACCGCCATGACGCGCCTCCGCGGCCTTCGCGATCCGCGCTCCTTCGGCGCCTGGATCGCCACCGTGGCCCGCAACCGCGCCACCGACTACCACCGCTCTCCACATGGCTCGGCTCTTCCCGACCAGATCCCGTCACCCCGCCCCATCGAAACCGAGGCGTGGCTGATTCTCGAAACGATTCAAAAGCTTCCCGAAGCGTACCGCGAGACGCTCGTCCTTCGCCTCGTCGAAGGCATGAGCGGCCCCGAGATCTCCGAGCGCACCGGCCTTACCGAGGGTTCCGTGCGCGTGAACCTGCATCGCGGTATGCACATGCTACGCGACGCGCTCGCCCGGAGGCGCGCATGAGCGACTATCTCTGGGATAAGACCGGCATTCCCGATCCGGAGATCCAGCGCCTCGAGGAGTTGCTGGAGCCGTTGCGCTATCGTCCCGGCGTCGTCCCCATCCGCAGAAGCCGCTCGCGCCTGCGCTACGCCATCGCCGTGGGCATCGCCGCCGCCGTGGTCGTGGCCGTGTTCATCGTCCGCCCGCGCTCGCACCCGTGGTCCGTGTCGCTGGAAAGCGCCGACCGCGCGATCCGCACGGCGCATCTGCGGGCCGGAGAAACGCTCCGCACCGCGCCAGGGCAGGTCGCGCATCTCACCCTCGCTCACGTCGGCCGCCTCGACGTCGATCCCGAAACCACGCTCCGCGTGTTGAGCTCCCGCTCGGACCAGCAGCGGCTCGAACTCCTCAGCGGCACGATTCATGCGCACATCGGCGCGCCTCCGCGAGTATTCGTGGTCAACACTCCATCCGCTACCGCCACCGACCTCGGGTGCTCCTACACGCTGCATGTAGACCCGTCCGGAGATGGCCTGCTGCGGGTCACCTCCGGCCTCATCGAATTCGACTGGAAAACACGCCGCGCCCTCGTGCCCACAGGCGCTGTCGCGATTACCAGGGTTGGGGCGGGCCCTGGTACGCCGTTTTTCGACGACGCGCCGCCTGGGTTGCGTGCAGCGCTCCAGTCCTACGACTTCGCCCATCAGCAATCCGCGCTCCCGCAGGTGCTGGCGTCCGCCCGCCCGCGCGACGCCATGACCCTGCTGAACCTCGTTCAGACTGTGCGTGCGCCTGACCGAACGTCCGTCCTCGCGACACTGGCGAAGATTTCACCTCCACCACCGGGCGTGGATCTTTCCGCGATCGCGGCCGGGCATTTCGACACGCTCCAGCCATGGTGGAACGCTGTCACTGGCGCCAAGCGGCGTCCCGCCGTCCGCCTTTTCTAGCCGGGTCGCGCGCATCAGCCTTTCGGCCGCGTAGCCACGAGAAGCCAGAGATCGGCGCGGCCAATGCCGTTGTCTTTCACCTCCGGCTTTCGCCTGACGAACGGATCCTCGCTGTGGTCGACATTGAAGCCGACTGTCGTCAGTTCGCTGCGCACCAGCGCCGGGTCGATTTCGTGAATGTTCACCTGCTCGGCGCGCGACAGGCTGCGATGCTCCGCGAGCGTGTAGTCCACTATGACCAGCCGTCCGCCTGGCTTGAGCGCCCGCACGATTTGTTTCGACATGGCCTGGTGGTTCGAGAAATGGTGGTACGCGTTGACCACCAGGACCGCGGACAGTGCGTTGGCCGGCAGCTTCGGGCTGTCGGCATCGCCGTCCACCACCGTTACATTCGTAAGCCCGAACGCTTTCACCCGTTTGTTCAGCCAATCGATCGCACGGTCGGAGATGTCTTCCGCGAAAACCTTCCCCGATCGGCCGACAACGTCCGACAGCCGCATGGCATAGTACCCGGAGCCGGCGCCGACATCGGCCGCCCAATCTCCGTTGCTGAGCTGGAGCGCGCTGACGATGTCTGTTGCCCGCTGATATGCCTCTCGATTCGCATCGCCGGCCTTGAAATCGTCGATCGTGGACGGATTGCCGGTATTCGGAGTTCGCTTCTCCTGGGCGGCGTAAATAACCGCCGTTCCAAGGAGCAGCGATGCCATGAAATACCGCATGTAAACGAATTTTATACTCGTTACCGTAAGTACCAGCGCGCTGCGAAACAGCCCGCCTTGGCAAGCGTCAGATCACGACCCTGGAAGGAGGAGCAACTATGCCAAACGAAGCCGCTGCCGCGGCTCGCGCCGAAGAACCGGTGGAAGCCCCCGCCATATCGCACGGCGACATCGAAAAGCTCGCGTACGCGCTCTGGGAAGCTCGGGGATGCCCCATCGGCTCCCCCGAAGAAGACTGGCACAGCGCTGAAGTCCAGCTGCAGTCAACTCCAACGGGACGATAGCGTCGCGGATCACTCCTCGCGAACGGCGGGCCGCGGCGGCATCGTTTTATGATGAAGCGACTCGCCGATGACCGGACGGACCGTTTCGCATTATGAAGTCCTGCGCCAGCTCGCGGCCGGAGGCATGGGCGTCGTCTACCTGGCGCGCGACACCACGCTCGGCCGTCTGGTCGCACTCAAGTTCATCGCCGCGCACCTGCTGACCTCGCCCGAGGTCCGCGGGAGATTCTACCAGGAAGCGCGCACCATCTCCGCGCTGAGTCATCCCCACATAGCCACCGTATACGAGGCCGGCGAAAGCCAGGAGGCTCCGTTCCTGGCCCTCGAGTATCTGGAAGGCGGCACGCTTCATGATCGCGTGGCCAGACTGCGCGCGCTTGGGGTTCAGATGAGCGTCCAGGAAGCGCTGGATATCGCCATCCCGCTACTCGAGGGTCTGGCGCACGCGCACCGCCGCGGCGTGGTACATCGCGACATCAAGCCCGCCAACGTGATGTTTAACGGCGATGGCATTCTGAAGATCACCGATTTCGGCATTTCGAAAATGCTCGATGCGCCGGCCGCCACCCGGACCGGCGTGCGCGTCGGCACCGTGCAGTACATGGCGCCCGAGCAGGCGCACGGACTCGACGCCGACCCACGTTCGGACCTGTTTTCCGCGGGGGCCGTTATTTATCAGGCGCTCACCGGGGGCGCACCGTTCGCCGCCAACTCCGAGACCGCGATCATCGCGCGGCTGATTGACGCCGCGCCTGCCCCGCCAGTGCGCACCCTGCGGGCTGACGTGCCCGAGCCACTCGATGCCGTGTTGAGCCGCCTCCTGCGTAAGAACCCGGACGAGCGCTATCAGAGCGCCGAAGAGGCTCTGGCCGAGCTGCACGCGCTGCGCGGCTCGTCGCTCTCGGCTGTCGACACGCCAACCGCCTCGCTGCACGCCGGGATCCCCGTCCGGCCGCCGCCCGGCACGCGCCGCCGTACGCTGATGTTCAGCGCCATCGGCGCAGCCGCCGCATCGATTGCCGCTCCGGCCATCTGGTGGGGATTGCGCCGCAATCTCGCCTCGCCCGGCGGGAAGCGCTGGCTCGTTGTGCTCCCGTTTCGCTACATCGGAGCAGAGCACGGTCCGGGCGAACTGCTTTGCCAGGGGCTCATGGAGAGCCTCGCCAGCATGCTCGCGCAGACGGAGCAGTTCCAGAGCATGTTTCTCGTCGTGCCGCCCAGTGAGGTGGTGCGCCAACGCGTGACCGAACCGATCGGCGCGCGGCGCCTGTTCCGCGCCGACCTGGCGATCACCGGCACGGTTCAGCGGCTTGCCGACCAGCTTCGACTCACTTTGAATCTCGTGAACGCGGCCGGCGATCCGCCCCATTTGATCGGCTCGGAAACCATCGAGCAGGCGCAGGAGTCGCTGAATGCCCTTCAGGACCGCGCCATCGCCGACGCGGCCGGGCTGCTGCGCCTCAAACTGGCGCCGCAGGCGCGAACCATGCTGGCCGCCGGGACCACGCCGGTAGCCAGCGCCTATCAGAACTACCTCGAGGCCCGCGGTCTGCTCCAGCGCTATGACAAGCCCGGGAATCTGGACGCGGCGGTCGCGCTGTTGAACAAGGCCATCGAGCACGACGCGCGCTATGCGCTGGCGTGGGCGGGTCTCAGCGAGGCCTGCCATTACCGGTATGACCTGACCTCCAACCCCCAATGGCTCAATGCCGCGCGCTCCAACGCGCTGCACGCCATCGAGCTGAACGATGCGCTTCCCGCCGGCTATATCAATGCGGGAGCATCGGCGCTGCTGCTCGGAAACCCTGAGGAAGCTCTGGCCGATTATCAAAACGCACTGCGCCTGGACAGCTCGAACCCGGAGGCGCTGCGCGGGCTGGCCAACGCTTACCAGGCGCTGCATCGTCCCGCGGATGCCGAACGGACCTATCTGCGGGCCCTCACCCTGCGGCCGAACGACTGGCTCGGGCTGACCGATCTCGGCATGTTCTTCCTGGCTCGCAATCGACCGGCCGATGCAGAGAAACAATTTCGCGCCGCCACCGAACTGGTCCCGGACAACGAGGTTGTGTGGCGCAACCTCGGCGGCTTCTACCTGTATCAGGGCCGCTATTCCGATGCCAGCCAGGCGCTGAGCCGCTCCATTTCCATTCGCCCCACGCACCAGGCCTTTTCCAATCAGGGTACGGCGCTGTTTTACCAGGCGCGCTACGCCGATGCCGCGCGTATGAACGAGCGGGCCATGAGCATCGAGCCTTCCGATTACCACGTCGCTCTGAATTTGGCGGAGTCGTACCGCTGGGACCCTGCCGAGGGGGACAAGGCCGGCGCCGCTTACCGGAATGCGCTGGTGCTCGCCGAGCGCGCCGCCGCGGCGAATCCACGGGACGCCACGGCGATCATCGCCGCCGCAATCTGTCGCGCCAAGCTGGGAGATCCTCAGGCAGCGTTGCCGTTGTTGAAACGCGCGGTGGCGCTCGACCCCGGCAGCGCCGAGGTCGAATTCCAGGCGTCCATCGTGTATGCGCTTGCCGGGCGGACGACGGCGGCCTTCGATGCGCTCGGCGCTGCCGTACGCGCCGGCTATCCGCTGGAACAGATCCGCCGCGAGCCGGAGCTGGCGCGCCTGCGTCAGGACGCGCGATTCATCAAAGTGGTGGGCGACGGTTAAGGATCAGGCCTCTTGCCAATGAGCCCCGTCTACTACAAAACCGCTTGAATCTGTTTCAACCCGCCTGTATTCTGTATAAGCTGCGGGTCTGCCGCGCGAAAATAATGTAATGGCGAGCACAGTCTGGAAAGGCCACATCGCGTTCGGTCTCGTCTCGTTTCCGGTCCGGTTGTATTCGGCCGCTCGCGGCGAATCGATCAGCTTCAATCAGTTGCATAAGACCGACCACTCCCGCGTCAAGCAGGTCCTTTACTGCGCGGCCGAAGACAAGCCCATCCCGAGGAGCGATATCGTCAAAGGCTACGAGTACGAGAAGGACCGCTGGGTCGTTGTCGAGGACGAGGAGATCAAGAAAATGGCCCCGCCCACGGCGAAGGTCATGGAGATCCTCGAGTTCGTCAAAACCGACGAGGTCGATCCGCTCTATTTCGAAAGCTCCTATTACATCGCACCCGACGAGGCTGGCGAGAAGCCGTACGCGATGCTCTACGAAGCTATGCGCCGCACCGGCTACGTCGGTGTGGCGAAGGTGGCCATGCACAACCGCGAGCACATCGTCATTTTCCGCCCCGGCCCGACCGGGCTGATCATGCATACGATGTACTACTCGCACGAGGTGCGCAAGATCGACGAGTTCCGCACCGACACGCGGCTGGCTTCCGACAAGGAGATGCAGCTGGCGACGCTGCTGATCGAGTCCCTTGCGGCCTCGTTCGAACCGGATAAGTACAAGGATGCATACCGCGAGAATATTCAGGCGCTGATCGACGCCAAGGTCGCCGGCAAACAGATAGTCGCTCCGCCGGAGCCGGTCACGGCCAAGGTCATCGACATCATGGAGGCGCTGCGGCAGAGCCTGGCCGCGGCGAAAAAGCCGGCCGCGCTCGCCACCACCGCCGCGGCGGAGGCGCCGGCCGAGGACTCTGCTCCGTCCGCCGGCACGCGCAAGCCGCGCCGAAAAGCAACCGGCTGAAGCTCCCGCTTAGTCCTCACGCAGGAGTGTCAACGGATCGAGCGACAGCGCACGCTGCGCCGGGATCCACACCGCTGCCAGACCCAGCAGAGCCATGGCAGCGACCACACCGGAAAGC
This sequence comes from Bryobacteraceae bacterium, assembly GCA_035653295.1. Taxonomy (GTDB): domain Bacteria; phylum Acidobacteriota; class Terriglobia; order Bryobacterales; family Bryobacteraceae; genus DASRCB01. The sequence goes on from DASRCB010000387.1 coordinate 40,242, forward strand.
ACGAGCGGATCGCGGGGCGTCGCCTGATACACGATATGGGCAAGGAGGCGGCTGGCCATGATGCCCAAAGCCAGTCCCGCGGCCGATCCGAACGCCAGCACTCTGAACGCCCGTCCCAGAGCTGCCTGCAACACTTCCCGGCGCTGCGCGCCCAGCGCGAGCCGGATTCCCAGCTCCTTCAGAGACCGGCCCACCGAAGACGCCGCCATTCCGAAGATCCCGGTGATCGACAGCATCGCTCCCATGATTCCCAGAACGCCGAGGGCGACGGTGGCCACGCGCGAGGGGAAGAGCGCAATGTTCTGCGCCTGGCTCCACGTCTCGATGTAGGCAGGCAGTCCGGGATCGAGCCGGTGCAGCACTGCGCGGATTTCGCCGGCGAGTTGCCGCGGATCGCGGCGCGACCGCAGCACCATGTCCGTCTCCGGCGTGGGCGGCGACTGCGAGATGGGCACGAACATCGCCGGCCGCGGATCTTCGGCGAGGCTGATGTACTTTCCGTCCTCGACGACACCCACCACCTGTACGCGGTCGCCATTCCGCAGCCGGAAGTGAGCACCGATCGCTCGTTTCGGCGACCCGAATACCCGGCCGGCAAAACGCTGGTTGACGACCGCGACGCGCGGCGCGCTCCGGTCATCGTGCGATGAAAACCCGCGTCCGGCAAGCAGCGGCGTCCGCGCAGCGGTCAGGTAATCGGGCGATATGCGATAAGTGTAGACTTCCGCCGCGGCATTCGCGGGTTTCAGGTCAGTCGTCTGGTCGGTGAACACCATCGCCCCGTGAGCGCTTCCGTTGGACAAAGGCGGCCAATCCACCAGCCCGACGGACTCAACCCCGGGTATCGCCCGCAGATTGTCCATCATGCGCTTCTGCATTGCCGTCACGTCGTCGCCGTGGTAGCCGGCCATGGCCAGGTCGGTATTCACCAGCATGGCGTTATGGGGCTCGAACCCGAAATTGCTGTGCAGCGACCGTTCCAGTCCTCGCAACGCCACCAAAGACGACGTAACCAGCACGGCGCAGATCGCGATCTGTGTGGCCAGCAGCAGATCGCGCGCAGTGAGCCGCCTGCCGCGCCGCTCGCCGGGGCCTGCTTTCACCACCTGGTAAGGATCCACTCGGAGCACCTGGCGCACCGGAACGAGACCGAAAAGGAATCCGCTGGCCAGCGCGAGAGCGAGAGCCACCGCATAAACACTCGCATCCGGATTAACGGTCATGTTGAGGGGGAACTGAGGGAACGGGCGCCATGCGCTCAGCGCGTGCAGGAGCATCGCGCTGCCCCACAGTCCAACGGCCCCGCCAACCATGGAGATCAGTACGGCTTCTGTAAACAGCGTTCTCAGAACCCGGCCGCGCGTGGCTCCCAGCGCCAGCCGCAGGGCCACTTCCCGCGAACGCTCCGTTGCGCGCGCCGCGAAGAGGCTGCCGAGGTTGGCGCACGCGCCCAGCAGAATTAGTCCGGTCAGCAGCATGAGACCGGTCAGGAACGCCCGCGCCGGGCGGCCGAGGTAGTTCCCGTAAAGGCTGGGTTTCACCAGCTTGAAACGGGTCTGGCCATGGTCGTTGGGATAGGTCTTTTCCAGCCAGGAGCCGATGGAGTTCAGGTCCGCGGCGGCCTGCTCCGGAGCGACGCCAGGCTTCAGATGGCCGAGCGTCATAAACACCGTCTGATGATTGCGCGCGGTCAGGCTGAAGTCCCCGTCCACCTGCTCTCCATTGACCATCGGGACAAAAAACTCGGGCGCTTCAAAAACGAGAATGCCGTGGAAATCGGGCGGCGTAACGCCGATGATCACGTACGGATGCTTGTTCAGCTCGAGGCGCCGTCCCACGATGCTCCGGTCATCCTGGAAGCGCGTGTGCCAGCAGCGGTAACTCAGGACCACGTATGGGGCGCTGTTCGCGCCGTGCTCGTCGGAGGCGTGAAAGAAACGCCCCAGATACGGCTGAATCCGCAGAGCGTCAAAGTAGTTTCCGCTCACGGCATCGCCCCAGAGCCGCGCCGGATTCGCGCCTGCATCGAACCCCGCCTGCACGATCGTGAATGCAGCCAGCGCATCGAAGCTACGGTTGCGGTCGCGTAAATCGGCGTAATCCGGATACGATTCGTACATGCTGTACTCGCGCCCGTGCTCGATTCCGAAGAGCGTCTCCGGCTGTGGGACCTGCATCGGCTTCAGGATGAATGCATTCAGGATGCTGAACACCACCGCGTTGGCGCCGATGGCAAGCGCCAGCGTCAGCACCGCGACTGCGGCAAAACCGGGCGACTTCGCCAGAACTCGCAGGCTGTAGCGAATATCGCCGATGGTATTGTCCAGGGGATTCAGCCCGCGCGTGTCGCGGCATTCCTCTTTGCGCTGCGTGAGTCCGTCCATGGCGCGCAGCGCCGCGTGCCGCGCCTGTTCGGGCGCGAGGCCCTGCGCCATGAATTCCTCGCGTCTGCGCTCGAGATGATACTGCAGCTCGTCGTGGAGATCCCGTTCCACGTTCTGCCGCCGGAACAACGATCTGAACCGCAGCGGCAGCGCGTAAAGCCAGTGTTCGATACGCATGGTTACTCCTCCCGCAGCAGCTTCACAGGATCGAGCGACAGCGCCCGGCGAGCCGGAATCCAGGTCGCCAGCAGACCGGTCATGCCCATCGCCGCTACCGCCCCGCCGAGAACCATCGGATCGCGCGGAGTCGCGGTGTAGACGATCGCGCCAACCACACGGCTGGCGAGGATACCGAGCAGCAGCCCTGCCCCCGATCCCCACACCAGCAGCTTCAAAGGCCGTCCGAGCGCGGCCCGCAGAACCTCCCATCGCTGTGCGCCGAGCGCCATCCGAATCCCCAGTTCTTTCAGGCGCCGGCTGACCGAGTAGGCGGCAGTGCCAAAGATGCCGGTGATGGCCAGCATGGCGCCCATGCTTCCCAGCACCCCCAGCGCGAGAGTCGCCATGCGCGCCGCGAACAGAATGGGCCCGAGCCCCTGACGCCAGGTTTGGATGTACGCGGGAATGCCGGGATCGAGCGCGCGCAGTCTGCTCCTCATCGCCGCCGCAACTTCGTGTGGATCCAGTTCGGAGCGCACCACGACGGTCGCGCTGCTCGATTGCTCCTGCAGTATTGGGAGAAACATTGCCGGAAGCTGGTTCTCGGTCAGTTGACCGTATTTTCCGTCTTCCGCGACGCCCACCACCTGCACCCGCGCGCCATCCTTCAGCCTGTAAGAACCGCCGATGGCCTTCGAAGCCGACCGGTAAAGCCGGCGCGCGAACTCGTTGTTGACCACCGCCACGCGCGAGGCGCTCTCGTCGTCACGCCAGGTAAACGCTCTTCCGGCCACGAGAGTTGTACCCGCCGCGCGGAAGTACTCCGGCGAGATACTGTAGGTCGCGGCGAGGAATGCGGCGTTCGCAGGCCGCAGATCGGCTGTGCCGGCGTTGAAGACGGGCCGTGCATCGGTGTCGCCGGCCGATGCCACCGGCGGCAGACTGATCAGGGCGGCCGCCTTCACGCCGGGGATGTCCTGCATCGCGCGCAGGATCCGTTTTTCCAGGGCTGTCGCGGCCTCGCCGCGATACCCCGCCATGTTCAGATCGGTATCCATCAGCATGGCGTCCCGCGGCTCGAAGCCGAAATCGCTGCCGAGCGACCGCTTCATGCCGCGGACCGCAACCATGGAAGCGGTGACCAGCACCGCGCAGATGGCAATCTGTGCGACCACCAGCACCTCGCGAAACGTGATCCGCCGGCCGCTCGTTGCTCTGGAACCCGATTTGACGATGTGATACGGATCGGTCTGAAATACTTGCCTCAGTGGCGCAGCGCCAAACAGAAACCCGGCTGCGACCGTCAGGAGAACCGCGACCGCGTATACCTTCGCGCCGGGATCGAAATTCATTCGGACCGGGTACTTCGCAAACGGCTGCCACGCGCTCAGTCCGCGCAACACATTGACGCCGGCCCACACGCCGGCCGCGCCACCGAGCAGCGAAATCACGATCGCCTCGGTGAACAGTGTACGGACGATCCGGCCGCGCCGCGCGCCGAGAGCGAGCCGCAGAGCCACATCCCGCGAGCGGTCCGCTGCGCGCGCGGCAAACAGGCTTCCCAGGTTGGCGCAGGCGGCCAGCAGGATCAGCGCCGCGAGCACCATCAACGCGGCCAGAAAGCCGCGTGTTCCGTTTCCGGAAACGTCGCCGAACAGATTGGGGTGGGCCACCCTGAATTTCAATTTGTCTTCGCTGCCCGGATAGGTCCTTTGCAGCCAGGCGCCGATCGAGTCCAGATCGCCGATCGCCTGCCGCGGAGAAATCCCTGGCTTCAAATGTCCCACCGTCATCAGCAGCGAGAGGTTCGAGCGCTCGTCGAGGCTGTTCTTCCTAATCAGCGGGATAAAGAAATCCTGTCCGAAGAACGAAACGGGTCCGTGGAATCCAGGCGGCGCCACGCCGATTATGGCGAAGGGGCGCTTGTTCAAGCGCACAGTCCGGCCGACGATGCCCCGATCTTCGTGAAAGCGGCTGTGCCAGTAAGCGTACGTGAGCACGATACAGCCTTCGTCGCCGGGCTGGATGAACCGGCCCAGAAACGGGTGAACGCGAAACACGGCGAAGTAGTTGCCACTCACTTCATCGGCGAATGCGGTGTTGGCGCCATCGCCGGTATCGAGTGCGACCTCGCTGTTGTTGTACGCGGCGAGTCGGTCGAAACTGCGGTTGCGGTCGCGCAGGTCCACGTAATCGGGATAGGACAGCGTCGTCCATTTCTCGTTCCCGTGCTCGATCGTGTAGAGGGTGTCGGGCTCAGGCACGTTCAACGGACGCAGGATCAGGGCATCGAGCGCGCCGAATACCACCGCGTTGGCGGCGATAGCCAGCGCCAGGGTCACCACGGCGACAGCTGTGAATGCCGGAGTCTTCGCCAGAATTCTGATGCTGTAACGAAGATCCTGAACGGTGTTGTCAATCAGGCCAACACCGCGCGCGTCCCGGCACTCCTCTCTGCGCTGGGTCAGGCCATCCATCG
>DASRCB010000388.1:0-5392 GCA_035653295.1 Bryobacteraceae bacterium
TCTTCCCCAATGCGCAGTGCACCGCGGGGTACGGCCTGACCGAGACTTCACCGGTGCTCTGCTATGCCCGGCCGAAGAAGCCCGTGCCGCGCAACGATCCCCATCGCTGGCGGCGGCAGGCCATGACCGGCTGGCCGGTGCCCGGAGTCGAGCTCCGCGTCGTGGATGTCGCCATGCAGGATGTGCCCCGCGATGGAAAGACCATCGGCGAAATCATCGCCACCGGCGACCACATCATGGACGGCTATTTCCGGGATCCCGCCGGAACGAGAGCGGCAATGACCGGACCGTGGCTGCACACCGGAGACATGGCCGTCTGGGATGAAGAGGGCTGGGTCACCATCGTCGACCGCAGCAAGGAGATCATCATCAGCGGCGGCGAGAACATCTCCTCGCTGGAAATCGAGAAGGCCATCTACGCGCACCCCGCAGTGTTCGAGTGCGCGGCCGTTTCAGCGCCCGACGAGAAGTGGGGCGAAGTTCCCGTCGCCGTGGTCGTGCTGAAAGAAGGCCATCGCCTGTCGGAACAGGAGCTGATGGACTTCCTCGGCGCCAGGCTCGGCCGCTACAAACTGCCGCGGCGGGTTGAGTTCCGCGCGGAACCGCTTCCCAAAACCGGCACCGGCAAGGTACGCAAGATGGTTCTGCGCGAGAAGTACTGGCAGGGTCACGCCAGGCGCGTGCACGGCTGAGGTGTTCTCGCTTTTCCTCAGCTGCCAGCCGCGCGAAGAAGATAACCTGACCGCCGAGTTGTACGACGCGGGAACAGCCGGCATCGTCGACGAGCCAGGCGGCCTGCGCGCGTTCTTCGATGACGAGAACCGGCGCGAGGAACTGCTGGCCAGATTTGCGGCATTTCATCCCGCGGCTCGGGAGGAAGCGGCGGCTGACTGGGAGCAGGCCGCGCGCGATTCGTTTCCCGCGCTGAACATCGGCCGGAGATGGTTCCTCGCGCCACCGTGGTCGGACGAGGAGACGCCGTCTGGCCGCATTCGCCTGGTCGTGAATCCGGGTATGGCCTGCGGCACAGGCTGGCATCCGTGCACCCAGCTTTGCCTCGCGGCCATCGAGAATACGGTGCGCGCGGGCGACACCGTGCTCGATGTGGGCTCCGGGTCGGGCATACTTTCCGAAGCCGCGGCCCTGCTCGGCGCGGCCCGGGTGATCGCGTGCGATATCGATTTCGAGGCATTGTGCGTGGCCCGCGAGCGGGTGCATGTGCCGATGTTCGCGGGATCGGCCGATGCGGTTCGCGACGGGGTCGCCGATATCGTCGTGGCCAACATCAGCTCGGCCGCGGCTGAGGAACTGGCCGCTGAATTCCGGCGCGTGCTGCGGCCGCGGGGCACACGGATCGTTTCAGGATTTCAAACCGGTGATCTCCCGAACGGCATCCGCGGCGAAATCACTGTAAGTCATGGCTGGGCATGTATCACTTCGATGCATGACTGCTAACCCAAAATCCGATGTGCAGGGGCAGCTCCGGCGCATGCGTCAACCTAATATAATGCTGGTGACCTTACATTCCTTTTAACGAAAGGCGGCAACGCAGTGGAATCTGACTCCCCGGTCTCCAGACGCACCTTCATGCAGAATGGCGCCGCAGTCGCGGCAGGCGCCTTCACCATCCTCAGCCCACGCCTGGTGCGTGGATCGGAGGCGAATTCGCGGGTCTCGGTCGGGCTGATCGGCTCGGGCGGGCGCGGCTCATGGGATGCGGGAATCGTCACTCGCGACTCGCGCGCGCAACTTACCGCGCTGTGCGACAAGTTCCCCGATCGCATCGACGAAGCAGCGACGCACCTGAAGCTCAGCAATCCGAAAACGTACACGGATTTCGAGAAGATGCTGGCCGCGCCCGACATTGACGCCGTCATCATCGCCACGCCTCCGTTCGAGCATCCGCGTATGCTGGCCGCCGCCGTGGACGCGAAAAAGCACGTGTACTGCGAAAAGCCGATGGGCGTCAACCTGGACGGCGTGAAAACGGTGATTGCCGCCGGCCGCCGCGCCGACCCATCGAAGAACATCTTCGTCGGTTTCCAGCAGCGCTACGGACCGGAATACCTGGAGGCGTACAAGCGCATTCAGGAGGGACAGCTGGGGCCGCTGACCAACGCGCGCGGATGGTGGGTGGGCGGCGATCCCTTCAAGCGCAAGCCCTACGACAGCTCCGTGGAGCACCTGCGCAACTGGTTTTGCTACAAAGACTACTCCGGCGACATCATCGTGGAGCAGGACTGCCATAATTTCGACGTCCTGCACTGGTTCCTCGGCGCGCGGCCCATCAGCGCGGTCGGCTACGGCGGCACGAAAGTGCGCACCAACATGGATATCCTCGACAACCTGACGCTGAGCTTTCAGTTCCCCGATGGAATGAACGTGGCCTACGAGGCGAACCAGCTCACACCCCCGGGATTCTCGCGCGTCGGCGAGGAGTTCACCGGCACCAAGGGCGTCATCGAGACCTCCCGGGCGCGCATGGTGCATCACAAAGCTGATGATCCGAAGAACCCCGAGGTGATGACCATGGATCACGACATCACCGAGGATGCGGTGCGCGCGTTTATCGGCAACATCGTGAGCGGGAAGGTGGAGAACGTGGCCGAGCGGTCGGCCATCAGCACCCTGTTCGCGATCCTGGGCCGAACGGCGATCTACGAAAAGCGCGAGGCGACCTGGAAAGGCGAATTCGGGGACGTTTAACGCTACTGAGCGGTACGGTTCTCGAGATCGGTAACCCGGCGGGTCAGTGCGGAGATGGCCTCGTCGTGCTGCATTACTGAGCGCTCCATGCCGCGCACCGCCATCGCGTCGGCGGTGAAGAGCGCAGAGTGGCGCTTCTGGGCGAGCAGGACCTGCGCGAGCATGTTCTTGACATCGCCCAGTTCGTGATCGAGCTTCTTGTTGAGCTGCGCCATCTCGTGCTGCAACGAGTTGCTCAATTCCTGGATGAGCCGGATCGCTTCATCCGCCATAGCCGGTACCATTGTACGCCGAAAACGGCCTATTCCAGCAGCGTGCCGCCGACGCGCTTCCACAATGCCGCCCAGCCGTTCATCAGGTGCAGGCCGATGAGCATGAGGATCGCGCCGAGCGAGGAGCACAGGACCGCCTGATCCAGGTTAGTGACCGGCGCGCCGCAAATGTCCACGGGCAGAATCGTATAGGTCAGCGGCGTCAGCAGGAGCACCGCACCCGCGGGAATAAAGCTGACGACCAGCGCAAACGCGATGACCGAGAACGGCAGGTGCACCAGGCTGTAGACCACTGTCTTCCACGTTTCCGGCCGCCGCAGATACGCGCGCAGCGATTCCACAATCCCCGAGGGCAGCGGCGCCGGACGCGGGTCGGCAACATCGGCGTGCAGCAGCTCTCGCAGCAGAAAGCGTTCGAAGCGGCCGAAAATGCCGACCACCATCAGCGTGAACACCAGGATCGGGATGCCAACGGCGATCAGCGCCAGCCCTGTGCCGACACAGATGCCGGTCACGGTAAACACGAAGTACACCAGCCCCAGCGGGAACGAAACCATCAGGTACAGGACGTTGCGCCAGGTTTGCGCTTCCACCACCGCTCCGAAGATGCGGTCGACTACGGAAGGCGGGGCGAGCACATTGCTTTCGGTCATCGGCATGCTCCGATCCAGAGTACGAAATCCTGCTCACAAAAGTTCACTTGCGGGCGGGATGGGCGCTGGCGTGGCATTTGAGGCAACTGCGAGGCGGGTCATCGTTGGAGTGGCAGACAAGGCAATCGCCCATTCGCGGGAGCGCGTCCCGGGTGACTTCGTCCGACCGGGCGAGGCCTCGATGGCAGGCCTGGCACGGGTCGGCAGTCTGGAGATCGCTCCTGAGACGGTCATCCACCTCGCCCTGGTAGCGCCCTTGGCGAATGGCCGCGAGAATGACGGGCGCCACGTTCCCCAGCTCGGCGTGGCGGCGATGGCTGAAGTGCGCCACGGTGGATTCGGGCGCGGGGCGCAGGTCGAGGATTCCCTTACCGTGGCATTCGCCGCAGGCCTCGGGCGAGAACATGCGGGTGCGGTCCGGCGCGGTGGCGGCGCTGATCGCCGGATGGCAGCGCGCGCACTCCAGCTTCAGTTCCAGATGCGTGCGATGAGCGAACGCGTACGGCTGCGCCAGCGCCGTTACGGCGCCCGGCAGCAGCGCCAGCATTGAGAACCGCTTCACAACAGGGAAACTTCATCGTGTCACACCGCCCGGTACCATAAGGAGATGCGACTCCCCATGTTCCAGGTGGACGCGTTCGCCGAGCGCGTGTTCACCGGGAATCCAGCGGCTGTTTGTCCGCTGGAGGATTGGCTCGGCGACGATGTGATGCAGGGCATTGCGGCGGAAAACAACCTCGCAGAGACCGCATTCTTCGTGCCCGAGAATGGCGGGTTTCGCCTCCGCTGGTTCACGCCCCTGACGGAGGTGGACCTGTGCGGACACGCTACCCTCGCCTCTGCTTACGTTATATTCAACCATCTCGCGCCCGGCGCGACTACGGCCCGCTTCAACACTCGCAGCGGAGAGCTGGTGGTGACCCGGGAGGAAGACGGGCTTCTCGCCATGGACTTTCCCGCGCGGCCGCCGCGGCAGTGCGACGTGCACCCCGATTTGCTTCCGGCGCTCGGAAGGAATCCGGAGTCGGTGCTGGCTGCCCGCGATTATCTGGTGGTCTACCCCACGGAGCAGGAGGTGCGCGAGATCGATCCCGACATGCGGCTGCTGTCCAATGTCGATCGCTTCGCCGTGATCATCACCGGGCCGGGGCATGACTGCGATTTCGTATCGCGGTTCTTCGCGCCGGCCAAGGGCGTGCCTGAGGATCCGGTGACCGGGTCGGCGCACTGCACCCTGATTCCCTACTGGGCGGAACGCCTGGGAAAAAATAAACTGCATGCCCGCCAGCTGTCGCGCCGCGGCGGCGAACTGTGGTGCGAGTTACGCGGCGAGCGGGTGCGCATAGCTGGAAGAGCCGTGGAATTCCTGCGCGGGGAAATATCCGTAGGCTAAGGTAAGATTTTCTGCAACCGGCGGCCCTCCGACCCCTCTAAGTGCACAGAGGGCCGGAGGGTCGCCTCAATCGCGCGGTAACGCGCCCCACAGATTTTCAGTACGAGACACCCTATTCACCTGCCTGCAGTTCCTTTCACGCTCTTCGGCCCTCGCTTCAAATCGACCTGTTGCTGAACACAGCCGGAGTAGCAGTCCAGGCGCAATGCGCGTCTCGTTCAGCCACGAATCTATCACTGCTCGCTGCCGCTGACCTTCAGCACCGCGAGGAAAGCTTCCTGCGGGATCTCCACTTTCCCCACCCGCTTCATGCGGCGCTTGCCTTCCTTCTGTTTCTCCAGCAGCTTGCGCTTGCGGGTGATGTCGCC
>DASRCB010000389.1:0-16162 GCA_035653295.1 Bryobacteraceae bacterium
GCTCTGTTCTTCTCCACCGCCGGCGCCTCCGGCAACAACATGCAGTGGAAGTTCAAGCTGCCCGCGACCGAGCCGAACCCGACTCAGAACGGCAGCAAGGTTGCGAACTTCGAGCTGTTCCCGACAGCGTGGATCGGCATCGAGCTGTGCGACCCCAATTCGAACCCGTACGGCTCGTGCGTCGCTGTCAGCGATTCGAACAACCCCGCCACAGCGGGCGCCGCTTTTATGGAGCTGCAATTCTATCCGCCGGGGCTGAACTGCAGGAACACCCAATGGTGCGTCAGGCTTCACATCAACACGCTGGAGGATAACAACGCCACCCAGGTCAACAACTGCCATGAACCGACGACGGAAGCTTACTTGACCACTGATGGGACCACCGGCGGGCCGAAGCTGCTCATGAACAACGGCGACACGCTGATTGTCACGCTGCACGACACCGCCCACGGTCTGGAGACCGATGTCAACGATGTGACCACGTCAACCACCGGATTCATGGTGGCCAGCGCTGCCAATGGCTTCGTGCATAACGCGAATCTCACCGATTGTTCCACCACCGGTTTCGATTTCCACCCCATGTACATGACAGCTGCTCCGGCGAACGTTGTCCCATGGGCGGCCCTGGGCCCGAACATCTCATTCGATTTCGAGATCGGCCATTTCGAGTTGTGCAAGGATTCCGGCTGCACGCCCGGCAACCTTCCCGACAGCGACAGCGACGATACCGGCTGCTTCAACACCCGTGGCATCGGGGGCTGCAGCGGCTCGGACCTCGATCAGGATGGCCTGTGCTATCAGGCCGACTGGCCCGATGGGACCTCGTCGCACCCGGCCTCCTTCATCATTAGCGCGCCCAGTGACAATGGCGTCGGCCCACTGAGCGCGAACACCACTAGCTCCACCACGTACAACCAGGGCTACAAAACGGTACAGTTCAAAACAACCGAATCCACCGCGACCACGTTTTACCCATTCTTCAGCCAGGCCGGCACGGGCGCGGCATGCGTGTTCAACTTCGGCAACGATATACCAGGGACGACGACCAACGATTTCGGGCAGGCGGCGCAGTACGCCGCGGGCAGCATGAGTAATCCATGCTTTCCGGCTACTGCAACAGCGCCGAGCTTCGCGAAGGCGTTCTCCCCCTCGACTATCCAGGTGAACCATACCACCGGCATCGTTTTCACCATGAAGAATCCAAATTCTTCAGCGCTGACCGGCGTCAGCTTCACGGACACATTCCCGGCCGGAATCACCGCGGTGCCCACCTCGCTGATACTGCTGGGCGGCACGCTGACCGTGACCGCAACATCCGTGTCGTTAACCGGCGCTACCTTTCCTGGTTCCGAGACCGTGATCGTTACGTTGAGCGGCGTCAGGGCGTCGACGGCCGGTCAATACACGAACACCACCAGCGCGGTGACCACCGACGAGAGCCTGGATAGCGCGACCGCCGCCGCCGTCCTGACCGTTGTCTCGCCTCCGCTCATCGAGAAATCTTTCGCCTCCCCGAAAAAGATCCTGCCCGGCGGCGTCATCGGAGTATCATTCAAGGTTTCGAACCCCAACTCTTTCGCCTCGCTGCCGGCGGTCGGGTTTACGGACACCCTGCCGTCAGGCTTGGTGGTTGCGACACCCAATGGTTTGACCGGGTCATGTCCTGGCGGCTCGATCACGGCGACCGCCGCCTCGAACACCATCCAGCTCTCAGGTGCGACACTGACCGCCAGTTCGTCGTGCACTTTCAGTGTGAACGTCACTGCTCCTGAAGGGACCTACCCGAATACGACGGGAGCGGTGTTCGACGCTTACGGGTCCGGGAGTACTGCCTCCGATACGCTGATCGCCGCGTCGCCGGCGACGATCAACAAGACGTTTCAACACCTGAGCATACCCGTAGGTGGAACGACGAACCTGACCTTTACTCTCACCAACCCGAATCACGTCGTTTCGTTTACGGGCGTTGCGTTCACCGATACGCTCCCGGTGGGCCTCGTCGTTTCCACGCCCAACGGCCTGACCACCACCTGCGGCGGAAGCGTTACTGCCACCGCTGGTTTGAACGTGATTTCCGCGAGCAGCGTCCCGCTATCGGCCCCGGGTGGTTCGTGCACCATCACGGTCTCCGTAACTGCCGTCAGCGGCGGAGTGTTGCTGAATACCACCAGCAGCATCACCTCTGATCAGGCGCTTCCCGGCGGTCCGGCGAAAGCCACCCTCGTTACCGGAAACGTGTTTGAGGTCAGCGACGCCGGCAACGTCACCATCTCCGACCCCGTTCTCACGTTTACCAACAGTGGCGACTCTTCCACGGTAGCTACGCCGCAAGATGGCGCACTGTGTGTCAACGTGTACGAGTTCAGCGCAGACGCGACCATGGTCGCCTGCTGCTCCTGTCAGATCGCTCCGAATGGGCTTCTGTCCCTGGCGACGAAGACGGACCTGCTGCCGCGTCCATTCGTCGGTGAAAACATCATCCTGAAGGCGATCTCGACCCTGACCAGCTCATGTAACCCGCAGACCGTCGGGCAGCCCGCGAACCCGCTCGCGCCCGGCATGATCGGGTGGCGAACGAACCTCGACGTCGCTGCAACAGCGTCGTCCTCGGTTCCTCTTCCCGCTCGGGCCGCGTTTCGGCCGGCTACCCTGAGCGGAGCGGAACTGAGCGGTCTCAGATCTCAGTGTTCGGCCCTGGGCGGCGGCGCCTGCGCGTTTTGTGGCGGAGCGCTTCGTTGAACATTACGGCGAGGGCGGCGGGTGAGATTGCCGGCCGCCCTTGCTGCACAGGGAGCCTATGGCAGAAGATCACACGATAACGTCGTGCTCGTGTAGTTCACGCAGCCGGAGCACGGCGCTCCCGCCGGGCACTTTCCATCCTGGGTCAGCGGCCCAAACCAATACTCCGCCGATGACGGGATCACGTCCGGGTGATGCGAGAAGCCCTGGAGCATGTGCCCCCCGCTGATCGTCGTCCCGTAGTCGTTCATATTGTCCTGGCCGTTGGTGGCGCTGCAGTTCGCGGCGAAGAACAGCGTGCCCTGCAGCGGAACCGGAGTACTGGTCGTTAACGAGAAATCGATAGCCTGAAAGTTGCCAGTAACGCCGTAGATCGTAGCGTGCTCCCAGCATGCGCCATACCATGTCACAGATAAAGTCGGCGCCGCTGGCGTCGTTACCTGCATCACGTTGCTTGCCACCGAGTAATTTCCCGCGGCATCGAACGCTTTCACGGAATAGGAGTACGCGGTGTTCGGGGTCACGGTTGAATCCGCCCACGTCCCGGTCGTCGCACCGACGGTCGAGATCACCGCGCCGTTGCGAGTGATCTGGTAACCTGCCACGCCGACGTTGTCGGTGCTGGCGTTCCATGCGAGATCGACTTCGTTCGGACCGTTTGCCGCGACGGTGACCAATACGGGCGCCGTAGGCGCCTGCTTGTCGGTTCCCTGCGTGATCGTGACCGTAACCGACGCCGTCTTTGTCCCGGAACTGTTCGAAGCGGAGAGCGTGTAGGTCGTCGTCGCGGACGGCGAGACCGTTTTCGATGAGCTGTTTGTCACCGTCCCGACGCCCTGATTGATACTCAGGCTCGTCGCCCCCGTAACCACCCACGCCAGCGTTACGGACTTGCCTGCCGTTGTCGCTGCCGGAGTCGCAGTGAAGGACTGGATCACCGGCGCCGATGCCGGCGTGGGAATCGTCACCTGGATCGTATTGCTCGAAGCCGAGTAATTACCCGCGGAATCGAACGCCTTGACGGCGTACGTGTACACCGAGCCGGCGGTCACGGCCGTGTCGCTCCACGAGAGAGTGGATGCCGAAACCGTCGAGACGGCAGACCCGTTGCGCACGATCTGATACCCCGCCACGCCGACATTATCGGAGCTGGCGGTCCAGCTCAGATTCACCGCGCTGGGGCCAGGCGCCGTTGCCGACACGAGTTTCGGGGCGGTCGGCGGCTGCGTATCCGCGGCGGTCCTGATGGTGACGGTCACGGCCGCGCTGCTGGTTCCCCCGGCCCCGGAAGCCGAGAGCGTGTATGTGGTCGTCTGTGTTGGCCAGACAATCACCGACGAACGGCCACGCATATCGCCGAACGCGTCGACACTGACTGTTGTCGCATTGGACACGTTCCACGCCAGCGTCACTGGCTGACCCGGCGTCGTGCTGGATGGCGTGGCTGTGAAAGAAGATATGACAGGCAGGTTCGCTGCGGGCGTGCTTGCAGCCCACGAAACCTGCGCCGTCGCCTGCCCAGTCCTTTCGTAGTAATCCACCTCGATCAGATGCGTTCCCTGTGAAACGGCGTGTGCAGCCGTCCATGTGGACGGCGCCTCGTCCTGCCATTTGTCGACAATGGCCGTCCCGTCGAGCAGGACCCTGATTCCGTCCGATGCGATCGCCGTAAATGTGTAGCTCCCGGATGCAAACGAGAAGTTGCCCTGCCAACGGCCGGAGAAGTTCATCGGCGACAGGGACTTGTCCGGTGAACCGTTGCCCCAGTAGAAGTTGATGGACGGATCGTTGCGGACAAATGTCGGCGCACCCGCCATGCTCGTATTGTTGAAGTAGCATCCGGTAAACGCGTTCGTCGCGGGGGCCGGGCACGTGAGGGATGTCTGGTTCGCCGGCGGCGTCGTGACCTGTATGGCGTTGCTCGCCGCCGAATAGACACTGGCGGTATCGTACGCCTTTACCGTGTACGTGTACACCGTCTGTGCGCTGACGCTCGTGTCGCTCCACGATAGCGCCGAACCAGGAAGCGATGCCGCAACCGCCCCATTCCGTAAGACCTGATATCCAGCGATCCCTTTGCTGTCCGTACTCGCCGTCCACGTCAAATCGACTTCGCTCGCCGATTTGGCCTTGGCGGAGACCAGCGTCGGGGCTGTTGGTGGTTGCGTCCTGCCGGTGTTTACCACGACCTTTACAGCCGCCGTGCTGGTCGCGGCGCCGTTCGTGGCTGTCAGAGTATATGTCGTGGTCTCGGCCGGATACACGGTCACCGGAGGCCCACCTCGCACTATCCCGATCTGGTTGTCGAGGCTGACACTGCTCGCGCCGGTGACGTTCCACGAAAGCGTGACCGCCTGTCCCGCGGTCACCACCGATGGTGTAGCGGTGAATGATGCAATCGCGGGCGGCTGAGTTGTGGGCACGTTCTGGGACCAGATCACTCGCGCCGTCGCGCTTCCGGTCTGTTCGAAATACCTGACCACCACGAGGTGGCTGCCCTGGGTCATGTAGACCGATGCTGAATAGGTCGCGACGGCCTGATCCTGCCAGCGATCGATGATCGACTGACCGTCAACATACAGCCGAATCCCATCGGAGGCCATTACGGTAAACGTATAAGCACCCTGGTTGAACGTAAAATTGCCCTGCCACGCCGCGGAAAAATTCATGGGCGTGATGGAGCGGTCCGGCGTACCGGTCCCCCAGATGAAGTTGATCAGGGGATCGGTCCGAATCAATGCCGGAGTTCCGGCAAGAGATGTGTTGTTGTAGTAGCACGCCGTGAACGCGCCCGTGGCGGCGCCCGGGCACGTGGCCGGAGCCTGGGCGAACACAAGACCGGAGGCGATGATGCTCAGAATGATCGCTGAAACAGATCTAAGTGGTCGGAAATAGGCCATAACTTCCGCTCTGGCGCTGAGCTCTGCACACCTGGCCGGTGCGCAGGACTGACACGCCCGAACTAGAATCGGACAAAATGTTGCTTCACAACAGAGTGTCCAGTGCGGAAAGAATTCTTACCGGAAAACCCTTAGATTCGCGTCAGCGAGCGCAGCACATCTCGCTCGTAAATTCGAACGATTCGGAAGCAAGCTAAATCGCGCTGTATACCGTAAATGCCGCCTGAGTGAATTGCCCCAGATACTCTGCTGATGCACAAAGGCAAGTCTGTACATGCATACTAAATGATTAACCCAACAGACTAACCGGGGTGTGCGACAGTGTCATTCTGCGAACTGGGATCAAGGGGGGCGTCTTACCGAGAGCCTCGCGCTGACGACGTGATATTTAATGACAGGATCGCGGTCGCTGTTCCTGGTGATGGCGTGGCCGAATCGGTGACGGTGAAGGTCACCGGCGCGTTCGGCGCCGCCGATATTGGCGCGCCACTGATCGCACCCGTGTGAGCGTCCAGCGTCAGCCCGGCAGGTAATTGAGCCACGGTCCAGGTGTACGGTGTTGTCCCGCCCGCGGCCGTTAGCACCGCCGAGTACGGAACGTTTACCTGCCCGTCTGGCAAAGATGCGGTCGTGATCGCCAGCGCGGACGGCAGGATCGTCAGGTTCAGCGTGGTGGTGGCGGTTTGGGGAACGGGAGTGCTCGAATCGGTGGCCGTGAATATGAGAGGCGTGCTCGACGCGGCGACTGTTGGCGTTCCGCTGATCTGTCCCGTTTGCGCGTTCAGTGTCAGGCCGCTCGGCAGACGGCGCGCGCTCCAGGTGTAGGGCAGGACGCCGCCTGTGGCCTTCAGGACAGCGGAGTACGGCTGGTTCGCTTGCGCATTCGCAAGCGAGTTCGTTGTAATCGAGAGCGGCGTCGAAGCCGCGGACGCGACCGTCAGGGTCAGCGCGACGACTGCTGTTTGCGCGGTGGGAGTGCTCGAATCAGTAACCGTAACCGTCACGCCCGCATTCGTAACCGGGGCGGTCGGAATTCCGCTGATCTTCCCCGTTTGCGGATCGAGGGAAAGCCCGTTCGGCAGGGCGGTTGTCTTCCAGCTGTAGGGCGTTATGCCGCCTGTGGCCTGCAGGACGGCGGAATAGGGCGCGTTTACCTGACCATTTGGCAGGGAGGTAGTCGTGATGGTCAGCATCGATGACGCCGGGTTGATGGTGATGGTTAGAGTGGCGCTGGCTGTTTGCGCGATGGGCGCTGTTGAATCCGCGACTGTAAACGTCACCGGCATGCTGCTCACCTGCCCGGTCGGTGTCCCGCTGATCGTTCCCGTTTGCGGATCCAATGACAACCCGTCCGGCAGCCGGCGCGTATTCCACACGTATGGAAGCGCGCCGCCGGTAGCGTGCAGCACGGCCGAATAACGCGCATTCACTACACCGTTGGGCAGTGATGTCGTCGTGATCGTCAGTGCGGGCGGTGTCACGGTCAGGTTCAGGTTCACGGTCGCCGTCTGCGGGGCCGGCGTGCTCGAATCGGTGACGCGGAATGTCAGTTGTACGTTTGTTGCGGTCGTCGTCGGCGTGCCGGCGATGCTTCCGGTCTTCACATTCAGAGTCAGCCCGTCCGGGAGAACGCCGCCGATAAGTTGCCAGCTATAAGGAGTGACGCCGCCGCTGGCGGTTAGCGCGAACCCGTAGGGCACATTGACCTGAGCCGGAAGCAGACTCGTGGTGCTGATTGTCAGTGGGGCGACGGCGATCGTCAAAGTGAGGTTCACGCTGGCCGTCTGCGTCGGCGTGCTCGAATCCGTCACCAGGAACGTCAGCGGTGAATTCGTTACTGTCGTGGTCGGGATTCCGGCAATGCTCCCGGTTTGCGTATTCAGCGTCAGGCCGTTCGGCAGTGTCCCGCTAACAAGTTGCCACGAGTACGGCTCTGCCCCACCGCTGGCGGTCAGTTTCGTGTTGTAAGGGACGTTCAGTTGACCGCCTGGCAGGGAAGCAGTGGTAATGGTTAAAGCGGAAACCACGGCCAGCGTGAGATTCACGCTCGCCGCTTGCGGGGTGGGCGTGCTCGAATCCGTCACTCGGAATGTGAGTGGCGCGACCGCGGCCGCCGAAGGCGTTCCGGTAATCGTCCCCGTTTGCGGATTCAGCGTCAGTCCGCTCGGGAGCGCGCCCGAGACGAGCTGCCACGTGTAAGGCATAGTCCCTCCGGTCGCCGTTAGCGTGGCGGTGTATGGAATGTTCAGCTGCCCGCCGGGCAGAGAGTTGATAACGACAGCCAGCGGCTCGGGATTCGGAGTGAGAACGCTCACCGGGATCGCCAGCGAGGCGATGCCGTTCGCCACCACCTGCAACGTGCCTTGGCCCGGCTCAATGGATGCCGGTACATCGAAGTTAGTGGAGACCGTGGCGGCGCCGGTTGCTACAGCCATGGTGCTGTGGTCGTGCGTCCGGCAATAGAACACGTGCCCCGAAGCATTGTTAGTGATTCGAACCAATGGGTAGTTGGTCGCGTTCTGCTGTTCGTCGCCGTATGCGGTCCCCTGGCTCAGGCCATTGAACTGTGTTCCTGTAATCGGGTATGTCGCGCCGTTGTTAACGCTCGATGGCGCACTGGTGATCGTTGGCGCACAGGCAGGCGCGAAGCCGGGCGATGCGGACGGCGTGTAAATCTGAACCAGATTCGTGCCATCCACAAACAGCACCTGACCCGTGGGGAGAATCAGCAGCTGGCTTTCGGAGGTATTGTCGCCATCGGACAGCGCCGGCGCGGGTACGCTGATCAGGCTGCCGCCATCGAATTCGAAGTAGTGCAGACCCGCACCGCTGCCGGGACTCCCGCCAAACAGGACGCGCCCGCTGGGCAGCAGCGCAGCCGGACCATCCGCGACCGTGAGACCGCCGGGCAGCGCCGGTCCTGGCTTCCAGCTACCCGGCAGCATTGAACCTGCTGGTGGCGGCGTGTAGATTGCGGTGAACCCGTTGGCGCCGATTACGAATACGGTTCCATCGGGACGCAGCACGGATGGCCCCATCTCACCCGGCGGATAATAGGTCGGACACCCGGGCGCCTGCTGCGGCGCCACGATGACCGGAGTCTGCATGTTCTGCGGGCTGTTACCGGCGCTGACCCAGACGCCCGCCGAGCCCGACAGCAGCAGCCGTTCGGCCGCCGGAGCGGCGGCGACGTCCATGGTGAAGACGCTGCCGTCCGGAAGCAGCGTCCAGCCTTCCTCGGCATCCGAAGGATCGTTCTTGCCGGTTTCCGTCACCAGGCTCCAGGACAAACTGGATGGGTCCAGTGTGGCCAGGCCCTGAAACAGCTTGGAGCCAATCAACAGCCGGCCATTCGGCAGGACCGCCGCGGGTGCATCGCCGATGCACTGGAAATCGTGAAAGACCGCGCCTGTCGGCGGCGAGATCATCTGCCACGAATCGATTGTCGGATCGTAAATCGCCGACATTTTGCTGAGCACGAAATCGGCAAAGTTGAATTCGCCGCCAACCACGACGACGCGTCCGTTGGCCAGCACCGCTGAGGCATATTCGCCGGGACCGTAGCCGGAAGGGAAGCCCGCCAGCGACGACCACGCTCCATTGATGTAGCTGCCGCTCGAATCGGGTGTGAGCCGATACCATCTGGTTTCCGACTGGCACATGACACCTCCATCGGTCAGCAGCATGCACGAGCTGATTGCGGCCGGCGGAGCATTGGTGAGCGTGGTCCAGCTTTGCGCCTCAGCCGCTGCGATCAGCAGGGCGAGTAACGCGACGGTCCTTGTGGCCATGCCAAATTGTGAAGGAACCGAATCGCCTACGTCAATCGCCGATGCAAGGGGCGGAAAAAAGCGTCACTTGTCTGTTACGCGGCTCGCCCATGACGTTCGACACCGAACAAGTCCGGTTCGCTGTAAGGGCGCGCACTGCTTAAGACCGTGGCCGCCTCGCGGGGCATCGCGCCGTAACTCGCAATAGCCGAGTCGCGCGCGCGTTCTACTCCGGCTCGTGCCGGTGCACGTGCGGATGAGGATGCGGCATACCGGCGGCGTGCCGGTGCGCGTGTGGGCGGAGCAGGTTGGTGCGCTCCAGCAAAGGAAGATCGTGCAGCACGTCCAGAGGGGAAGCTTCAGCGGCAATACGCCCGTCCTCGAAAACGCAGCAACGGTCGGCGATCTCCTCGAGCGTGTCCATGTCATGGGTGGCGGTGATCACGGTTCTTCCGCTGTTTTTCCACGAGGCCAGCAGATTGACGATCTGGCCCTGGCTGCCGGGGTCGAGGCCCGCCGCGGGCTCATCGAGCAGCAACACCTCCGGCTGGAGAATCAGGACCGAGGCCAGAGCAACGCGCTTCTTTTCGCCGCCGGAGAGTCGGTGCGGCGCACGGTCGCGCAGGTGCGCTATGCCCATCTGCTCCAGCATTTCCTCGACGCAGCGGCGAATCTGAGCCTTTGGCCATCCGAGCTGGAGCGGACCGAAGGCGAGCTCGTCGTAAACCGCGGGATTGAACAGTTGGACGTCCGGATTCTGGAACACCAGGCCCACGCGCCTGCGGAAGCTGAAGAAGAAGGCGTCGTCGCGCAGCCGCTCGTCGGTGAGCGGCTCGCCGAAGAACGAAATCGAGCCGCGCTGTGGGAAGCAGAGTCCCGCAAGCAACCGAAGCAGCGTGGATTTACCGGAGCCGTTCGCGCCCAGCAGCGCGATCCGCTCACCGCGGCGGATGCGCAGGGAAATGGCGCCGAGCGCGCGCACGTCGTCGTACGAATAACCCACCTCACGAGCTTCGAAGGCGAAATCGCTCATCGCCCCAGCCAGACGGCGGCCGCGGCCGCGGCCAGAAAACCGGCGCCGTACAGAAACTCACCGCCGCGCAGGCGGTCGTCACCGAGGGTGCGAATCTCGCCGCGAAAGCCGCGCGCCTGCATGGCGAGGTGAACTTCATTGCTGAGCTGGATGCTGCGGTTCAGCAGCACACCGGCGCTCGCCGCCGCCAGTCGCCTTCGCGCCGCGCCTTCCAGCGCGCCCACCAGACGCGCCTGTCTGGCCTGAAACATGTCCTCAGCCGCGCGGAGGAAGAGAAAGATGTAGCGCCATGTCATGCCGATCAAAGCGACTGCCACGAGCGGCGTGCGAAAGAAACGCAGGGCGCGCAGCAAATGGGTCCACAGGGTGCACAGAACGAGCAGGCAAGCGAACGTAGCCGCCGTGGCCGCGCGCAGGATGAGGAATGCAGCCGCTCGCAGGCCCTGTTCTGTTACAGCCCAATGCAGGACGGGCATGTGGGCCAACTGTGTCCCAGGGGTGAGGAAGACGGCGGGCGCGGCGAGCGCGCCGGTAAAGCCCAGCACGGCGAGCCAGACACGGGTAGCGAGAAAGCCGATCGAAACCCGAGAGACGAGCGCCAGGAGCATGCCGAGGGCGAGCAGCGCGAGCAGAGCGTCCAGGCGGCGGACGCCGACGGCAGCCACGATGAGGGCGCCGAGACCGGCCAGGTTGACCCGCGCGTCTCGGCGCTGCAGGAACCCGTCGGCGCGGGCCATCTCGTCGGCGAACAGGGCGCGCTGTGCAGCCCGGACCAGAGTGTGGAGCGTCTTCTCGACGAAGCCTGTGCGGCGCGGCGGGCGCCGGCGAAACTCCGCTGGACGGAACCTGCCGAGAGCCCAGTTCAGGGCCAGCCCGCAGATGATGATTATGCCGACGCCCACCATGGCCGAGGCGAGATATCCGAAGGACGCGCTGCGGATGAATGCGGGTGAGTATCGGGACAGCGGCGCCGTCCAGAGCTTAGAAAGTCGCTCCAGGCCACGAGGAGCGTGGGCCGGCGCCTCGGTGTTGCGCGATGCCGCCTGAATCTCGCGCCGGGTAGTGCTGTTGGAGAAATCCTGCGGGCTCCACTCGCCCCACGCGTTCCCAACGGCGAGAATGCCCAGTGGCGTGAGAATGGTGAGGATCGCAATAGCGATCCAGAACCTGCGAATGGATGGCCACAATGGCCGTTCGCGATCCGGGCGGGTTGGCTCGGCGGCATCGGGAGCGTCGGGCGCCGTGGCGCAGAGAAGCTGGGGATCGGCGCGCTGGAGCCAGGCCACGATTCCCGCCGCAATGACGAATTCCGCGAGGCCTGCGAAGGTGAGATGGCCGATCAGCATTGCTGGAATGGCCACGTGGAGCGGGTACGGCGCGTAAAGCGGCGCGCCCAGGGAGTCCCGGAACAGCATGGGCTGGATGCCGAATTCGATTGCGGCGCACAGGGCGGAGACGTTGATCGCGGTATAGCCCGCGAATCCTGCTCCGAGGACGCGCCGTGTGGAACCGATGGGCGCGCCACGGCAGGCAAGGCGGTACACGGCCCAGGCCACCAGCGATCCGGCGACTGCCATGTTGAAGCAGTTGGCGCCGATCGCAGTGATGCCGCCATCACCGAAGAACAGCGCCTGGATCACCAGAGCGACCGAAATGGCGCTCATCGCGGCCCACGGGCCAAGGACCACAGTGGCGATTCCGACACCGACGGCATGGCCCGTCGTGCCGCCCGGCAACGGCAGGTTGAACATCATCACCACGAACGAGAATGCGGCGAAGATCGACAGCAGCGGGACCATGAGCGTATGCAGCGTGGCTCGGACCCGCTTGCCGGCTATGTACCAGAAGGGAGCCGCGGTTCCCCACAGGACTGCGCAGGTGGAGGGACTCAGGTATCCGTCCGGAATATGCATTCTGTGTGAGGAGGGGTGTTCCGCCTGGGGGCAGAATACCACGTGTCCTCTTTAAATGCAGAACGCCGGCCGCGCAGCCAAGGTGCGCGGCCGGCGTGGGTGAGCGTCTGCTTTATGCGTTAGTGATGGTGGTGATGTTCGCCGTGCTCATGCCATTCATGGCCATGTCCGCGCCAGCCGCGGTCGTGGTCCCAGTGGTCGTGGTCGTGGTCCCAGTGCCGATGACCGTAGTAACCGTAATAACCATAACCGTAGGGATACGCGTATCCCGGCGCATACGAATACGCTGGATACGGCGCAACGTAGTAGTTCGAGTAGGGGGCATACGGGTAGGCGTAGCCGTAGGAGTATGCCGGATATGAGGGGCCTACGTAAACGCCCCAATGTACGTGCGCACTCGCTGGAACGGGGAAGAGAAGGATGAGCAGCGCCAGAACGGCGACTGGAATTCCTAATCGTTTCAGCATCTTTCAGCTTCCTTTCCGAGCCCTCGGGCCCTTCACTCTATTGGATGCCTGCCGGCATCGAGCGTCGCCCGAAATACAGAGTTCCCGGCATAATCGGGCAGGCCGGGAATGCCGATAGTGACAGCATGACGAGCACACGTGTGCTGATGATCTTCGGCTTGCTGCTGGCGTCGGCGGGCGTTGGGGAAGCAAAATTCCACCTGTTTAAGAAGCACGCTCCCAGGACTGCTCCGGGTGGCCAGATCCTGCATCACTACAAAGCGCCGAAGGCCCCAAAGCACAAGCCGCACACGGCAGCACACGAAGGCTATTGAGCGCGGGCGCACCGCGGGGCCGAGGGTCCTGCGGCTCCTTCCGTACATTCTCCTAGTCATCGACGGGACGGGTACCCTCAACCGCGAACACGGCGCTCAACGGCTCAGGCTGCACTGCCGCATAACGCCACACGCTATGGTGCTTTGATGACCGCGCCATTCAGCGCGGACAGCTCATCCCTCGCCAATTCGTAATGGCTCGTCCGAACCTTTCGCCCGTTCACCAGCGAAAAATAGGAGTACGTGTTCGGTGTATCACCGGCCCCACCCCTCGTGACCATGTACAGATCACTCGTGACGACATCACCACGTTCTCCAGGCTCGGCAAACTTCCAGCTGGATGTCGGGCCGTCTATGGTCTCGACAGTCACTGTCGCTGACGGCGGTCCCTCTACACCCCAATCCTCATCTCGCTCGAAAAACTCTCGCAGCACGACGCCGCGCTCGACTCCCGTGCTGGTTATGACATCGACGACCGTAAAGCGGTTATTGCGTGTGACATAGTGCAGGCCGGTGCGCTTGTTCATAATTGCAACGGTAGAAACGGCAGAGTGGCGATCCGACGGCAAGCTGACCCCGGCGGCGCCCTCAAGGACCAGAAATTCTGCAACGAGGGCAACGACGGTTATGAGCGTCGTGGTCATTGCATGCCGGGAACGAATGTTCCTGAGCATTGTCCTCCTTCACGCGTTTACTCTTACATCCGCCGCACGGCGCCGAACGCCGACCACCGACAGGACCGACAGGCGGCGGCCTCGGATGCATCAAAAGTGTCCGGTGGGCTGGTCTGTAGGGTTATCCAGTTCGGCTGCGAACAATTCCCTGATTCGTCCAATCGTGGTCGCGGGATCAGTGCCATGTAGGTCCCTTACGGCATTGGCAACATGCCGCGCCACGTCCGCCAGTACAATCCCCCAGTTTCCAGCTTCTGGCCAGGTCTCCGGGCGTAGCGCACACACCAGGCCGCCATTTGCGACCCACGCTCGTAACACCTCTCGGGATTTCGGATCTGCTTCGATTTCTGACGGAATGGCCAGGTCCCGATCCGTCCTGCTTTTCTTGTTGAACACGAGGCCATTCTATAGCTGCTAATTCGGAGCGGCCATGTCCTGCCGTCGCCTTCACAATACGCATCGCCGTCGCCGCACTCAAGCCAGTGGACTACCGCAATCTCCCGCAGGCCCATCCCCTCCGCTGCCATCCGGCGCACGGCATCGCGGTCCGCTACGAGCTTAGGCCGCCCGAGGTGCTCCGTGTGGCCTGCCGCCGGAGCTTCGCCACGGCCGCCAGTGCCCCGTCTGACCGGCGCACCCGCTCCTGTTTCGCTATGACCGCGAGAATGGCGAGAACGGCGTCTTTGAACAGCCCGCACGAGTCGTGGTATTCCTCCGTGTACCTGGCGGACAGTTCCCAACACACATCGCCGCCATTCGAGTATGTTCCGTTGAGCGAGCCGAACCATTTCGTTATCCCGGCGCGGGTGGATCGCGCAACAGCGGAGGGCGACCGAGCCCGAGAGTACGACCCGACACGGCCGACAAAGGGATGGAGAACTCCCTGGCGCAAGCTAACGACAGGCGGGTCTGAAGGGCCTACGCGGCAACGATCTACGCCGTAACTCGATTACGGCGGATGCCGAGATTGGACGCCTCAGTCGGTCTTGACGCGCAAGCGGGCCATCTCTCGAAGCGCACGCACGTCGGACCACTACACATTCGGAACGGGCGCCGCGGAAAGCGGCTGACGAGCTTGCGACGGGCGAGAGCGTTGACGTCGAGCCGAGGCCAGGGCCACGGGCGAGATGCGCGAGCCTCTGATAGCCTAGTCACATGCCGACAGCCTGGAACGGTACGGAGTCGAGCCGAACGAGGCTGCGTGTCGCGGAGGCTTCCGTACATTTTTCCGTACATTGCTCATAAGGCGTCACGGCATGTAGTCGTAAGCGTTCATTTATCAAGCACGGGCGCGTAGCTCAGGTGGATAGAGCACCTGCCTTCTAAGCAGGGGGTCGCAGGTTCGAGTCCTGCCGCGCCTACCAGAAAACAAAGGACTTAAGCTCAGTTCGGTTTAACGGTTTCGTTCGCTGGTGGGACTTTTGGTGGGGCACCTGAGGCAGTCGCTGGCGTGTTTAGGCACTCCACCGCATCACGCTTCGCCGCCATCCGAATGTGACTGTATCTTTCGAGCATCGCGCGCGACATGTGACCTAGCAGCGCCTTCATCGTGCTTTCAGGAACACCGTGTTCCGCCATCTTAGTCGCTACGGTGTGTCGCAGATCATGAAAGCGGCACTGAACCTTCGCTCGCCTGCGAACCGTCTCCCAGAAGGTCTTCATCGTGGTTGCGGGACGCGTCGGATCGCATGGCCGGGGTGACCCAAAGGGAAACAGGAACAGATCCGGTCGGCATTCTCCGAACCTGCTTACGTACCAGTCTGCGTGCGTCGTCAAGAGCGCGCGCAGAGCATCGTTCATGGGAATCTGACGGCCGCTTCCCGCCGCCGTTTTGGCTCTGCCCACGGTTACGACTCGCTTGCTCACATCAACGCGCTCCCACGTAAGATCGAGAATTTCGCTGTAGCGCATTCCGGTGAGCAGCGCGATGCGGACGAACGTCTGGCCGAGCTGCGATTTCGTAGTATTGAGGACAGACAACAAGCGTTCTTCTTCAGCGGGTGAGAGTGCCTTACCCACATCGGTGCGCTCGTCCAGCTTCTTGAGCTTCGGCCAAAGCTGCGACCACTGCCGTCCGATGGCTCTGCTGAGAGCACCGACTTCCATGTTGACGGTCCTGCCGCTCGCTCCCTCTGCCGTTCTGGTCGAGATGTACTCGCGCACCGTCTTCTCAGTCAGATCGGGGATCAGCACGCCACCGAGCAGGCGACTGACATGCGCCAGACGTTCCTTAGCAGTGTCAACCGTCCGTTTTCGCCGGTTCGCCCCGAAATTCCCGGTGTGCTCCTTAATCACGTCGGCAACCGAACGGATGCGTTTTTCCCTCTGTGGCACCGGGATGCCCATCAATGC
>DASRCB010000390.1:0-20221 GCA_035653295.1 Bryobacteraceae bacterium
CGCTCTTTCCGGTCATTTCCGAAGCGATCACCGGCGACAAGATCAGCGTCGACAAGCCTTTCTACAACAAGATCATGATTCCCATCGGCCTGGGACTCATGTTCCTCACCGGCGTCGGCCCGCTCATCGCCTGGCGGCGCAGCTCTCTGGAGAGCCTGCGTCGCGCGTTCCAGTGGCCGGCGATGGCGGCCGTGGCCGTCATGGGCGCGTTCGCTGTGGCGGGCATGCACGCCGAGCCGTATGCCGTGGTTTCGTTCGGGATGTGCCTGTTCGTCGCCATCACCATCGGCATGGAGTTCTTTAAGGGCGCCATGGCCATCCGCTCGAAGGATGGCAAGAGCCTGATTCCGGCCATGGTGGAGCTCACCCACCGCAATACGCGGCGCTATGGCGGCTACATCGTGCACATGGGCATCGTGCTCATGTTCATCGGCTTCACCGGCGCGGCCTTCAACAAGGACATCACGACCCAGGTCCCCACCAACGGGACAGTGCATCTGGGCCGTTATGCCCTGCATGTCGCCAACGTCGAAGACGGCGACAACGACAACTACCAGTGGCGGCAGGTCTCTCTCGACGTCACCAAAGATGGGCAGGACATTGGCGTCCTGAAGCCCGAGCATCGTTTCTACAAGAGCAGCAATCAGCCGCTCACCGAAGTCGCGATTCGCCGCCGGTTGAACGAGGACCTGTATGTCACGTTCCCGGGCATGGCGTCGGACAACGTCCAGATCGTGCTCCAGGTTTACGTTCTGCCGCTGGTCTCGTGGGTCTGGATCGGGTACTGGGTGGTGCTGTTCGGAACACTGGTTTGTCTGATTCCGCCGAAGATGCGGTTGTCGTATCCGCGGACCAGCGTTGTGGGAGTAGCCGCAAGGGATGAGATTGCCGCAAGCTAGTCTCCCCATGTGGAGCAGGCGTTTTCGCCTGCCATCGGGCTTTAGCCCGATTTCCGTGTGCGCCATTCTTCTGCTCGCTGCCGCGATCTGTTTCTCCCAGACCGCATCCGACCTCGAAAGCGCCCCCGTGAATCGCGTCGCCAACCGGCTGCTCTGCTCCTGCGGCTGCAAGGATCGCATGACCTGCCGCATGGAGCCGTATCCGTGCGGGATGTGCGCCGCCGCCAAGAAACGCATCTTCAAAATGCAGCAGGCCGGCATGTCCGATCAGGCCATCGTCGACACTTTCGTCAAAGAGAGCGGCCCCGACATCCTGGCCGTCGAGCCGGGACGCATCGGATCACTGCTCTCCTACAGCGCTCTGGTCATCGGATTGCTCCTCGTGGTGTGGTTCATCAGGAGATATCGAAAACCGGCGGCTGTTCCCGAGGCCCCGGCCGAAGATGAACTGCTCGCTCGTTATCGGGAGCAGATCGAAAAGGATATCGCAAAGCTCGACTGAATGGTCTTCATCATCGCCGCCGTCCTTGTTGCCGCGGGCGCTCTGCTGTTCACGCTGCTGATACGGGACAAAGACATTCCGCAGGCTCCGCCGCCCTCTCCCACCGCGCACCTCGAGGAACGCAAAGCGCAGGTCTACGAGAATCTGCGCGACCTTCAGTTCGAATACCGCACCGGCAAGCTGAGCGACGCCGATTATCAGGCCACCAAGACCGGATTGCAGCGCGAACTCGCGCACGTGCTCGCTGAGATTGACGCCGTTCGCCAGCAGCAGCCCCAGCCGGTAGTCAAGGCTGCGGCCGCCGGACCGGAATCGAACGGCGCCTCCGCCGGCAAAAAGAAGGCGGTCCAAACCTCCAACGCGTGCCCGCACTGCGGCGCGCATTTCGCTCAGGCGCTCCGCTTCTGCGGCGAGTGCGGAAAGCCGATGATCGCATGAAGTACGCGCTCTTAATGCTCGCGGCACTCCCGGCGTTCGCCGCGATCGACGGGACCGTGGTCAACCAGACCACCGGCAAACCGCAGCCCAATACCATCCTGATGCTCATGCAGCCCGGCCAGGGCGGCATGCAGCAGCTCGGAACCGCGAAGACGGACGCCCAGGGCAATTT
Organism: Bryobacteraceae bacterium; assembly: GCA_035653295.1. GTDB lineage: Bacteria > Acidobacteriota > Terriglobia > Bryobacterales > Bryobacteraceae > DASRCB01. Next base: position 2,012 of record DASRCB010000390.1, read on the forward strand.
TCATTTCGACAAGAGCCCCGAAGGCCCGAAGCTGCTCCAGGCCATCTACGCGGGCGTGCTGTACACGCAGATGATTCCGCCCGGTTCGCCGACCACCGGCGTGCAGGTGGCCGTCTACGATGCCACGAAGGACGCGAAGCTCGACCATCCCGCGCAGCATCTGATCGTGCTCCAGCCGACCGGTTCGGAGCTGGACGTTACCGAAACGTTCATCTTCGACAATCAGACCAAAACCACCTTCAACTCGCCGACCAGCGGGTCCGCGCAGGTGTGGGTTCCTGAGGGCGCGCCAAAACAAGTTCCGGTGCGGATCACGCCGCCGGGAGGGATGCCCCTGGATCGCACGGCGAGCCCCACCGCGCGCGAGCACGTCTATAAAATCGATTACCCCATCAACCCCGGCGAAACGCGCTTCGACGTGAACTACCCGCTTCCCAACGCGACGCCCCTTGTTTTCAACGGCAGGGTTCTGGACACCTCCGCGCCGCTGCGGCTCGTGGTCCCCAATGGCGTGACGCTGCAGAGCAATGATCTCCAGCTGCTGGGCCAGGAGCCCAGCACGCAGGCGTCGATCTACAACGTGAAGGGCGCCTCATTCAGCGCGCAGGTGCAGGGCACGGGCACACTCGGCAGCGGTCAGGACCAGCAGGCCGGCAGCGGCGATGATAACGGCTCGCCGAAAATCGAAGAGATCCAGCCCCGCATCTACGACCGCCTGTACTGGCTGCTCGGCCTCATGTTCGGCATTCTGGCGCTCGGGTCGATGATCCTCTGGCGCCGCGACGCAGCACGGAGCCGGCAATGAGCGTGTGCCGTGCAGCCACTGTGCCTTTTGTGGAGCAGGCCTTTGGCCTGCACGGGGCCTGATCCATGAACGCCGTCGAAGTGCAGGGCGTTTGGAAATACTTCGGCGATTACCCCGCTCTCCGCGACCTGACCCTGGCCGTCCCGCGCGGATCCTGCATGGCGCTGCTCGGCCGGAACGGGGCAGGGAAGACGACGCTGCTCCGCATTCTTGCCGGGCTTTCCCGGCCGGCCAAAGGCACGGTAACCATACTCGGCGCGGACACGCGAGCCCGCGCCAGCCGCGTCGGCGTCGGCGTGCTCGGCCACGGCATCGGAGTGTATGAGGAACTTTCCGCCATCGAAAACCTCCGCCTTTTCGCGCGGCTGTATGGCGTCGAGAACCCGGAGCGCACCGCTTCAGAATGGCTGGAGCGCGCCGGACTCGAGCGCGTGCGCGACGGGCTGGTCCGCGAATTCTCTCGCGGCATGCGCCAGCGGCTCGCCGTCGCCCGGGCATTCCTGCACGAGCCCACGCTGCTACTGCTCGACGAACCGTTCACCGCGCTCGATGACCGCGCCATCGCCGTTCTGCAAACCCTGCTTCGCCGCGCGCGCGACGAAGGCCGATCCATCATCATGTCCACGCATCAGCTGCGCGAAGCGCTCGAGCTCGCAACCGACGTGGCCCTGATCAACCGCGGCAGGCTGGCCTACACCGGCCCGCGCACCGACGAGATGCTCAATGACCCCGGCTGGCTCTATCGCAACTACGGTGAAGCCTGAGCTCGCCGCCCTGCGCTGGGTCCGCGGCGCGGCGGCGGTGTGCGCCAAGGATCTGCGCTCCGAGCTGCGCAGCAAGGACACCATCAACGCCTCCCTGTCGTTCGCGCTGGTCATCCTGCTGCTGTTCAGCTTCGCCTTCGACCCCGGCGTCGACACCGTTCGCGAAATCAGCGGCGGCCTGCTCTGGCTGGTGTTTGCCTTCGCCGGCGCTCTGGTCCTCAATCGCAGCTACGCCCGCGAGCTGGTGAACGATTGCCTCGACGCGCTGCTCTCATCCCCGGTCAGCGGAGCGCAGCTGTTCCTCGGAAAGTGCGTCGCCAATTTCGTGCTGCTGGTCGCCGTGGAAGTCATCTGCATTCCGGTGTTCGGCATCTTCTATAACGTGAACTGGACCCGCCATCTCGGCCAGCTCGCCATCACCTTCGCGCTCGGGACCTGGGCGCTGACCGTAATCGGCACCATGTTCTCGGCTATGACCGTCAACCTGCGCCTGCGCGAGCTCATGCTGCCCATTCTCGTGTATCCGATGATGATTCCCGCCCTGATGGCCGCCATCCAGCTCACCACCGTTCTGATGGCCGGCAATACGGTCTCAGCCGACAACCTGATCTGGTTCAAAGTGCTGATCGGCTTCGATATCATCTTTACGATTCTCGGCGTTTCGTTCGTGGATACGGTGCTCATCGGGTAGGGAGGAGCCATGCGCAACAGGATCATCGTCATTCTTGCCTTCGCCGCGGCGGCGCTGCTGTCTTTCAATCTCTACAAGGTTTTCATGGTGCTGCCCGACGAGCTGAACCAGGGCGCCATCTATCGCATCATCTACATCCACGTGCCCTCGGCCATCACCTGCTTCACCTGCTTTTTCGCCGCGCTGGTTTCGAGCGTGCTGTATCTGGCGAAGAAGGATATGCGCTTCGACGGAGTGGCCGCGGCCGCGACCGAAGTCGGCGTGGTCTTCGCCTCCATCGTGCTGGTGACCGGCAGCATCTGGGCCCGCATCATCTGGGGCATCTGGTGGACCTGGGACGCGCGCCTCACCTCCATGTTCGTCTGCTGGCTGCTTTACGCGGGTTATCTGATGCTGCGCCGCGCCATCGACGAGCCCGGCCAGCGCGCGCGCCTCTGCGCAGTGATGTCCATCTTCGCTTTCACCGACGTCATCATCGTCTGGAAATCGATCGAGTGGTGGCGCACGCAGCATCCCGGCCCGGTGCTGAGCATTCGCAACGGCGGCGGCATGGGCCCCGGCATGGAAGCGCCCATCTGGTGGAACTACCTCGCCCTGGTGATGCTGGCCACCATCCTCATCATGGTCCGCATGAGGCAGGAGGACATCCGCCGCGAAATCGATTCCATGCGCCGCTGGGCCCACGCCCTATGATCCCGTGTGGGGCGCAGGCCGAGCTGCTATGTGGGGCAGGCACTCTGCCTGCGGCGGGCTCTCAGCCCGCCTGGTCCGCGATCGACAACGGCGCCGTCCGTGGGGGGCAGGCCCTCGGCCTGCGGCGGGCTCTCAGCCCGCCTGGTCCGCGATCGACAACCGCCGTCCGTGGGGGGCAGGCCCTCGGCCTGCGGCGGGCTCTCAGCCCGCCAGGCCGGCCATGGCCATCCGTCGAACCTGCGGCATCCAGTCTCGCCCGCCGGCCCCAGGCTCTCACCCCCCGCCCGGCTAAGGAGAACCCTCTGAATGGTTGAATCCCGATTCCTCACTTACCTCTTCTACGGCTTCCTCGCCGCATGGCTGATCGTGCTGGCGTACGTGGTGAGCATCGCCATGCGCGAGCGGCGGCTCCGCCTCGAGCTCGACCGCGTGAAGCGCATGATCGAGGAGCGCGAAAAGCGTTGACCCGCCGCGGCCTGCTCGCCCTCGGCGCGGGCCTCGTGTCGGCGCGCGCGCTTCCCACTCCGAAGATAAAAGAAGTCAGCGTCATCGCCACCGAGCCAGCCGGCGTGCGCCTCATCGTGGTGAAAATCACCACCGATCAGGATGGCCTTTACGGCTACGGCTGCGCCACGTTCACCCAGCGCGCTGACGCCGTCGTGGTCGCGGTCAACAACTACCTGCGCCCGTTCCTGCTCGGCAAGCCAACGGACAACATCGACGACATCTGGCACGCTTGCTACGCCAGCTCCTACTGGCGCAACGGGCCCGTGTTGAACAACGCCATCAGCGGCGTGGATATGGCCCTGTGGGACATCAAAGGCCGCCAGGCCGGCATGCCGGTTTACGAACTGCTCGGCGGGAAATGCCGCGAGGGCGCCGACTGCTACACCCATGCCTCCGGCCGCGAGATCTCTGAAACTCTCGACCAGGCGCGCCAGATCCTCGCCCGCGGTTTTCGCAACGTGCGGGTCCAGGTCGACACGCCGGGCATGGAGGGCTACGGGTCCGCGCACGGCGGAACGCCGATCACTGGTCTGCGTCCGGGCCCGGTGTTCGAGTCGCAGCCATACATGAAGCGCGCGTTGAAACTGCTCGACGCCGCCCGGACCCAGCTTGGCGACGACGTCGGCCTCCTCCACGACGTGCACGAACGCGTAACGCCCATCGAAGCCGTGCGTTTCGCCAAAGAGATGGAGCGCTTCAATCTCTTCTTCCTCGAAGACGTGCTCTCGCCCGAAGACATCGATTACTTCCGCATGATCCGTCAGCAGTGCGCCACCCAACTCGCCATGGGCGAGCTGTTCAACAGCCCGCACGAATGGACCCCGCTTATCTCCGGGCGCCTGATCGACTTCATGCGCATGCACGTCTCGCAAACCGGCGGCCTCACGCCCGCGCGCAAGATCGCCGCCATGGGCGAGCAGTTCGGCGTGCGCACCGCATGGCACGGCCCCGGCGACGTCTCGCCCATCGGCCACGCCTGCAACGCCACACTCGACGTCGTCTGCTACAACTTCGGCATTCAGGAGTACAGCGCCTTTAACGATCGCACTCGCGAAGTCTTCAGCGGCTGCCCGCGATGCGAGAACGGCTATCTCTACCCGAACGACGCGCCGGGCTGGGGCATCGAGGTAGACGAGCGCGCCGCCGCGAAGTACCCGTTCGGCTACGGCGAATCCGGAGACCGCAAACGGCTGAACGGCGGCTGGGGCGAGATCCGTCGCCGCGACGGCCAGATCATCGAGCAATGAGAATGGCGCGTCGTTAACAATCCGCCATCACCAACCGGTAACGTACCGCTCCCCGCTGCGCGCGCGTCCACATTCACAGGAGCGCAATGATGAGCCTTCGCGGTGTTGGCTGTTCGGGCGTGCTGCTGGGCGCGCTGATGTTGTTCGGCTGCGGTGGCCCCGGTTACGTCGGAGTTGCCGTCGGGCCGCCGCCTCCGCCCTATGCGGTGGGAGCAGTCGGCTATGCGCCTGGTCCAGGTTACGTCTGGACCGATGGTTACTGGAACCTCAACGGCGGAAGGTGGGTATGGGCCCCGGGTCGCTGGGTCGTGCCGCCCCGCGGCTACCATCATTGGGAGCGCCCCCGCTGGGAGCGTCACGGCAACGGCTGGCGCCGCCACGAGGGCCGCTGGCGCAGATAAAGCAGACGCCGAGCTGCTATGCTGATGGCGCCGCGCCATGAACATCGCCCATCACTGGCTTTGCGGTTCCGCGCGCTGGCGCAGGGCGCTCGAACAACAAATCGTCCCCTGGGTGATCGGTGACGCGCCGCTCGGAGATAAGCTGCTCGAACTTGGTCCCGGTCCGGGCCTCACTACAGATCTGCTGCGATCTCGCGCACCGCATATCACCGCGCTGGAGATCGATGCCACGCTGGCGCGCCGCCTGGCAACCCGCTTCGCCGGAGTCGGGGTGATCAACGGCGATGCTTCCGCCCTGCCATTCCCCGACGGCAGTTTCACAGCGGCGGTCGCCTTCACCATGCTCCATCACGTGCCGACAGCGGAGTTGCAGGACCGCATCTTTCGCGAGGTGCGGCGCGTGCTCCGGCCCGGCGGCGTGTTTTGCGGAACGGATGGCCGCGCGAGCTTCGGCATGACCCTGCTGCACATCGCTGACACGCTCAACCCTATCGACCCACGCGCGCTCCCCGAGCGGTTGCGGGCGGCCGGCTTCACCGCTGTTGATGTCGAGGTCCGGCCCGGACGCTTTCGGTTTCGCGCCGCCTGAGAGCGCGATCACAAGGTATCGCATGAATCGAATCAACAAGTTCCATACTCAGCTCTTTGCGGCTTTGCGAAGATCGTAATGCGAAGGCTGGCCAGGCTGAGCAGATTGTTCGATTCGTTCTTCGTTGCGTAGTTTGCAACCGCTGGGCGTCTTAACCGGCGCTAAACGGGGCTCCTCTCCGGATCGGTACCGCAAGGGATAACGATGCGCATCCAATTAAACGACGAGGACAGCGTACACGCAGTGAGCTGTAGTCCGGACATCAGGTTCCGGGTTGCGGCGAGTGCGTTGAATTGTGGTCCACCGGGCGTGAAAACAAAGCGTCCGGTCAATCAGTGACGACGACAGAGCAGCCGGGTCCGGCCCGCGCCGCGAGCGGCGCGGGCCCGCGCCTGCCAAACACTTTGAGGGACAAGTGTCCCCAGCTCGGCTGCACCACCTCAGATGTCGTAGTACAGCGCGAATTCGTACGGATGCGGCCGCAGGCGCACGGCGTCGGCCTCGTTCTTTCGCTTATACGCGATGTAGGTCTCGATCAACTCCTCCGAAAACACATCACCCTTCAGCAGAAATTCGTGATCCTCCTCCAGCGCCGTGAGCGCCTCTTCCAGCGACGCCGGCATCGACGGCACGTTCTTCGCCTCTTCCGGCGAGAGATCGTAAATGTCCTTGTCCAGCGGTTCGCCCGGATCGGCTTTGCTCAGCACGCCATCGAGGCCGGCCATCATCATCGCCGCAAACGCCAGGTACGGATTCGCCGACGGATCGGGCGGACGGAACTCGACGCGCTTCGCCTTCGGGCTCGCCGAATACATCGGGATACGCACGGCCGCGGACCGGTTGCGCCGCGAATAAGCCAGATTTACCGGCGCCTCGTAGCCCGGCACCAGCCGCTTGTAGCTGTTCGTCGTGGGAGCGATGATCGCCGACAACGCGCGCGCGTGCTTCAGCAGCCCGCCGATGTAGTTCAGCGCCATCTGGCTCAGCCCCGCGTAGAGATCGCCTGCAAACAGCGGTTTTCCGCCCTTCCACAGGCTCTGGTGCGTGTGCATGCCGCTGCCGTTGTCGCCGAACAGCGGCTTGGGCATGAATGTCACTGTCTTCCCATACTGATACGCCACATTGCGGATGCAGTACTTGTACAGCATCATGTTGTCCGCCGACCGGACCAGCGTGTCGAAGCGCTGATCGATCTCGCACTGCCCGCCGGTGGCGACTTCATGATGGTGGCACTCGATGTTCAGACCGCAGTCCAGCATCACCTGCACCATCTCCGTGCGCAGGTCCTGGTAATGATCCGTCGGAGGAACCGGGAAATAACCTTCCTTGTACCGCGGCCGGTACCCCAGGTTGTTCTCTTTGCGCCCGGAGTTCCAGCGGCCCTCTTCGGCGTCCACGAAATAGAACCCGGAGTGCTGATTCTGATCGAAACGCACGTTGTCGAAGATGAAGAACTCGGCTTCGGCGCCGAAATATGCGGTGTCGGCGATACCCGTATTCTGCAGGTACTTCTCGGCCTTTGTAGCGATCCAGCGCGGATCCCGGTCATAGTGCTGCCGCGTGATCGGATCCACGACATCGGAGGTCATCACCAGGGTGCGTGTCTCGGCAAACGGATCCATGAAGGCCGTCGCCGGGTCCGGGATCAGCAGCATGTCGCTTTCGTTGATCGCCGCCCACCCGCGAATGCTGGAGCCGTCGATGCCGAAGCCCTCCTCGAAGGAGTCTGCATCCAGCTGCGCGATGGGGTAGGAAACGTGCTGCGAAAGCCCAGGCAGATCGGTGAAGCGCAGATCGAACTGGCGAGCCTCCTTTTGTTTTGCGAACTCCAGAACTTCCTTCTGCGTCATGTTTGGCCTTTCTGTGTACGGATTGGAATGCGGCGGCGCGGCGGTCCGGGCAGCCGCGCGCATTGAATGCGAACCCGGAAGGTCAGAATATCAGAGTCCGGCGGGCGCTTCGGGCCGGTGTTCGCGAATCAGCGCCTCGGCAGCCGGCGCCGGCATCGGGCTGCCGAACAGGTATCCCTGGGCCAGGTCGCAGCCGGCCTGCCGCAGGAGTTCGAACTGCGCCTGCGTTTCGACCCCTTCGGCCACCACCTCCAGACCAAGAGTGTGGCCGAGAGCCACCATGCTCTGCATGATCGCCAACGCCCGCATCGAGTCCGACAGATCGCGCACGAACGACTGGTCCATCTTGATCGCCTGCACCGGAAACATGCGCAGGTAGTTCAGCGAGGAATAACCCGTGCCGAAATCGTCGATTGCGAGGCGCACCCCCGCCTGCCGCAACTCGGACATCAGCCCGGCAGACTGCTCCACCTCGCGCATGATGGCTGTCTCGGTCAGTTCCAGCACAAGGCAGGACGCGTCCACGCCCGAGTCCGAGATCGCGCTCCGCACGATCTGCGCGAACCCGGGAGCGCAAAACTGGCGCGCCGACACATTTACCCAAAAGCGCAGCTGCTTTGAACCCGGCCCCTGCCATTGCACTGCCTGGGCGCACAGGCGCCGCAACACCCACTCGCCAATGGGGATGATCAGGTCGGCTTCCTCGGCAATGGGGATGAAGTCCGCCGCCGGGATTAGCCCGTATTCCGGGTGTTTCCAGGACAGCAGCGCCTCGAAACCGCACAGTCCGCCGTGCGCCCCGACCATCGGCTGGAAATGCAGTTCCATCTCGTTGCGGCCCACGGCCTGCGACAGCGCGCGCTCCACCAGAAAGCGGCTTGGCTCGACCCCGGCCTTCAGCGGCGAGGCGTAGCTCTGGATGTGGCCCGGCCCGTGGTCGCGGGCGCGCAGCATGGCGATTTCCGCGTGACGCAGGAGCGCATCGGCATCGCGGCCCCCGTCGGGCCAGATGCTCGCCCCGATGCTGCAGGTCAGCGTGAGTTCGTTGCCCTCGATATGGAACGGCCGCGCAATGGCTTTGCGCACTACCTCCGCGAAACTGAGCACCGCGCGCTCGCTCGGACGGCCCATCACTGCCAGACTGAACTCGTCGCCGCTGGAACGCGCGGCAATATCTCCCGCCTCGATCGACGTCCGGATCCGGTCGGCGACACGCTTGATGAGCAGATCGCCGGCCGTGCGACCCAGCGCGCCATTCAGGTTCCGGAACCGGTCCAGGCTGATGCACAGCACGCCCACGGGCTGGCCGGCCGCCACGGCGGTGACCAGCGCCCTGCGCAGCGCGTCCACGTTCGCCAGGCCCGTAAGCGGATCGTGTTCAGTAAGCCAGGCGGCATGGATCTGCAGCTTTCTTTGCTCCATCATCATCGCCGCCAGGCGGCCAACGTTGCGCAGGATCTCGCGCGTGGCGGCGGCGGGCGGGTCAGCGCTGTGAGCCATGAAAAGGCCCAGCATTTCGCCGGAGCGCGACAAAAGCGGCGCCGACTCACACCACGGATACCCGAGTTGCGCGGCAATCTCGATGTGCCGGACTCGTTCATGCATGGCCGCTGAGGTTTCCGCGCTGTCGTGTTCCGCCGATGGCAGCCCGCGCAGAGCCGAGGTCGCGCGGCGATACTCCTTCGGCAGCCCCGGGGCCGCGACGCATTCCACGGCCCACCCGTCGACCGCCAGCAGGGCGGCGCGGCAGTTCGGAGCATGGCGGTCCACCAGCGCCACCGCGGCGTTCAGGCACTCGGACACTGATGCGCCGGAAAGGAACCGCTCCAGAAGTTGTTCGCGTTCGCGCTCCAGAACGCCCCGCCGAATCCGTTCTGCGTTCTCGCTGTAGCGATCGAGCGCGCGGCCCGCGGAAAAGGCCACCAATTCCGTAAGCTGCATCTCGGCGGCGGAAAGTGCCTCGCGCCCGGGAAAGATGAGTGCTCCGCTGCCGCCATTGCGCCGCTTGAAACGCACCACCGCCGCGGAACCGAAATCGCGCGGCTCGCATGCCGCGATGCGGAGACTGGCGTGGTCCCACCCCCAGGCGCCGGCGCCGCCGCTGTTCAGTTCGACCTCGGAGACCTGCAGCAGTTCGCAAGCCAGCGGCAGATAATCCTGGGCCACGGCGACGTAGCTTTCGTGTTCTTTCCCGGAGATTTCGAGAAGCCGGCGCAGGAGTTCGCCGTTATCGCCGAACGTATCCCGTGTGGGCATTATGCTTAGCGCCGATGCATGCGCGCAGCGCACCTCATCGGCCGTGTTTCCCCCTGGATTTCCGAACATCAGACGCGATATTCCAGCGAAAAGCGTATCAGATTCTCTTCGAGGATGTTGCCGGTGGGAAAAGCCTGAGGACCAGTACTGATGCCGCGGCTCAAGCCGGGATGGAAGAACCGCGGGCGCTCGAAATGAAGGGGAAAGGGCCGGAATGTCCGGCCCGCGACTTACACGTGGGCGTCGACCATTTTCTGGACGTCGCCCTTGCCCATGGCGCCGACCCGCTGTTCCACCACGCGGCCGCCCTTAAACAGCAGCAGCGTGGGAATGCCGCGAATGTTGTACCGCATCGCGGTTCCGCCGTTTTCGTCGACGTTCAGCTTCCCGACCTTGAGGCGGCCGGCGTAATCGCTGGCGATGGCGTCCACGGTGGGGCTCATCATGCGGCAGGGGCCGCACCATTCCGCCCAGAAGTCCACCAGTACCGGGACCTCGGCATTCAGCACGTCCTGATCGAAAGTTGCGTCATTGAAGGTTAGAGTGTTGGCTCCCGCCATTTGTTCTGCTCCACGTATCTGATGATGGGGACGGCACAAAAGTTGCATAGCGGCCGCTCCCCGAAGGGCCTACATAAGAAGCTTACGATACAGCGCGGCATACTCGCCGGCCGAGGCCGCCCAGGAGAAGTCACGGCGCATGCCGCGGCGCATCATCTCCCGCCAGCGAGGGCGATCCCCGAAGGCGCCCACAGCGTCCCGCACGGCGGCGAGCAGCGCCGCCCCGCTGTAGTCCCGGAATTTAAAGCCCGTGGCTTCTTGCGGTGGCGCGGAAACAACGCTGTCCTCCAGCCCGCCCGTCGCGCGCACGATGGGCGGCGTGCCGTAATGAAGGCTGTACATCTGGTTCAGCCCGCATGGCTCATAGCGGCTGGGCATCAGGAACATGTCCGCGCCGGCCTCGATCATGTGCGAAAGCGCCTCATCGTAGCCGATGTGGACGGCGGCTTTCTCCGGATGAGCGCTCGCGATGTCACGGAACATCTGCTCGTACGATGCGTCGCCGGAGCCGAGAACCACCAGGAAGAGATCCTCGCGCATCATCTCCGCGGCGATCTGCGCCACCAGATCAAAGCCCTTCTGGTCCGTCAGGCGTGAAACAACTCCCACCACCGGCGCGCCGGGGCGGTCTCGCAGGCGAAAGCGATCGAGCAGAGCCTGCCGGCATGCGGACTTTCCCGACAGATCGGTCTCCGAGTAGTTGCGAGCGATCAGACGGTCCTTTTCCGGACTCCAGGTGTCATAATCGATGCCGTTCAGAATGCCGCTGACGCGATCCGAACGCGCGCGCAGGAAATTCTGCAGGCCGAAACCGAGATCGCCCTGGATCTCCACCGCATACGTCGGGCTCACCGTGCTGATCCAGTCGCTGAAATACATGCCGCCCATCAGCAGGTTCAGGTTGCCGTAAAACTCCAGCAGGTTAGGAAGGAACAGGGCGGTGGGAATGCCCAGATCGTACAGCGCCGATGCCGGGAAGATGCCCTGAAAGCCGATGTTGTGAATGGTGAAGAGTACGCGGACACCGAAGAAGGTTGGATCGCCGGCAAACGTGTAGCGCATGAACAGCGGGGCCAGCGCCGCCTGCCAGTCGTGGCAATGCAGAATGCGCGGCCGGAAAAGATGGCGCATCACGCCCAGCACCGCGCGGCAATAAACGGCGAAGCGAATATGGTTGTCCGGGAAATCCGAACCGGCGGCGCCGTACAGTCCCGCGCGATCGAACAGCGGCGGGCAGCTTACCAGAAAACAGCGAACGCCGAGTTCCACGGTTTCGAAGATATCCACCAGGAACGAAGTCGGCCCCACCGTGATGCGCAGGTCGCGAAAGGCTTCGCGGGGCGCGGAGGCGAGCTTGGCATCGCGATACCACGGAAGAACGACGGCCACTTCCTCGCCGGCGCGAACCAGCTCGGCCGGAAGCGCGCCCATGACATCGGCCAGTCCGCCGGTCTTCACGAATGGCATCGCTTCCGATGCCGCCATCAGAATTTTCGGCATTACGGCTTCGCTTCGGCCCCCGCCTGCTGCGCGCCGCGATTCACGGCATCGAGCACGCCGTTGATAAACGAGACCGATTCCTCGCCGGAAAAGCGCCTCGCCAACTCCAGCGCTTCATCGATCACCACAGCCGGCGGCGAAAGGCGCCCCGTCATCTCATAAACAGCAAGGCGGAGAATGTTGCGGTCCACGACGGGCATGCGCTCAATGGTCCAGTGCTCGGCTTTCTCGGCGATGCGCTGGTCGATCGTTGAAAGATCTTCGACGGTTCCGCGGGCGAGCTGTTCCATGAATTCGTCGCGCTCCGGGCGCTGGTCGTCCTCGCGTTCGATCCAGAGCGTCTCGTACATGGATGAGATGGCGCGGTCGACGGGCTGTTTCGCCAAATCGCACTGGAACAGCACCTGCAATGCGCGCTGGCGGGATCGGCGGCGGCCACCGGGCATGGCCTAGCGCGCCTGGTCCCGGAGGCGGCGCAGGAGTGTCGCCATTTCCACGGCAGTCATGGCCGCGTCGAACCCCTTGTTGCCGCTCTTGGCACCCGCGCGATCGATCGCCTGTTGCACGTTCTCGGTGGTGAGCACTCCGAATGCCACCGGGACGTCAGTCTCTGCGGCGGCGCTCGCCAGACCGCTCGCGGCCTGCCCCGCGACGTAATCGAAGTGCGGCGTTTCACCGCGAATCACAGCGCCCAGGGCGATGATGGCGTCATGTTTCTTCTGCGCCGCGATGGTCTTCACCGTTAGCGACATTTCCCAGGAGCCGGGAACCTTTACGACATCGATATCGGCGGGATTACAGCCCGTGCGTGCCAGCGCGTCGAGCGCGCCTTCCAGCAGACGATCGGTGATGAAGCTGTTGAAGCGCGCCACCACGATTGCAAACTTCAGACCGCGCGCGTCAAACGTGCCTTCCATCACATTGGGCATGGGATACTTGTGATTACAGGCCTCATTTTACCCCAGTGACATGCGTTGATGGACCCACGACACATACGGAACTTCTCGATCATCGCGCATATTGACCACGGGAAATCCACGCTGGCGGACCGTCTGCTCGAGACCACCGGGGCGCTTTCGCAGCGCGAAATGATGGAGCAGGTGCTCGACTCCATGGATCTGGAGCGCGAGCGCGGCATCACCATCAAGGCCCACGCCGTGCGCCTCATGTACCGGGCCAGCGACGGCAACGATTATCAGCTGAATCTGATCGACACGCCCGGACACGTGGACTTCAGTTACGAGGTGTCGCGCAGCCTGCAGGCCTGCGAAGGCGCGCTGCTGGTGGTTGATGCGTCGCAGGGCGTCGAGGCGCAGACCCTGGCCAATACGTATCTGGCCATGAGCCATAATCTCGAAGTCATCCCGGTGATCAACAAGATCGATCTGCCCGCCGCCGAGCCGGAGCGCATCCGCGAGCAGATCGAGCAGGTGGTCGGGCTTCCGGCGGGCGACGCCATTCTGGCCAGCGCGAAAAACGGCGTGGGCATCAACGATGTGCTGGAGTCCATCGTGCACCTGGTGCCTCAGCCGAAGGGCGATCCCGATGCCCCGCTGCGCGCGCTGATCTTCGATTCGTGGTTCGACCAGTACCGCGGCGTGATCATTCTCATGCGCGTGGTGGACGGGCGCATTCGCCTCGGGCAGAAAATCCGGCTGTGGTCCAACGGCCGTGTGTATGAGGTGGAAGGGCTCGGCTATCAATCGCCGCGCCCCGTGCCGACAGCGGAGCTGTCCGCCGGCGAAGTCGGGTTCGTGGTGGCCAACATCAAGACCGTCGCCGACGCGCAGATCGGCGACACGATTACTGACGACGAGCAGCCCGCCGCCGAGCCGCTGCCCGGCTTCCAGGAAGTCAAGCCCATGGTCTTCGCGGGTCTCTATCCGGTGGAGTCGCACGAGCATGGCCGTCTGCGCGATGCCCTCGAGAAGCTGCGCCTCAACGACAGCGCGTTCAACTTCGAGCCGGAGAATTCAGTTGCGCTCGGCTTCGGCTTCCGCTGCGGCTTCCTGGGATTGCTGCATCTCGAAATCGTGCAGGAGCGCCTGGAGCGCGAGTTCGAAATCGATCTGATCACCACCGCGCCCGGCGTGCGCTACAAGGTGACCACCACCGCAGGCGAGCTGATCGAAGTCGATAACCCGACGAAGTTTCCCAATCCGGCGGAGATCAAACAGATCGAGGAGCCGATCATCGAGGCTACCGTCATCACCCGCGAAGAGTATGTCGGCGAAATCCTCAAGCTGCTGGAGGAGAAGCGCGGCGCCCAGAAGAAGTTCGAGTACATCGGCGCGGCGCGGGTGATGCTGACCTACGAGCTGCCGCTGAACGAGATCGTCCTCGATTTCTACGATCGCCTGAAGTCCGCCTCGCGCGGCTACGCATCGCTGGATTATCATCTCGCGGGCCATCGCATCTCGCCCATGGTGAAGCTGGACGTGCTGGTGGCCGGCGATCCCGTCGATGCACTCTCCATGATCGTGCACCGCGACCATGCCTATGAGCGCGGCAAAGAGCTGATCGAGCGGCTGCGCAAGCTGATCCCGCGGCAGATGTTCGAGGTCGCCCTGCAGGCCGCCATCGGAACCAAAGTCATCGCCCGCGAAAACATCCCCGCCATGCGCAAGAACGTGCTGGCCAAGTGCTACGGCGGCGACATCACCCGCAAGCGCAAGCTGCTGGAGAAACAGAAGGAAGGCAAGCGCCGCATGAAGCGGGTGGGGAAAGTGGAGATCCCGCAGGAAGCTTTCCTCGCGGTGCTGAAGGTCAGCGGCAGCGAGCAGGGATAGCCCGCAATGGTCTGTGTCGCGAAATACAAACCTGGTCAGACAGCTTCCTGAGAATCCGCTTCGCCAGCCACACGTTAATCTTCGCAATGCCGCGGCGCCGGTTGTGAATTACGGGTGCGCGGATTGCCAGACCGGTCACGCCCGGCGTGTCGAACGAGCCTGTGCCCCGCTCGTTCGAGCTGCCGGACCAGTTCGGTTCTCTTCACGAGGACAGCGTCAGCTCGGCGCTGCGGCGGATGCCAGGCACTTCGCCATCCTCTGCTCCGTGTACGCTCTCCGAAGGAGTTACTCGTGCCGCAGCGCGACCAGCGGGTCCACCCGCGACGCGCGGCGGGCCGGCAGCCAGGCGGCCGCGAACGCCGCCATTCCGAGCACCGTGGCGGCCAGGAGAAAGATGCCCGGCTGCGTAGCGGTCACGCCGAAAAGCATGCGGCGCGTCAGCCCCGTCACGCCAAGCGCGACAACGGCGCCGATGGGACACCCCAGCGCCAGCATGCGCGCGACGTCGCGCAGCACCATCCCGACCACCGCGGTCCGGCTGGCCCCGAGCGCCATGCGGATGCCGATCTCGTTCACCCGCCGCGAGACCTGGAATGCCATCACGCCGAAGATGCCGATGCCGGCCACCAGCAGCGCCAGCGGGCCAAAAATTCCGCCCAGCGCCGCCATGATGCGCTCTTTCACGATGCCGCGGTCGATGATCGTGGAATACGGCTGGGCGGTGCTGAGCCTCAAAATCGGATCCGTTTCAGGAGTCAGCCTCTGCAGAACCCCGGCCAGGCGCATCGGATCGCCGCCGCTCACTCGCGCGAGGAACCAGAAGTCCGTCGCCTCTTCGCCCGTGCGTTGCGTCCACGGGATGTACATCGTGCGGATGACGTCCTGCCGGAGGTCCGTGTACTTCGCATCTTTGACCACGCCGACGATCTGGTACGTGACCTTCAGCGAGGTAAGCCGCCGGCCCAGCGGCGATTCGTTGCCGAAGAAACTCCGCGCGAACGCCTCGTTCACAATCGCCGCTCTCGGTGATGATGCCGTATCTCGCGCATCGAACTCGCGGCCGCTCAGAACGGGCGTGCCGACCGTCGCGAAATACTCCGGCGCGATGGCGTTGAACGCCGAGAGCTGGCTCTCGCCCGGACGGTATGTGTATCCCTCCACATCCACATCGCGCTCCCAAAGACTTCCGCTGATGGGCAGGACATCAACCGCGCTCACCCGCGCTACTCCGGGAAGCGCGCGCACGCGATCCAGCACCCTGGTGACAGCGGCACGCAGCCGGGCCGACGGATACTCGCCGCTGGCGCGCACCGTGAATACCAGAACATGACTCGTGTTCAGGCCGCGGTCGACCCGGTACAGGTTGACCAGCGTGGCCGCGAACAGCGCGCCACCGCTCACCAGCACCATGGAAATCGCTAACTGCGCCACCACGAGCCCTCTGCCGAGGCGCAGGCCTCCTGCCGCCGCCGGCTGCCGCAGACCTGCGTGCAGCGCACCTTTCAGCGCGTGCAGCCCGGGCGCAAGGCCGGCGATCGCGCACGCGAGCAGCGAAACCAACGCCGTGAACGCGAGAACGCGTCGATCGAGCGAAGTCGAGACCACGAGCGGCTTGCCGTTCGCCATGGTCGTAACCAGCGCAGCGCTGAACCAGCGCGCCAGCACCAATCCGGCGCCGCCGCCCAGCGCCGCGAGGGCGAAGCTCTCGGCCAGAAACTGGCGTACCAGCCTGCCGCCGCTCGCACCGATCGCCAGCCGGATGGAAATCTCCCGCTCGCGCGCCGCTGCCCGCGCCAGAAGCAGCCCCGATAAATTCGCGCACGCCAGCAGCAGCACCAGAGCCACCATGCCCATCAGCAGCAGCAAAGCGCGGCCGTAGCGATCGCGCAGGCTGTTGAAACCGGATGCCCCCCGCAGCACTGCGATCCGTTCCCGCAGGTAATCCGCCCGATCCCCCTCCGGCAGCTTCGCCGCGACACGCTGCTGGAATCCGCGCCACAAGACCTGCAGCTCCGCATTTGCCTGCTGGATGGTCGCGCCCGGCGCCAGCCGGCCCATCATGTCCAGCATGTTGTCCATGGGTTCGTCCCGCGTCTCTTCGCTCAGCATCATCGTGAGCGGCAGAGTTATGTCCGGATCGCTTCCCACGCTGATTCCCTCGTAACCGGGCGGCGTCACGCCGACAATCGTGAACAAGCGCTTCGGGCTCTCCAGCGCGAATGTGCTGCCGATCGCGCGCGAGCTCAGTCCGAACTGCCGTTGCCAGTATCGATAGCTGATCACCGCCGCCGGCGCCACGGGCGCGATCGTGTCGTCCAGCGGCCCGAGCAGTCGTCCCGCCGCTGGTCTGATTCCCAGCAGGCGGTAGTGCGATCCGGAAACGTACGCGGCGCTGACCACCTGCTCGGCGCCCCCAACCACCACCACCGGCGTGCCCTCGTATTGCGCCGTCGCGCCGGCGATGGATTTGAGATTGTCGCGCAGGTACAGGTAGAGCTGATACGAAACCGAGTACGGCTGTCCTTCCGATCCGAGCCGAGTGATATGCACGAGCCGCTCGGGATGTTCTACCGGCAGCATTCGCAGCATCACCGCATCGATCAGCGTGAAAATCGCGGTATTCGCGCCGATTCCCAGCGCCAGCAACAGGACCGACGCGGCCAGAAATGCAGGGCTTCGCCCCAGGCTCCGCGCCGCGTACCGCAGGTCCCTCACAAAATCGGCCAGCCACCGGCCCCGCGCGTCCCGGCATTCCTCCTCGATCTGATCCAGCCCGCCGAATTCCAGACGCGCGTGCCGGCGTGCTTGCTGGGCGCTCATGCCCGCGGCTACGGCTTCGCGTACCAGCTGCTCGAAGTGGTAGCGCAGCTCCGCGCTCATCCGCGCGTCCTCTGCCGCTCGCCCACGCCGTCGCCATGCCATCATGGCGTCTCCGCATCCGGCGTTCGCAGAATGGCGGTGACCGCCGCCGAAAGCCGCTGCCAGTTGGCCGTTTCGCTCTCCAGCTGCTTTCGGCCGGCGCGCGTCAGTGAATAGAGCTTCGCCTGCCGCCCAGTCTCCGCGTCGCCCCATTCGGCGCGCAGCCAGCCGCGCTTCTCGAGGCGGTACAGGGCGGGGTAGAGCGAGCCCTGCTGCACCTGCAGCACGTCTTTCGAGATTTGCCGGATACGCTGGGCGATGCCGTAGCCGTGCACGGGCCCGGCGGCGACGATCCGCAGCACGAGCATGTCCAGCGTGCCTTGCAACAGGTCGGATTTCGGCGAGCCCATACGCGATGCCTTGACAATCTACATATACTACGTTGATGTGTAGATTGTCAAGGCATCCTCGACCGCCCGCGCCTTACAGAAGCACTGCCAAAATTGTTTTCCGCGACTGCCGGCGATTTGCGGGACTGCTGGTTCGATACCCGCGAAAACATCCCGCCATGCGTAAGACGTGCTGGCCAGGTGCTACGGCGGCGACATCACCCGCAAGCGCAAGCTGCTGGAGAAACAGAAGGAAGGCAAGCGCCGCATGAAGCGGGTGGGGAAAGTGGAGATCCCGCAGGAAGCTTTC
>DASRCB010000391.1:0-8006 GCA_035653295.1 Bryobacteraceae bacterium
ACCCCCTTGCCCTTGACGGTGTGAGCCATGACCAGCGACGGCTTCCCGGGGGTGAAGGGAACCGCATCGAAGGCGCGGCGCAGTGCAGCGTGATCGTGACCGTCCACTTCCTGCACCGACCACCCGAAGGCGTTCCATTTATCGGCGAAAGGCTCGAGCCCGAGCACATTGGAAACGCGCTCCAGCCCCTGAATGCGGTTGTAGTCGACAATGGCGACAAGGTTGGTGAGCCCGTGGTGCGCCGCGAACAAAGCCGCTTCCCAGGTGGATCCTTCATCGCATTCGCCGTCGCTCAGAAGCGTGAACACGCGATGGCTGTCCGACCGGAGCATGGCGGCATACGCCATGCCGGAGGCGATGGACAGGCCGTGCCCCAGAGATCCGGTGGAGACGTCTACCCCGGGCACCTCATGCGAAACGTGGCCGCACAGCAGCGATCCGTTCTGATAATGCGTGAGCAACTGCTCGACGGGAAAGAAACCGGTCTCGGCGAGCGCCGCGTACAGGCCGCCGCCGGCGTGGCCTTTGCTCAGGATGAAGCGATCGCGGTCCGGCGCCTGAGGAGCGTCGGGCCTCACCCTGAGAACCTCCCCATAAAGAACGGCCAGAATGTCGGCGCAAGAGAAGATCGCGCCGATATGCGAGCCTCCGCCGAGGCTGGTCATGCGCAGCGCGTGTTTTCGAATACGGCTGGCCAGTTCGATAGTGTTCTGATTCATTGCCGGGACCCGTAGAAATCGCAGATCGTGTCAGCGACGTAGTGGACATCATCATCGGTCAGCGACATATTCATGGGCAGCATGATCATGCGCTCGAACAGGGCATCGGTATGCGGGAGCTTCTGTGTGAAGCCGAGTGCTTTGAGGTGATGAATGGCCTCGCCGCCCCATTGGATCAGCGTGCCGACGCCATGATCGGCGAGGTACTGCTTCAGCTCGTTCCGTTTTTCAGCTTCGATCTCGTAGTTCTGGTAAATATCGAAGTGGTCGGGGTCGGAATCGGGCGCGGGAGGCAGAGTAACTTCAGGAACGGACCCGAGCCGCTCGGTGTAAAGCGCGGCCAGATGCCTGCGGCGGCAAATGACGGCAGTGTACTTTTTCAGCTGAAAGTTCAGCATGGCGGCCTGTAAGTTGTCGAGCCGCGAGTTAAAGCCCCAGCGGACGACCTCGCCGCGGCCGTTGCGGCCGAAATTACAGAGTTCGGATGCGTGTTCGTAGACGCGGCTCTGGTCAGTAACGACGGCGCCGCCGTCGCCAAGACAGCCGAGAACCTTGGCGGGATAGAAGCTGATGGCGGCGGCAACCCCGAATGTGCCCGCGCACCGGCCTTTGTAGCGCGAGCCGAGCGCCTGGGCCGCGTCCTCCAGTATGACGAGGCCGTATCTCTCCGCGATGGCGGTCAACGCATCCATGTCACAGGTCCGGCCATTCAACTGCGTTGGCATGATCGCCTGGGTGCGGCTTGTGATCGCGTCTTCGACGGCCGCAGGATCGATGAGATGATCAGGGCCGCACTCCACCGGAACCGGTGTTGCGCCGGCGAAGTGAACGGCGACCGCGGTCGCCAGCATGGTGTGAGAGCTTAGAATGACTTCGGCTCCTGGTCCTATGCCAGCCGCCAGAAGAGCCACTTCAAGCCCGTCGGTCGCGTTGCCGACCCCCAGCGCGTGACGCATACCGAGAAACGAGGCCAGGCAATTCTCGAAATCAGCCAGATCTTTCTGTTTGATGAACGCGCCGCGACGGCCCACATCGAGGAAGATGTCGCGGAAATCTTCCTCCTGTGATCTGAAGAAAGCCGGATAGTTAAAGAACGGAACGTTGCGCATGAGAGTTGAACGCTGCCCTTACTCGATAACGGCAAAAGCAATATACGGATCCCACTCCATTCGGCGCAGGCGCAGGTTTGGCAGCCCCACCGCGTCCATGGCGCCGAGAGTCTCACCCGGCCAGATCGGATTGTCGAGTTCATCGAACACGACGAGAGCCCCCTTCGGCATGCGTGGGAGCAGCGTCTGGAGAGCTACTTTGGTGGGTTCGTACATGTCCGCGTCGAGGTAAAGGAGACTAACCACCAGATGCGGATGCGACGCGGCGAACTCCGGAATGGTTTTTGCGATATCCCCACGGATCAGCTCGACCTTGGGCATATGCCCCAAGAACCGATCCCGGTCATATTCACGGATCAGCTGTGTCAGCTCATCATAGGAATTGGCGCCGAGGTCGCCCGGCTGGGCGTCCGTAAAGACACTCTGGTCGCGATCTCCAATCGAAGGAAAACCTGCGAATGTATCAAACCCGTATATGCGGCGGGTCAGGTTCTCCGGTTCGAGCATGGCGCTGAGCTTGGCCCAGGCCATCAGCCCAAAGCCGCGAAAAACGCCGCACTCGACGATGGAGCCCTTGACTGGTAATGCCAGCTTGAACACCTCGTACATGGCCAGAAACCGTTTGAGATGCTGGCGGCGGACATACTTCGTGAAATTCTCCAGCTTTACCTGAGTGCTGTCCGAGCACTGTTCGAAGATGCGGGCAACTGCCACGGCCGAATCCTTTTCAACGTCGGTTCGAAGTGGCTTGCGATCATCCATGGCAGGATTCACCGATCTGATACGAACCGAACAACCGCAACCCGAAACGCGAGGTGCGGTTTCCACGGCCGACCTTAATGAAATTCGCATGCTCCGCGACGTGGATTGACGCGCGGTTGTCTTCCTCAGCGAGATACCAGTATGATCTTTTGCGGTTGGGATCGGCGGCAAGCAGGGAAAGCAGCGCGGTGGTGGCCAGGCCTTTCCCACGCTCGTCCGCTGCTGTGTTCAGATTGCCCGCCTGGAGATCGCCCGCGGCCATAAACGGAAACCGAAAGAACCTGGGAGTGATCACGGTCCGATGCACAGGCCGTCCGTTACGGTGGATCAGAAAGACGCAATATTCCTGATCCCCGAATAATCCGAGCACGTACATCAGCCACCAGATCACGAATGGGAAGAGCCCGCACCCCGGAGGCCGGATGCGAGTCGCCGATGGACGCCACACCTGGCCTTCGTACCCCGACGGCAGAGGCGGAGCGGGCGGCGCAGATTCCGGCGTACCACGGAAGAACACAATCCGCTCAGGCATAGGCTCTCTTTGCCGCGGGGCCGCCATATGCGGACTGCTCGAGCAGCCTTCTTGTATGCTGGGCGCCCTCGGCCATGGACATATGCTGTTCGTAAAACGAGCGGCCCGCAGCACCCATGCGCATACGTTCCTCGGCCGGCAGATTCATCAGGCGGCGGACGGCAGCGGCCATCGCTTCCGGGTCCTCAGGATTGCAACTCAGTCCGGCGCCGGCTCGTGAAATCAACTCTGCCGCATCACCTCGCACGGCAACCAGAATGGGCCGCCCACACGCCATGGAAACCTGCGTCTTACTCGGGATCGTGCTTGCGAAAAACGGAAGGTCCTTCAGGTGAATCAGCAGAGCGTCGGCGATGGAGTAAACTTTCGGCATTTCCCAATACTCGCGTCTGCCGATAAACACGACGTTGGAGCAGGAAAGCTGCGAGGCAAGAGATTTCAGCTCGGTTTCTTTCTGCCCGGCGCCGGCGATTACAAGCCGGAAGGAAGGTACGTCGCGCAGGCGCGCGGCCGCTCGAATCGCAGTGTCGATGCCCTGAAAGGCCCCGAGATTGCCCGCGTACAGGAGGTTGAATGTATGGTCAAGGTTCAGCGACGCCGCAAGTTCGGTGTCTCGTGGAAGGGGTTTAAATACATGTTCTTCGGCCCAGTTGTAGATAACATGAACCTTGTCGCCCGGGACGCCGCGCTCGTCCAGCAACCGTTTGAATCCGGGCGACAACACCGAAATAGCGCTGGCCTGGCGGTACAGCAGCCCACACCACGAGGAGATCAGCGAATGCGCGATTCGCCTTGTTCGTTCTCCGCGAATCATCCCCGATTCGATTACGGACTCCGGCCACATGTCGGCGATGTGATACACGAAGGGGGTGTGCCGCAACGTTTTCAGGAGCAGGGCAGCCAGTCCAACCGTCGGCGGCGGATGATACACATACGCCACATCGGCAGGCCTCGAAGTCAAAAGACCGATCGTCGCTGACGAGAGTGCAAAGCTTCCATAGTTCGCCAGCCGCCCTGCGGCTGAAGAATCATGGCTGGGGTACAGTGGCACACGAAGTACGGATACCCCGTCCACCATTTGCCGGCTCCACGGTCTCATCCGGTAACCCGGGTACAGCTTGCCGCCGGGATAATTTGGATATCCGGTCAGTACCTCGACTTCATCTCCCTGCGCGACGAAGTGCCTGGCCAGCGGGAGGCCACGCATCGCGCCGGGCTCGGGATCGAACCACTGCGTAACAAAAAGGATCTTCACGGGTCAGGCGGCCGCCGCCGCGGTTTTCGGGCAGGCATACCGGTTCAACCACAGGTCGAGCATCAGCATGCCGAAGGTCTCGCGCGAGAACTTTGTCTCCGCGGTAAAGTGCACGGACTTCAAATTGTAGAGCGAGCTGAAGCGAGAGCCGGTGATCTGCTCGCGAATAATGTGCGCCGAACTGTTGATGAAGGTGCCGACCGGCGTGGTGAAACCCATCTTGTCCGTCCGGCGAACCACGGATTCAGGAAGGATGTTCTCGGCCACGCTCTTGAGCAGGTATTTGAGCTCGTGCCGCGCCATCAAATCCTCGGGATTGATGCGCAGAACGTGACGCACCAGAGCCTGATGCAGGAAGCTGGGGCGGCTCTCCAGTGAGTGGCGGCCGCAGAGCTTGTCGTCAATGTTCAGGAGCCCGGAAAGGAAATACCGGCGGTCGAAGGTGAGCATGGTGTGCAGATCGTTGCCGCCATTCCGGCAGGAATCGAAATGACTGCGGAAGGTGTTCTCCACGCTGCTGTCGTAGAAGGCGTAAAGCTTGGTGTTCCCTTTCCGGTGCGTCATCTCGAATCGATCGGCGACCTCCGGCACATCGCGCATACGCTCGTAGAGAGCGCGATAGGAGTCCTGAAAGCACTGTCCCATCGCAAGCTGGTAGCGGACGTAGCCGGCGAACAGCTCGTCTCCTCCGGATCCGGTCAGGATGACTTTGTAGCGCCGCTTCACCTGCGTGAGCAGATCATCAAGCGGCAGGATCACGGACCCGATGGTCAGCTCATCGAAGTCCTCGACAATACTCTTAAGGCGCTGAAT
The DNA here is from genome assembly GCA_035653295.1 of Bryobacteraceae bacterium. GTDB lineage: Bacteria > Acidobacteriota > Terriglobia > Bryobacterales > Bryobacteraceae > DASRCB01. Next base: position 5,191 of record DASRCB010000391.1, read on the forward strand.
GAGGTCGAACGACTCCTGCGCATTCACCACCATCAGGCGAGTCGGGAGATCTTTCACGACCTCACGGGCGAAAAACGTCTCGTTGCAGTCCGGGTCGGAATAGTTGCAGTGGTAGGCGACCTCCGGCTGCGTGATGCTGGTGATCAGGCTGGAATCCATGCCGCCGCTGCAAAACGAGGTGAACGAGGTGTCGCTGATCGTGGATTGCTGGCAGCACTGGATCAGCAGCTCCCTGGTTTCTTCGATCAGTTCCGGCGTCATCCGGCGAGTGCCGTGGTCATCCGGGTTGAGAATGTCCTCGTAACAGGTATCCGTCAGCGCGCCGGTATTGAGATCGATCTCGACATAGTGGCCGGGCAGAACCTTCTTGACGTGCTTGCAGAAGGTCTTGTCCCCGAAGGTGAACTGATAGGTCACATACTCCGACATGGCCTCGAAATCCAGCTCGGGAGACTGGCCTACCACGTCCAGAACAGTCCTCAGCAGCGACGACACGCAGGTGAACTGCTCGTTATGCCAGTAATACAGGGGCTTGATCCCGAGCTGATCGCGTACGAGGGTAAGCTTGTGTTCCTTCTTGTCGTAAACGACGAAAGCCCAGAAGCCCACCAGATCGGTGAGAATGTCAGGGCCCCACCGGGTCCAGGCATGGAGCAGCACCTCGGTATCGCTGGAGCCGCGCAGTACTTCGCCTGCCCGCAGGAGCCGATTCTTGATCTCGAGGAAGTTGTACAGCTCACCGTTGTATGCGATGACGTGCCGTTCATCTTCCATGGGCTGGGTGCCCAGGTCATCCAGCCCAATGATGGACAGCCGGGTGTGGGCCATGCTGAGGTTCCGATCGGCCCAGAAGCCAATCGCATCGGGACCTCGGCGGCGCAGGCCGCGCACGAGCCCGTGATGAAAGGGGGAGTCAATTCCGCGGGTTGCAAGAATTCCACACATATGCTTTTAGTCGTCTGCTTTTAGTCGTCGATCTGGTTTATTCAGCGGCTTCGGCGCGGCGGTCCGGCATACAAAGCCTGGCTGCGTCCGTGAATGCGGGGGCCGCGGCCGATGGGAACGGCAGCCGCCGCATTCGGTGTTTTATTTCCGCTCCGTTGTCTGGACCGAAATCAGCGGCCCTGGACGGCGACCTGCTGGTACTCCCTGCTGGCGGCGAACGCCAGAGGAGCCCCATCCTGGAACAGGACGGGACGACGTCCCAGAAACGCAGTCAGAGGCGCGGCGTCGCCAAGGCAATGCCTCATGTCTCCGGGCCGGAATCCGCCCACGACACGCGGGGCGGTGTCGGATTCGTAGATGTCCGCCAGGATACTGCAGGCCTGCAGGAGCGACGTTCCCGCGCCCGAACAAACATTCAGCACCGCCGGCGCATCGGCTCGATCGAGGCTGCGCGTGATGGTTTCCACCACATCGGCCACATACACCCAGTCGCGCAACTGGCGGCCATCTTCGAACAGCGACGGAGAGTGTCCGGAGCGAATCCAGCCCGCCATTTTCGCGACAATCGTCGCCTCCCCATCGTCCAGCCGGAGGCGGTCGCCGTAGACCGACGAAAGCCTCAGAATGGTCACCGGACAGTGCTGAAACCCGCGCAGGCACAGCTCCTGCATGTACTTCGAGGCGCCATACGTTTCCAGCGGGTCGGGCGTCGCATCCACGGTAATCGGCAGCACGTGACAGGCGCCGCCGCATGCGTCGCACATCACTTCGAAACGGCCCGCTTCGAGGTCCTCGGTGCGCCGCGTCGCCGAGCGACGCTGACCGCAGTCATCGCACTCGAAGACATAGTTCGAACCGTAAATGCTGAAGCTGCTGATGAGCACGATGCGTTTCAGCCGCGGCCACTGGCGGGCGTATTCCACCAGCCGCGCCGTGCCGCCGACGTTTCCGCCCAGCACGTTCGCCGGTTCCTTACCCGCGCGGCCGACTCCACCGAGCGCGGCCAGGTGTACGACGGCCTCCACATCGCGGATTTCCTCATCCGGGATCCAGTGCCGGAGATCGCTTACGCAATAGCGCACATCAGACCGCAGGTAGGTGGGCAACCTGCGGTGGGCGCCAGGGTCGAAGCTGTCCAGCGCTATAACGTCGTCGCCGCGGTTAGTAAGACGATCGACGACATGTGATCCAATGAAGCCCCCGCCCCCTGTAACCAGAACCTTCATACCAACTCCTTGACCGATACGGCCGACTCGATGTCGGACATATTCTGGTGGAACCATTCGATGGTCGCGGCCAGCCCCTGTTCCACTCCGGTTTTCGGAGCGAACGAGAGCGTGGATTTCGCCTTGTCGATATTCGCCTGGCGCGTCACGCTCCGATCCCACGACCGCCGCGGTGCGAATTCGATGCGGCTGCGCGACTTACAGAGCCGAATGATCATTTGCGCCAGATCGATGATTCGGGTCTGCAGCCCGGTGCCCAGGTTAAACGCCTCGCCGGAGGCGCCCGGTGAAATGGCGGCCCCAATCAGACCGCTCACCAGGTCGTCCACATAAATGAAATCCCGCGTCTCCTCACCGGTGCCGGTGATGGTGAGCGGCTGGTTCTTCAGGGCGCACCAGATGAAGTTCGGAATCACGTTGCGGTAGAAACCAGGCACCTCGCCGGGGCCGAAGGAATTGAAGAATCGGCAGCGCACCGTCTCCACCGCGGGCGCGAAGTAATTGCAGTAGAATTCGCCCAGCGCTTTCGTGATCTGATAGGGCGTGTCGAGGTGCAGGCTTACGGGCATGTCCTCACGAATCGGCCCCACGACATCGTGCCCGGCAATCGAACATCCGGCGGAGGCATAGACCAGGCGGCGAGCT
>DASRCB010000392.1:0-3654 GCA_035653295.1 Bryobacteraceae bacterium
CTTGTATACTCCGAATGGAATATACATGTCAAGGAATATAATCTGAGCCGCCCGGATTTCCAGCGCGCCTGTCTGCCTGCGGATGTGCCGAAGGTCGGGCCCGGTGGTGCCTCGGCACCCCCCCGCGGCGGGCGAATTAAACGTCGCGGCTGTTTTGCCGGATCAGCACTGACGCTCCGGCGGCCGCGCGATCGCCTACGCGGATTCGCTTCATTCCGCCGTGAATTCGCGCAGTTCGGGGTATCGCTCCTCGAGCGACTTCGGCGCCTTTACATGGTCGCCCCGAAGCAGCGCCGTTATTTCGAGTGCGTTGACAACCGCCTTACCGAGGTTGTGATTGTTAGTGACGGCATAGGTGTCCTTCGCCCTTTGCCCCACAGCTCTGATGCGATCTATCCATGGCTCAAGCTCCCTGACCGTGTACAGGTAATCGTAGCGTTCGCGCACGTCGGCCTTGTCCGAAAACCAGTTCTGGTAGTTGCGCCCATGGAGTCTGACATACCCGACAGCACCGGTCACATCGGCAGCTGGCTTGATCGACTTTTTGAATAGCGGCTGATCGATGTTGGCGATGCCCATGTCGAGATCGGCGAGCATTTGCAGGGCCTCCGGGCTCGCCCATGACGCATGGCGCACTTCGAGGACGAGCGGATACTCCCGGAACCTGCGGTGCAGATCGATGACGTACAGCCGACTCTCGCGGTCGAACCGAAAGGACCACGGAAACTGCATAAGCAGCGCGCCGAACCGGCCGGCTTCGAGAAGCGGATTGATGCCGTCTTTGAAGTTGCGCTCGTCCTCGGTGCTCGCGTTGCGCTCGTGCGTGAACGCTTTGTACAGTTTGGCAGTGAACCTGAATCGGGCATTGTCTCGGACCCGGAGCGCCCAAACCCTAGCGGCGCCCGGGTTCGGCGGCCGGTAGAAGCTCGAATTAATTTCGATGGTGTCGAAGTACTGAGCGAGGTATCGGACCGGGTCGAAGTCCTTCGGCTTGTCGGGCGGATATACGATCCCTTCCCAGTCTTTGTACGCGAAACCGGCAGGTCCGACACGGATCACTTTTCAGAGTAGCTTTCCGCCGCGGCCGAGGCTCGCACGCGTTCGCGCCGTGCATATGAGGGAGGTCATGGTGAGTGGCCCAGTAAAACGGCAGAGTTAGTCAGCCGGTTCGGAGTCATGTCCACATCCCGGCGGCTTACGAGCGTGCGCCCGGCAGGAGGTTACGGCCTTTTCGGAGGACGAGTTCGGCCAGGTTCAGGAGGACGGCGAGCGCGAGCAGGCCTGGCCAAAGGGCGATGGTCATGGATGTGGTGCGCCCGGCGGGGTCGAAGACCTGCGATGGCTCGGGATTGACGCGTCCACCGGTAAACTCCGCAACCTGGCGCAGCAGGAACGCGTTCGATCCGTACTCATGCATCTCCCGCTCTTCGCGGTAGAAGCCGACCTCGGGGAAGGCGCGGGATTCCGCGATGGGCCGGATTCGGAACAGACCGGTTCGCGCGCCGATGGCCACCCGTCCGCGCCAGTGGCCCTGGGTGACGCGGGTCATGTTCACGGGCTGCTGGAATCCGCCGGGTCCGAACGCGAATATCGCTGGGGCCACGGAGGCGTCGTCGTCGAGGGATGCCAGGTGGTAATCGACGACGAGGTCGCCCGAGGCGGCATCGTACGCCGCTTTCGCCTCACCCGCTTCGGCGTGCGGCAGCAGGTCGCGTGCGATGTTGATCCAGAAGCGATCGAAGCCGTTCCAACCGATCCACCGCTCGGCCCAGCGGCTTTTCGCATCGGAGGTGAAAACGGAGACGCGGCCGAGGCCGTACTGCCAGCGGACCAGCAGCGGATCGCGGTCGCTGTCGACGTTCAGAATGGTCTCGGCGCCCGGATTGGCAATGAAGCGGACATATCCGTTCAGCGCGGGCGCGGACTCGATGCCGACGCCATCGAGAACCTCGGCGGGACGGCTGACGGTCACACGCAGGTTTTTTTCCACGGCGCTCGAACCCGTGTGCTGCTGGACATCGCGCAGAAGGATCTGCTCCAGACCGGTGGGATCGCTGAGGAAGTACGACTGGCCGCCGGCCACCTGCGCTACCTTCTCGAGGTAGGCGCGGTTCACGTCCTGTCCGAGCCCGACGGTGGATATGGTGACGTGTTCGTTCTCCGCTTCGCGCGCCAGATCGAGGCTGTCGCCCTCTTCGGAGATGCCATCCGTAAGCAGGACGATGTGCTTAAAAGCAGCATGCACGGGCAGAATGCGTTTGAATGCCTCGGCCAGAGCGGGGGCGATCTGCGTGCCGCCGTCAGGCGCGATGCCGGCCACGAGTTGCTTGATGAGAACCTTGTCCTCGGCGACGCGAATCGGGACGGCCCATTGAAAAGAGTTGTCGAAGATGAGAACGCCAACACGGTCGATGGCCCGCAGGTGATCGACTACACCGCTGGCGGCCATGCGCGCGAGTTCGATCTTGCGGCCTTCCATGGAAGAGGACTTGTCGAGGATCAGGACCGCGCATGTGCCTTCCGGCGAGCGCGGCGGGGCGACGCGGGCGGGCAGTGTGCGTGCGAGCGCATCGCCGTCGACAGGGCGGCCTTCGCGATAAACGTTTTTTTCGCCAGCGATGACCAGCAGTCCACCTCCGCGCCGGACGAAGCTTTCCAGCTGCTGCTTCGATGCCGCGGGGAGGGCATCGAGGTCCTGGTTGTTGAGGATCACGATTTGGTCGCCAGAGAAGCCGCCGGGGGGCAGGGACACCGCCGCGGTGACATCGAATTGCGCGCTGCTCAGGGCACGGAGAAGATTCGCCTCCGTTCCACTCGGATCTCCTGAGACATAGAGCACCCGGGGCCGGCGCAGCGTGACCGCACTGTCGAAGCGCAATTCGCCTTTGCCTGGAGGCGTACTCAGGACCCCGGCGATGTCGAACGCGCCCGCGACGGAAACGCTTGCATGAGCGTGGATGGCGTTGTCGCCGGCTCCGAGCTCGACCGGAGTCGAACCGAGCGGGCGGCCATCGGCGGACACGGCGAGGCTGCCTTTCATGTGCGACGGGGCGGCAACGGTCAGGTCGATGGGAAAGCGCTCGCCGGTGAACGCGAACGCAGGCATGCTAACGCTTTCGAGATGGAACGGCGGTTCGGAGCGGCCATCGAGGACGACGGTATCGACAGGTATGTGCAACTCCCGCGCCTGCCAGATGGCGCGTGCGACGCTGCCGGCGTTCTCACGGCCATCGCTCACCAGGACAATGCGCGGAACCATACCGGCGGGAACTGCGGCTATGGCGTGCCGGATGGCGCTTTCCAGATCGGTGGCTCCGGCATTCTCGCCGGCAACGCGGCGGAACCGGACGCCATCGGGGAGGGAGGGGCTGATCTCCCGCGCGAACGGGACAACGCGCACGCGATTGCGGCCGCGAGCATCCACAACGTTTTTCGCGAAAGCCGCGGCACGCTGCAGATCCGCGTCGGAGACGCTCGCCGACGTATCCAGGAGAATGGTGGCGGCAACGCGCGACCGTTGAAAGGTAACGGAAGGACCGGCGAGCGCGATGAGAATGGCGACAAAGGATAAGGCCTTCAACACGAGCGCGCCGCGCCGCGCGGCGGAGCGCCACTCCAGCGCCGCCCAGACCACCGGCACAGCAGCAAACAGGA
>DASRCB010000393.1:0-9811 GCA_035653295.1 Bryobacteraceae bacterium
GTCGGTTAGCGCGTTGCGTACAGGTCGGCGGCAGACATTTTTCGACGTGCAAGCCAATGGCTTGCACCACAAAGGGCGTGCACGTTCTGCGGGAAGCGGCGGAGATCCCGGTGAGGACGAGCGTGCAGGTGTTTCCGCTGGAGCAGGCCAACGATGCGCTGAACGCGCTGAAGAACGACGCGATTCGTGGAGCGGGGGTGCTCCGGGTCGGCTAAGCGCGGTGCGTACAAGGTCGGCGGGAGAAATTTTTGCAGGTGCAAGCCAATGGCTTGCACCACAACGGGCGCGCACGTTCTGCGCGAACCGGCGGTAGCGTGCAGGTGTTTCCGCTGCGCGTGCAAGCCAATAGCTTGCACAGTTTGTCCCGGTAAGCTGAGACAAGACATGGCCGAGTCTCGCATCACCCCACGAGCACAGGATTTCGCCGCCTGGTATCAGGACGTGGTTCTGCAGGGCGATATGGCCGAGCCCGCGGAGATCGTCAAGGGCTGCATGGTCATCCGCGCCAACGGCTATGCGGTGTGGGAGTTGCTGCAGCGCGAACTCGATCAGCGCTTCAAAGCCACGGGGCATCAGAACATGTATTTTCCGCTGCTCATCCCCGAGAGCTTCCTGCACCGCGAGGCCGAGCATGTGGAGGGCTTCTCGCCCGAACTGGCTGTAGTCACCATCGCCGGAGGCAAAAAGCTGGACGAGCCGTACGTGATCCGTCCGACTTCGGAGACCATCATTGGCCACTTCTTCTCCAGATGGATTCAGAGCTGGCGCGATCTGCCGCTTCTGGTGAACCAGTGGGCGAATGTGGTGCGCTGGGAGCTGCGCACCCGCATGTTCCTGCGGACGACGGAATTCCTGTGGCAGGAAGGGCATACCGCGCATGCGACGCACGAGGACGCGCTGACGGAAGTGCTGCGGATGCTGGACGTGTACGCTGACGTGGCTGAAGACGTCATGGCCATGCCGGTGATCAAGGGCATGAAGACGCAGGCCGAGAAGTTCGCCGGCGCCCTGCGCAGTTACTCCATCGAGGCCATGATGCAGAACGGGCTCGCGCTCCAGGCGGGCACCAGCCACAACCTCGGTCAAAACTTCGGCAAAGCGTTCGGCGTGCAGTTTCAGAGCAGGCAGGGACAGCTCGAATATGTGTGGCAGACCAGCTGGGGCGTAAGCACTCGCCTGATCGGCGGGCTGATCATGACTCATTCCGATGACAAGGGACTGGTGCTGCCGCCGAAGCTGGCGCCGGTGAAAGCGGTGATTGTGCCGATCCATCGCAAAGACGAGGAGCGTGGCAGAGTACTCGAAGCGGCGCAGCGCATCGCCGCCGAGGCGGGAGCGAAGGTGGACGACCGCGAAGGATTGACGCCCGGAGCTAAGTTCTTCGACTGGGAGCGGCGCGGTGTACCCGTCGTGCTGGAGCTGGGGCCGCGCGATCTGGCGTCGGGTAGTATCGTATTGAAGCGGCGCGACACGGGAATCAAAGAAACCCGCCCGCAGAGTGGGATCGCTCAGGCCCTCGAGGAGACGCTGTCGCGCATGCAGACGGATCTCTATAACGCGGCCAGGCAGCGGCTGGAATCTTCCACCGTGCTGGCCAATTCGCTGGAAGAGATCGAGTCGATTCTCGGCGATGTCACCGCGGAAAAGGGCGGCGGCCGGTTCGTCATGGCGCATCTGAAAGACGATCCGGAATGCGATGCCCGGCTGAAGGGATTCCGCGCGACTGTGCGCTGCATTCCTCTGGAAGATCGCTTCGACGGGCCAGGCAAGTGCGTCATTACCGGGGAGACGGTAGAACGCCGCGTTGTGGTGGCGAAGGCATATTAGTGGCTGTTCACTTGCGCGCATGTGAACTAACCACGCAGTAACGAAACAGGAAAATCTGAATCCAACAAAGGTGAGCAAGCCGCTTGCGGTCAGGTTGTGGGCGCCGTGTGCCCTGATCGCGTTCGCGCCCGCGCTCCTGGGACAAACGTCGGAGTACGAAGGGCGCAACATCGTGGGTATCCAGTATTCGCCTGCTCCGACGCTGGCCCCCGCCGATCTGGCGCGCGCGCAGCCGCTGCATGTGGGCGAACCGCTTCAGGCCAGCGAAGTGGCCGCAGCGATCGACAGCATGTTCGCCACCGGCCGTTTCGAAGACATTCAGGTCCAGGCGGAATCGTCGGGCAACGGCGTGATCGTTCGCTTCGTGCTGACGCCGGCCTGGTTCGTGGGTGGCGTGAACGTGGAAGGGAAAGTCGCGTCGCCGCCGAATCGGGGGCAGGTTGCGGCCAATGCCGGGTTCACACTGGGGACGCCATTCCATGACGAAGATGTCAAACAGGCGCAGGAGAGTATTCAAAAGCTGCTGGTCGCGAACGGGCTGTATGACGGCACGGTCCGCCCGGAGGTGGAGCGCGACAACGACGGCCAGCAGGTCTTTCTGACTTTCACCGTTCACGAGGGCAAACGCGCAAAATACGAAATGCCATCGATCAGCGGCGATACGAAACTCTCCGATAACACCATTGTTCGGGCTACCGGCTGGCGGCTGCGATTCATCAACTGGTGGAGGCAGGTGACCGACAGCCGCACGCGAAACGGAATCGCCGGCATTCTAAACACTTACGGAAAGAAAGACTACCTGGCGGCGAAGGTCGAACTGCAGAAGCTGGATTATGACGAGCAGCACCGCCGCGTAAAGCCGGTTCTGAACATTAAGTCCGGCCCGAAAATCAAGATCAGGACTCAGGGCGCCAAGGTCTCAAAACGGAAGCTGAAGAAGTACGTGCCGGTCTATGAAGAGGAAGCCGTTGACCGGGATCTGCTGGTGGAGGGCGCGCGCAACCTGCGCGATTACTTTCAGTCCCAGGGTTATTACGATGTCGGCGTGGAGTGGCGCCATACACCCGTGCAGAACGGGGAAATGACCATCGATTACATCATCGAGCGCGGGTCGCGCTACAAGCTGGTGAAGGTGGACATTGAAGGTAACACCTATTTCAAAGATGAGGATCTGCGGGAGCGGATGTTTTTGACTCCCGCCGGCTTCATTACCGAGCGGCATGGGCGTTACAGCGAAGCATTTCGGAAGAAAGACGAACAGAACATTACCGCGCTGTATCAGGCCAACGGATTTCACGACTGCAAAGTCACCAGCACCGTAATCCATGATTACAAGGGCAAGCCCGGGGATATCGCCGTGACCATGCACGTTGCGCCGGGACCGCAGTGGGTGGTGGATAACCTGGCGATCAACGGCGTGCGGCAGCTTCCGAAGGAACAGGTTGCCGCCGGTCTGTCGTCAATCGTTGGCCAGCCGTTCTCCGACGTCAACATGGCCACCGACCGTAATCAGATTCTGACGCTGTATTACTCGAGCGGCTTTCCCAAGGCGACGTTTCAGGCGGCGTGGAGGCCGAGCGACGCTCCCCATCACGTCAACATTGTCTATAACGTCACCGAGGGCGACCGCCAGTATGTCCGCGACGTGATTACGTCCGGCATCAAGACCACGCGGCAGAGTCTGATCGACCGCCAGATCACGCTGAATGCCGGCGATCCCTTATCGCCGGTCAAAGAGACGGATATCCAGAAGGCATTCTACGATCTCGGCATTTTCGCCCGCGTGGATACGGCGATTCAGAACCCCGACGGGGCGGAGGACCACAAGTATGTGCTTTATAACTTCGAGGAAGCAAACCGGTACCATTTGACCCTGGGCGTTGGGGCGCAGATCGGCCGTTTTGGGACGCCGAGCAGCACCAGCCTCGCTTCGGCGGCGGGCAGCACGGGTTTCAGTCCGGAGTTCTCGCTGAATGTGAGCCGGCTGAACTTCCTGGGCCTGGGCCATGTCGTCACACTGCGAGGGAATTACTCGAATCTGCAGAAGCTTGCTTCCTTCGACTATCTCGCGCCGCGTTTTCGCAATGTGGACGGCCGTAACATCACTTTCACCCTGCTCTACGACAACGAGCTGAGCGTTCAGACCTTCGCTTCGCGGCGCGAACAGGCCTCCATCCAGATATCGCAGAATTTCTCGAAATCGTTTCACGCGCTGTTCCGTTACACGTATCGGCGCGATACGGTGCAGAACGTGATTATTCCCGTGCTGCTGGTGCCGCAGTTCCTGGCGCCGGACAACGTGGCGCTGGTGGAGACAGACCTGATTCAGGACCGCCGCGACAATCCGGCCGATCCACATCGCGGCATCTGGAACACCGCCAATATCGGGCTGGCGGGACGGTTCTTCGGTTCGCAGCGAAACTTCAGCAAGGTGCTGCTGCGCAATGCGACTTACTACAACATCACCCGCAACACGGTGTTCGCCCGGCAGACACAGTTCGGCGTGATCTCGCCGTTTTCCGTACCGGCCGGCTACCTGCCTTCGCAATACATCCCGCTTCCGGAGCGGTTCTTCAGCGGCGGCGCGGATTCGATTCGCGCCTTTCCGTTCAACCAGGCGGGGCCGCGGGATATCGGCGCTCCGCTGACGCCCGGTGGTCCGGCGTCGGCCCCCACGGGATTCCCGCTGGGCGGCAACGCTTTGTTCATCAATAACCTCGAGTGGCGCTTTCCGTTTATGGGGCCGAACATCCAGGGCGTGCTGTTTCACGACATGGGCAATGTGTTCACGGACCTCAGCCATATGACTTTCCGGTTCACGCAGCGCAACGATCAGGACTTCAACTATATGGTTCAGGCCGCCGGATTCGGCATTCGCTATCGCACGCCGGTGGGGCCGATCCGGGTGGACCTGGCATACAGCATCAATCCGCCCTCCTTCGTCGGTTTCAAGGGGACCCCGTTCGAGCTGCTGCAGTGCACGCCCGGCAGCACCGCCTCCTTCTGCCAGCCGGTACACCAAAGCGTGAGCCACTTCCAATTTTTCTTCTCCATCGGGCAGACATTCTGATGACGCGCCGAATTGCAGCGGGGCTTGTGCTGGGTTGCCTTCTCGGAGCCGCGGCGGATTTTATTACTCTCGACCGCATCGCCGTTGTCGCGGGGGGGCATGCGATTAAGACCAGCGACATCGATCGTGACCTGCGAGCCACCGCGTTCCTGAACAATCAACCGCTGGACCTTTCGCCGGAAGCGAAGCGGCAGTCGGCGCAGCGCCTCATCGAGCAGGACATCATTCGCAACGAACTGAAGGTAGGGGGTTACGACCGGCCTTCGGCGGCCGATGCCGCGGCCCTGCTGGCCCAGATCCGGAAAGACCGGTTCGGCAACTCCGATCGCCGGATGCAACAGAGTCTGGAGCGTTACGGTCTAACGGAAGACGAGTTGCGGGCGCGGCTGCTTTGGCAGCTTACGGTGCTGCGTTTCATCGACCAGCGTTTCCGCCCTGCCGTTCTCATTTCCGATCAGGAGGTGCGCACGTACTACGATCAGCATCGCGCCGAACTCGACCGGCAGAATCCGGGCGGAACGTTCGAGACGCTGGCGCCGAAGATCCGGGAGTCCCTGACCGCGCAGCAAATTAACCAGCTGTTTAACGCCTGGCTTGATCAGCAGCGCAAAGACATGAGCGTTCGATTCATACCGGGGGTTCTGGAATGAGCCGGCCGATGCGCATACTGCGCAACGTCGGCATCGGGCTGGCGGCGCTGATTGTGGTGGTGGTCATTGCGGCCATTGTCATCGTGCGCACCGACTGGTTCCGAAGCTGGGTGGCGCAGAAGATCGTGACCGAAACAGAGGCGGCCACCGGCGGGACTGTGACCGTAGGCTCGTTTTCGTTCGAATGGTCGCACCTGCGCGCCATCGTGACCGATTTCGTGATTCACGGCAACGAGCCCGCCGGCGCGGCGCCGTTCCTGAGCGCGAAACGGCTGGAACTGGACCTGCGCTTCTTCACCAACGGCAAGTTTCTCGGTGTGGGCTATCTCGGCGTGGACCAGCCCCAGGCGAATGTCGTCGTGCTGCCGAACGGGCAGACCAACGTCCCCTCGCCAAAGCAGAAGCAGCCCGCATCGAACAAGAGCTCGCTCGAAACGGTTGTCGATCTGGCGGTCGGGCACTTTGAATTGAATCAGGGCCTGCTCACCTTCGAGTCACAGAAGCAGCCCATCAACCTGCGCGGCAACAATCTGCGAATGCAGCTTTGGTACAGCATGCTGAAGCAGGCGTATCAGGGCCAGTTATCGCTCGACCCGCTGTACGTGCTTTACGGCCGCAACACACCGGTCAACTTCACCGTGACCCTGCCGCTCTCGCTGCAGAAGGACCGTATCGACATCAATACGGCAAAGATTACTACACCGAACTCGCAGCTGTACATCAAGGCATCCGTCTCGGACATGAAGAATCCGGACCTGGCGGCGCAGATTCACGGGCGCATGTCGCTGGCCGATCTTAAACACGTCTCGAACGCGCCGCTCTATCTGACCGGGAACAACGTCCCGCAGTTCGTCAACGTGAACGCCGACGCTACTTACTCATCCAGCGGTCTGAACTTATCCGGCCTGAAGCTGAGTGTCGGAAATTCGGTGCTCGAAGCGTCGGGAACTTTGGAGAAGCAGACGCCGGAACACACCGATGCGATCCAGTTCCGTACTCATCTCGATCTGGGACAACTGGGCCGCCTGGCGCACGTTTCGGCAAAGCCCGAGGGAACGGTGAACCTGGATGGAACGGCGAGCATGGGCCCGGATAATAACGTCGTCGTCACCGGGCACATCGTTGGGCAGGATATCTCGCTGATCAGCGGCAAACAGCGGATTCGCGGCGTTAACGTCTCCTCCAACATCCGTTACACACCGTCCGACGTGAACCTCACCGATCTCAACCTCTCCGCGCTGGGCGGGCAGATTACCGGTGATGCATCGCTGCACGACCTCGCGAAGTACCATTTCAAGGGCGTTGTTCATCACCTCGACATCCAGCACGCCGCGCGCGCGCTCGGTGTGACCAACGTTCCTTATGACGGTATCGTTACCGGACCGATTGAGGCGGAGGGCGATCTGAAGGCGCCGGGTGCGAAAGGCGTTCAGGCGCGTATGCAACTGGCCATCGCGCCCGGCAGGCAGGGCGTTCCGCTCTCCGGGAAACTGGATGTCGCTTACAACGGGGCCACCGGAACGGTCGCCGTCACCAACTCGACGCTCAATCTTCCCCACTCGCACCTGCGGCTGTCCGGGTCCCTGGCGAGCGGCCTCAGGATCAGCTTCACGTCCCGCAACCTGAACGATCTGCTCGCAGCATTCTATCCGGGGAAGACCCCGCCCATCGAACTCGAGGGCGGCGAGGCGACTTTCAACGGCGTACTGGCGGGAAGTCTGACCTCGCCGCACATCACCGGGCATCTTGCGGTCAGCCGCTTCAGCGTCGAGGGGCGGCGGTTCGACGGCCTCATGGCCGACCTGAGCGCTTCGAAATCGAACGCGTCGCTCCAGAATGTGATGCTGACACGCGGGCCCATGCAGTTGCAGCTAGCGGCGACCGTTGGGCTGCGCGACTGGAGCCCGAAGCCGAACGAACCACTGACGGCGAACCTGACGGTCAGGAACGGGGATCTGGCGGATATCATGGCCCTGGCGGGCCAGTCGCCGAAAGGATACTCGGGCGTGCTGACGGCCAGCGCGCATATCGGGGGGACGATCGGCGATCCCACCGGCACAGCCAACCTGAACCTGGCGAACGGCACGATCGCGGGTGAATCTTTCGACCAGATCGCCGCGCAGGTGAACATGCAGGACCGGCTGGTGACCATTCCGACCGCTTATATCGCGGCCGGAAATGCGCGCGTGAATCTGAGCGCCGAATTCCAGCACCCGCGCGACAGCTTCTCGACCGGCCGTCTCCACGCACACGTCGCCAGCAACCAGATCGATCTTGCGCAGCTGCGAACGCTTCAGAAGCAGCGGCCGGGAACAGCGGGGGTGCTCAATCTCAATGCCGACGTGACGGGCAATCTGGAGGAGACGGCCAGTCCGGTAACGAGCGCCCGGGGCACGCCGACGGTGGCTGCCGGGAAGAGCACCGAGTTCCTGCTGACCAGCCTGAATGCCGACGCGTCCGCCCGTGGGCTGCGCTTCGACAACCAGAACTACGGCGATTTTTCTGCGACGGCGCGCACCAGCGGCGCGACCGTGAGTTACAACGTAGCCTCCGATTTCGCGGGATCGAATATTCACGTCAACGGGACCACGCAGCTGCAGCGTGGGTATCCAACGACCGCTGACGCCAGCATCGCCAATCTGCCCATCGAACGCGTACTGGCCGTGGCGCAGAAGACCGATATTCCGGCGCGCGGCATTCTGTCCGCGAACGCGCATGTCAGCGGGACTATTCAGAACCCGCAGGGCAACGTCGATCTGACGCTTACGAAAGCCAACCTCTACGACGAGCCGATCGATCGCGTGCAGGCGCGCATCTCGTATCTGGCGACGAGCGTCGATGTGCCGCAGCTGGAGGTGGTTTCCGGGGCCGCGCGCATCGATCTGGCGGCCCGCTACGATCATCCCGAGGGGGATCTGCAGAGCGGCAACCTGACCTTCAATGTGAACAGCCGGGGAATCGATCTGGCGAAGATTAAGAACGTGCAGAAGGCGCGCCCGGGTCTCGGGGGAACGGTGCAGCTGAGTGCGCGCGGGGCCGCGACGGTGCAGAAGGGCAGTCCGCGCGTGTTGTTTTCAGACCTCAACGCGGACCTCGCTGCGCGCGGCATTTCGGCCGAAGGGAAGAATTTCGGCGACCTGACGCTGGCGGCCAAAACCGGGGTGGGTCAGAGGCTCGACTTCCGCCTCGACTCCGATTTTGCCGGCTCGACGATACAGGGCCAGGGGAACGCTCAACTTCGCGGCGACTACCCGGTGGATGCGCGGCTGACGTTCAGCAACGTGGAGTGGGCGAAGATTCATCCCTTCCTCGGTTCCTCGACAGGCGAGCCGGATCGCTACGACGCCGTCGCCGATGGTCAGATCACGGTGAACGGTCCGGCGACGCAGGTGGACACTCTGCGCGGCCGTTTCGAGCTTTCGCGGCTGCAGTTCAACACGGTGCCTCCGCCGAATACGCCGCAGAAGCCGATCGTGATTAAGAACCAGGGCCCGATCGTCGCCTCCCTGGACCGCGGCGTGGTGACGGTCCAGAGCGCGCGCCTTGCCGGACCATCCACGGACATCCATGCCGCTGGAACAGTAGCCCTCCAGGCCCGGACACTGAATTTGAATCTCGGGGCCAACGTGGATCTCGCCGTGATCCAGAACTTCGACCAGGACTTCTACTCTTCGGGAACGATAGCTCTGGCGACCGATGTCCGCGGTACATTCAGCCAGCCGCTGCTGAATGGCCGGCTGGAGCTGCACAACGCTTCCGTCAACTACATCGATGCTCCCAATGGCATCTCTCACGCCAATGGCGTGGTTCTGTTCCAGGGCACGAATGCCGTGATCCAAAACATCACCGGCGAATCCGGCGGAGGCAAGGTCACCCTCGCGGGGTTTGCGTCGTTCTCGCCCACGGTGCGCTTCGGTTTGAAAGCCGGAGCGCAGAACGTACGCATCCGCGTGCAGCAGGGCGTGAGTGTGACCATCGACACCGCGGTGAACCTGACCGGCACGATGCAGAACAGCCTGGCCTCAGGCACGGTGACCGTCGATCGCGTGGCGTACAGCCCACAGAGCGATATCGGCTCCATGCTGTCGCGCGCGGCCCCGCCGGTGCAAGCGCCGACAGCGCCATCGCCATTCCTCGAGAACATGAAGCTGGACGTGCGCATCCGCACTTCGCCGGCGCTCTCGGTGCAGGCTTCGCTCGCCCAGAATCTGCAGGCGGAGGCCGATCTGCGCCTGCGCGGGACGGCGGCGCAGCCCGGCATGAC